>JAHDDT010000139.1 GCA_020629195.1 Hellea sp.
AGTCACTACTCAACTTTGCGTAAATATCATGGTCTTCCCATTGACCATTTATTTTCAAATAACCTCTGGCCGTCCCTTCGCGGATAAAGCCCATCGCGGTAAGAACTTTAATAGACGCCACATTATCAGATTGCACCCCAGCTTCAACGCGGTGCAGTCCTAGGGTTTCAAAGCAAAACTTTAAAGCAGCGGATACCGAGGCCCGGGCAAAACCTTGCCGCGCATAATGCTCCCCGACCCAATAGCCAAGTTGGGCTGTTTGCGCGACCTGACGCTGAATATGCGTAATATTGCAGGCGCCAATGAGGCGGTCATCCGACGCACGAAAGATATGAAAAGGATAAGCTTCGTCATTGGCGACCATTTTTTTAAATTTTGCTAATCTTGAACGATATGTTAGCCGCGTCAAATGCCGTGCATCCCATGTGGGTTCCCATGGCGTAAGATAGTCTTTATTCTCTCTGCGCAGCTCTTTCCAACTGTCATAATCTGACCATCGCGGATGCCTTAAAATAACAGATCCTCCGGCCGCGATCCCCGTCAGGACCGTATTGGTATCAGCTTTAGTCATGAAAATTTTAAGCGCCCTGCTCGGAAGTGTAGAATGAAATATATGATGAGTAAGATTACGGCAAAGCTATACCATGTCAGCATGTAATCCAGATGGTTATTTCGAATTTCTGGCCGCTTAATTGGTAAATCAGAGGCATCGCGGTCTATCGCCACGACATCAAGATAGTAATCCGTCGCGGCTCCATTTGCAGACCAATCTTTTGTTTGGTCAAATTTGAAATATCTATTTTGGTTTGGCGAAGCTTTTGATTTCACTAGACGTTCCATAAACCCCATAGGTTCATTCTTGCGTATATAGCCCGTTAGACGAATTGAAGATGTTTGTTTTGGCGCGTCATAACTCTCTTTTTCGCTATCCGGCACAGACTCAGTCGCCGCAAAGAATTGGTGGCCCTTTGCATTCACCTGTTGAAAATAGCGCCAATAGATACCCCCCTTACGAGGCTGATACACGAAATAGGCTGGAGCCTCACTCACAGTCCCAGCTAGAATATCAGCACGGCGGAAATCCACTGGATTATCTTGATCGACCTCAGATCTAAGCTGTGTCCAAGAGGTTAATGGCGCCGCATTAACAGCGGCTTCAACTTCTGCAAGATAAGCCGTTTTCCATTGCAAACGTTGATATTGCCACGTGCCTAGGCTGATGAGTATTGCCAAACAGATAGCAACACTCACCGTCAACCACGGCATGGGTTTGAAGTGTAGTTTCATGAAAGACCTACATTACGCAGTCTTATCCTGCCCGCGATATATCTCAGCGCAAGGCGCTTTATTTTGTTAATGCGCACCGCCGCCATTAAGGGCAAAGACAACATAAACAAAGGCAAATAGGAAGAGCCAAACGACATCAACAAAATGCCAATACCAAGCCGCCGCTTCAAAACCGAAATGCTTCTCAGGCTTAAAACCGCCCTTTAGCAAACGCGCATAACAGACAAGCAAGAAGATCGTCCCAATCAAAACATGCAAGCCGTGGAAACCTGTCGCCATAAAGAAGGCAGAGCCATAAGCATCTGCGCCAATCCAAGGGTGACCACCTTCTGAACTATGGTGAAAAAGCTCAGCATATTCATACATCTGCACAAATGTGAAAAGGATACCCAGAGCAATTGTCAGGAATAATCCCCACTTAGCACCCTTCCGGTCGCCATGCATCAGAGCATGGTGAGCCCATGTGATCGTCGTGCCTGAAAGCAGAAGAATAAGTGTATTCATAAGTGGCAAATGCCAAGCATCCACAGAAGTTACCCCTGGTGCCATAGAGGTGGCATATTCAGAGGCATTTTCAAGGATATCAGGGTTCCATGTCGCGCGGACTTTGTGGAACAAACCCAATTCAAAGAACATCCAGAACCAACCCACAAAGAACATGGCTTCCTGCATAATGAACATGATCATGCCGTATCGCAGACCAATATCAACAACAGGCGTATGATCACCCGCTTCTGATTCAGCAGCTACATCTTTCCACCAGCCATACATGACGTAAGCAGCAAAAAGTGACCCGATTAAGAGAAAGAACCACCCCCCAGAAACAGATCCATCACCGACAATTGAAGACTTTAACGTGTCGAGACCATTACCGAAAAACCATTCCATCATAGGCGCGTCGCCTGTGCGGTCCACCAGGCCCGCAAAGAAGGTCACCATGCCAAGGCCCCATACCAAACAAGCCAAACCAGATAGGAACGGCCATGGGCTTGGCGGTATTAGATGATAGTCATGTTCGACGGCGTGTCCGGCCATAAGTCCCTCACAAGAGTCATTGGATGACGAGTCGTCATCTGGTATTTTTAAAGGCTATAACCAAGCTAGCCCGTCCCTGCAACATCGGAAAGTGCCCGATTACGACCTCGCGGCGCAAGGTCGCATGTCATATTTAAGGCGTTGCGTCAGGCGCTTTGCGTGCCCCTTTGGGCGTTACAGACGAAATTGCTTGCGCATCTGTCGGGTTTTCAACCTCGAAAAACGTGTATGAGAGCGTAATATCAGTCACATCTTCAAGGCGTTTATCTTCATCCAACTGTGGGTCCACGAAATAAAGCACTGGCATAGAAATTTCTTGTCCTGGCTCTACGCGCTGCTCGGTAAAACAAAAACACTCGGTCTTAATGAAAAACGGCGCGGCTTTGATTGGCGTTACATTAAACGTCGCCGTTCCCACCATCGGCTTGTCGCTCTCATTTTTGACTTTGTAATAAGCGAGTCCTGTTTGGCCAAGCTGTACCGTCATAGCGCGCTGCTCGGGCGCAAATTCCCACGGCAAACCATTGACGTTCGCATCAAAACTAACTTGAACTTTGCGGTCTAAGACTTCGGATAAATTATCTTCGGCCACACGCGTCGTGCCGCCATAACCTGTGACTTTACAAAAAGTATCATAGAGCGGCTTGGACGCGAACCCAAGGGCAAGCATCGACAGACCAACGCCCGTCAATATAAGAGCCGTTTTACGATGAGTGGACATCAGGAATAATCCCTCTTGAAACCATCGTCACAAAGACAAAAATCATAAATACCGCCAAAGCCACAGCAATAGCAATATTGCGTTTATTCCGCGCTTTAAGCTCCGCTGGTGTCGGCGTATGAAACTCCGTCGGTTTATTACGATATTCTGTCATAGCTCTGCCGTCTTGTTAGTTGTCTCTATATACGCACCAGATGGGACACTGTATAGTTAATCCCATAGGGCGGAATGTCGCTTATCATCAACATCATCCGCTCGAACGAAGTGAGGGCTTAAGTGGTGATGGTGATGCTCCTCACGTCAATTAGCCAAGCGTCATACTTGGAGGACTTCGACGCCAAAATGCGAAGCCAAAAATTTGCG
>JAHDDT010000037.1 GCA_020629195.1 Hellea sp.
CAGGCGAAGCTCTCTCGCGCCAGACAGCCGCAGAACCCATTGTGCCGCCACGTATCCTAATATGCGGCTCACTTTATCTGGCAGGGGAAGTTCTGAAACTCTAATATCTGTAACTTTCTGAAACTCAAGCTGATTTGAGTCCACGTTAGAACCTTTCCATTTTGCTTCTGGGAGGGTGTTACATGAAACGGCACTTCGTAATTTTATCCTTAGTAGGAATTTATCTCTCAGGATGCGCAACAGTGGCGCGTGGAACCAAGGATAAAATGGTTATTGATACCGAGCCGCCTGGTGCGGTTGTCATCACCGATAAAGAACTTCCCGAAAGCAAATCTGCACGGCGTAAAGACCCCAATTTAGAAGCAACTTACTATGGCTGCGCGGCAACACCTTGTGAGTTTAAACTTCCCAGACGCTCAGAGTTTATTCTGACAATTAGTAAAAGCGGGTATGAAGATGTCGAAATTGGTGTTGATTATGGGCTGCACCGGGAGAGTTTAAATGCAAACTTAGCAGGTTCGGCAGCTACAGGTGCGGGCATTGGACTTGCAACAGGTACATTGGTTGCAGGTTTAATGGGAACTGGCGGAGTGGCCGTGGGGACAGCTGCTGCCGCAGCGGGAGTCGCAACATTAGGAATAGGCGCAGTGGCTCTTGGAGTTGACGGCGCAACAGGTGCTATGATGAATATCAGGCCAAATCCCATATTTATAAATCTACCACCAGAAGGTACTATATTTGAGCCGCATCCCGGTGTTGCAGCGCTGCGTGAGAAGCGACGAAAACGCGAAGAGAAAAAACGCGATAGAAGAGCTAATAAGGCTCTGCAAACTGGATATAACAATCAATGAATATATGGAGGGACACAAAGCGTATATGTGTCCTTTTACTGGGCTTTCAAGCAAGCTGCGCAACTGTCATTCGAGGCACTACAGAGCCATTTAAAGTCATTACTGATCCGCCTGGGGCAATAGTCACAACGACGTTAGAAACACCCCAAAGCAAAAAAGCCCGTTTATCAAATCCAGACCTAAACCCTAGCACGTTTGGCTGTGCGCCAACTCCTTGTGAAATTGAATTGCCCCGCCGCTCTAAATTCATCGCCAAAATTGACATGACTGGCTATCAACCTGTTAGAGCTACAATACTATCAAGCGCTGGTGCAAAGGGTAAAGTTGCAGGCACGTCTACGGTTGGCGCTTTAACAGCGGTTACTGCAGTAGAAGCTGCAGCTGCGGCCTCAACCTCTATTCCATTTTTTTCAGGTCTCGCATCAGCAATGGTGATTAGTGGCGGAGTCGTTATGGGCTCGCCATTCGTCGTAACCGACGCTGTTTCAGGCGCGATGCTGAGTCTTTATCCAAACCCTGTCTCTGTACGGCTTATCCCTCAAACTAGCGAGATAGATGCAAATCAAATAGAAACGCAGCTCACTGATTTAAAGTAAGCTGCATTTGAAATTAACTGTGTATCTGAAGTGTCGGTTTAAGCGCTGCCACTATCTGTGTGTTCTCCAACCCATTCGGCGAGTTTGGTCTTTGTCATTGCACCGACTTTCGTGGCGACCACTTGCCCGCCTTTGAAAATCATTAATGTAGGGATACCGCGCACGTGAAACTTTGCAGGGGTTTCAGGGTCGTCGTCAATATTAACTTTGGCAATTTTGATCTTGTCGCCCATTTCTTCGGAAATATCTTCGAGAGCCGGACCAATTTGCTTACATGGGCCACACCATTCTGCCCAAAAATCAACAAGGACAGGTGTTTCGGATTCGATGACATCAGCTTTAAAGCTAGCATCTGAGACTTTTACAGTGGCCATATCAGGCTCCTTAGATAGATTCTTTATTGAGCTTTAGGTAGGAAGAGAGGCTATCTGCGTCAAGGCCATGTCCAAACGCTTATCATCTAAAACCATGAGGCGCGGACCATCTGTCCAAAGCAAGGCGCATATGATGTCGTGCTCGGGATAAATTTCCTTCGCAAGTTCGCGATAGGCCGCCATCTGCCCCCAATACATATCCGCCACGCCGTCTTGCGTGAGTGGCGGCGGACGATTTGATTTATAATCGACGATAAAGACCTTACTATCCGTTACGCTTATCCGGTCAATTTGCGCATTGAGATAAAGGTCAGCCGGAAGCCCTTTTGCAGAACCCGCAAGCGAAATTTCAGCGCGGCTGCCCTGTGCAAAAATTTCTGCAAATTCTGGCGCATTAAGAACCGCAAAGACTTCGGATATAATTTGATCTTTTTGCTCAAGGCTCAGCGCCTTATAAGTTGAGAGCATTTTCTCAGCGATATCGACGCGTTTACCCGTTTCGAAATCTGGCAATATCTCCAGCAATTTGTGAATAAGGTTGCCGCGCATAAAGCGTGTCTCTGCGGCTTGGGTTAATGGGGAGCGCACAGGCATATCTCTATGCGGCGGCGGGGCGAGGAGATGCGAGGGCGTGACTTGGCGCCTTGGTCTGCGCACCGACGCTACAGATTCAGAAATCCAAGACGGTAGACCCTCACTTTGTTTTTCATCAACCACCTCTTTGCGACTGATTGACTCCGCGCCGCGGCCAAAAGATAGACCATCACCAAATGGAGTTTTTACTGTACTCGTTTCCAATCCTTGAAAAGCACACGCTATATCTTCATACCAGCTTTTCTTACTGACCGCGCCTTTACCGCGGCCATGTTTGTATCCACATATGATAAGGCGAGATTCTGCACGCGTCATAGCCACATAGAGAAGACGCAAATATTCCTGCTCTCGCTTCGCCTTCATAGCCTCTTTATAGGGCAATAGTGCAGACGGCATGTGTTTCGAACTTGAAGGGATAGCAAAACCACTATCAAGATGAATGACGGGGCCGGACTTGGTTGGGAGCTGCGTCGTATCCGGCAAAAATACGACAGGTGCTTCTAACCCTTTGGATCCGTGAACAGTCATGACGCGAACATCACCTGAAGCGCTATCCATTTCCCGTTTCAATTCCTGATCATCGGCGGAGAAACTACGAACAAAATGTGCCAATGATGGAGATCCCGAGCGCTGATGCGCCAAGGCCCGAGCAAGAAAGGCTTCTATGGCATCTTTGCTTTCTAATCCTAGGCGTTTATAAATTTGCCATATCATGCTTTTGCCGCTGGCCCCGGTCATGTCGAGGACACGCGTAAAAAACTCAAAGGGCGCGTACTTACCAGCATAGGATAATATTTTAAATAATATCTTAGCAGAGTCAGGTCGGCGGGATTGAACAGCACTCCAAAGCGATCCTGTTCGGCGCGAGGAAACCTTAAAGAGGTCTTCAACAGAGTAATTAAAGAAGGGACTTTTAAGCACCTCAGCCAAAGACAAATCATCTTTTGGCAACAATGTGAATTTTGCTAGAGATAGCATATCTTTGACCGCAATGGAGTCTTTGAGTTTAAGCCTATCTGCTCCTGCGACCGCTACGCCGCAAGCTTTGAGGTTTCGAATAACCGCTTCGAAAAAATCATTACGTTGCCGCACAAGAATAAGAATATCGCCCGCTCGTAGAGGGCGCGAATAGCCCAATTTTCGATCAAAAATAGGATCTTTATTTTTTATCCAAATTTGAATTTGTTTGGCGATTTCGCGTGCCAATTGTTCACGAGCATCGCCGTCTGTTAAAGCATCAACAGGCGTCGTGTCCCATGGCGCTTTGTCATCTTCAGCCTCAGGTTTTTCAGTGGCAGGCCAAAGGACGACTTGACCTCCATCCTCCCTGTGGGCTGTGTGACGAACAAGATCTGAGGCGGAAGGATAATCCTCTGCATCAAACATGCGCTGAATAGCTTTATCATCAACAAACACCTGATCCACAAAACGTAAAATTTCAGGGGCTGAACGAAATGACATACGCATGCGCGGAGATAATGCCCCTTCACCTCCCGTATATTTTTGTATTTTCTTGAGGAACTGTTCCGGCTCCGCGCCTTGGAACGAGTAAATAGACTGCTTCTCATCGCCCACAGCAAACAGTGTTCGGCGTTGCGGCACATCCCGATCCTCTTGGTCAAACTCTTCCGCAAGCGAGTCTATTATATCCCATTGGGCAGGCGCTGTATCTTGAGCCTCATCAAGCAAAATATGTTCTATACCGCCATCAAGTTTGTAACGTACCCAGTCTGAAACTTCACTACGGCTTAAAAGATTGCGAACCAATAGAATCTGATCATTAAAATCTAAACCACGCCGTTTATTTTTCGCATGCTTAAACGCCGTTACAAAAGCTGTCGCAATTACGAAAACAGACTGCGTCATAGAGAGGCAATTGGCTGCACGCGCCTGCTCCCATGCTAATAAAACCCGAGCAAGCTCATGACTGGGTTCATCTAATTTGTGGCCATACATAGCCACGGCAGATGGCGGCCCTTTCTTTGTAATAATATTTTTCAAAGGTGCAGACATATCTGCAGTTAAAAATGCGGAGACATATGCCGTAAAAGCTTTGGCCCCATCCGATATATTCAAAGCCTGTAAGATCACGTCACCCTTTTTACGATCACCCACAGACGGGCTTTCAACCAAAGCCCCCGCAATTTTTCTGACCTGCTCGTGAGGAGTTTCATCCCAAGCTTTTGTCAGTATAGTTTCTTCTTTGGCATCTTCAGAAATGTCCAATATTTGAGCAAGAGCACGAACGCCTCCGCCCTCCACCCAGTGTTGAATTTTATCGCCAGACTGGGACACCCACTTAAGCAGGCCTTCAATTGTCGTATCCGCCATATGACTTGTGAGCATAGATAAAGCACGGGCCAAATCACTATCGGGGTTGCTTGCGGCAGACCTATATAATGTCTCGCGTACCTCTTCTCGAATAGCCGCCGTCTCGGCTTCATCCAATGGTTCAAAGCCCGGAAGGATACCTGCTTCAATAGGGAACCGTGACAATATGCGTTCGCAAAATGCATGGATGGTCTGAACTTTCAATCCTTCAGGAGTCTCAAGCGCTTTTGCAAAAAGCTGACGTGCTTTTTTTAGGGATAAGCTGTGATTTTCAGTTCCGACCAATTCATTCAGTTCATTGCGTAATTTTTCATCTGCCAAGATAGACCATTCGCCCAAGGTCTCGAAAAGGCGGCTTTGCATTTCCGACGCCGCCGCTTTTGTGTAGGTCAGGCAAAGAATATTTTCGGGCGCCGTTCCGCCTAGCAATATACGTGATACACGATTGACCAAGACACGTGTTTTACCCGAACCCGCATTAGCGGAGGCGAGACGTGTTGATGAGGGATCCGCTGCTTGACCTTGAGCCTTAACGGCTGCGATATATTCGGGACTATTGGCCATTACTGCCTTCGCCCGAAACGCTGCCTAGCCTCGCCCATTCATCCCGTCTCGCAAGATGATCATAATCCCCGTAATCATGTGTGTATTGTGCGCGAGGTTGAGACGAATAAGGTGTCTCGATCCTATCAAAAGCCGTAATGAGTTCCGTTAAAGTTTTATACGCTTCGGCCGCGTAGTCAGAGGCTGGCCAAGCATCTTTGGCAGGCGGCGTTAATGAATAAACCAAATCATGGCCATTGCCTGATCCTTTGATCCTCACATAATTCAGGGCGTCTACCTTATCCGCGCCTTGCCCTTTAACACCGCCTTGCGCCAGAATATACGCGGTGAGAGGCAATTGCGGATCGAACCCTGCTTGGACGACTTTTAAAGTCGAAGGTGCGCCTGTTTTATAATCCGTAACGCCATATCCAGACGGACCTTTTTCAATGAGGTCTGCATATCCGGTTATGGTGAAATCTTGTGGCCTTAAAGTGTAATTTATACGAGCTTCAGTTTTTCGCACAGCCCAACCTGTAGCCCGGCGCTCTTTCATCCATTCAATGATTTGCGCTGAAACTTTTTTCAAACGAGTTTGTTCTTTCGCAATTTCATAATCAGGATAATGACGCACGGCAAAAGCATGTTCAAAGTAATCAACCAATTTTGCCTCAGCATCTTTCGGAAGGTCTTTAGGATAATCATTTACAAAATTTTCAAGGCCAGCGTGAATAGCATTGCCGTAATCACGCACATCAAGTGGGGCATCTAACTCCGCAAGTGGACTCAGACCAAGAACATGACGTGCATAGATGGAATAGGGATCACGTATCCATGTTTTAATTTGGGTGATGGATAATTTACGCGCTTTTGGCCATCGCGCATCCACAGGCGGGCGCGGTTCTGGACGCGTTGCAACTTCAACGTCGTTCGGGGCAACATAGTCCATGTCCCGTGCCCAATCTAGATATCTATTCGCATCAGCCAACTCCTTTGTAGCGGCCGCCTCACCCAATGCACCTTTCATCAATGTCTGCAAACGCCAGAGCCAGCGCGAAGCGACTTTTGGGCCATCATCAGAGCGTTTGGATCGCGTTAGGATAACATCTGTATTCGCAGATAATTCGGCAAAGTCATGTGCTGACAAACCAAAGCGTCGCTCAGGTAAAGACAGCCCCAATGTCTTACGCATGCCTCGCGATAAAAACGGTTCAATAGAGGGCGCAGATGGCCAGATACCTTCATTTAATCCGCCCAATATCACCTTATCGTAATCTAGCATACGCGCTTCGAGCGGCCCTAAAATTGCCAATCGAGGGTCTGTCCCATAACGAGGTCGTACCACGCGGCTTCTCATCAACGTACCAAGAAGCTTTGAAAAATCTTCTGCATCCATCAGTGGAAGCGCATCACCATGCATCATTAAATCTTCAAATAAACTTGCCGCTTTCTCTCCAGCATCCTCGATCCAAAGACGTAGCGCACCTGGCGTCTCATGCGTTGCAGCCAACGCTTCAACGACGTCAACAACGTGCTTCGCCCAATCACTCGCAAGGCCTTCGTTAAATTTTTTGAGGGGGTAGAAAATTTTTTCCAGTCGCGAAAACTCAGTGAATGAAGACAAAGATGGAGGGTCTCTATCAGCCCTCATATGATATTCATGCAAATTCCACTCTGCTTTCAACTGTCCAAGCGAAAGCCCCGCCGCGCTCAACGGATGCTTACATAGAACGGACATCATATGCGCATTACTAAAATCTTTTATGATATCCATAGTCGCTGTGATGAAGGCTCCTAGAGAGGTTTCTTCCAATGGCTCACCTTGTGAGTAATCCACTTCAACATTCCAGCGCCTCAGTCTGGATTTTACCCGCCGCGCCAAAGCGGGGTCGGGCGTGACCAAGGCTGTAGTTTCAGTGCCGCTGTCAGGCTCCAAGCTCTCGCGTAAAATGAGCGCGATTGCGAGGGCCTCTTCTTCGTCATTATCCGCTTCGATAATTGACAAGCCTTTTAGCGCTTCAAAAAAAGGCTCTGTTCCTTCCGCAGCTCCTTTTTTTATATTATCTATACGACTAGGCCAATCCCCCGTCACTTCTATCGGAACAAGGCTTTCCGATATAATACGGCGGCGAGCATCAAGATCTTTGGGATTGCGGCCCTCAATATAGGGCCAATTTTTAACGTCACTGCGCTCTATGCCAATAGTCTCAATCAAATTTTTAAGTGAGTTTTGCGGATGCTGCGGTCCAACATCTTTCCACGCTTCATCTGGGACAGCATTATTAAGACCTGGGAGTACAATCATGCCGTCGTCCAAATGAGCAACGCATTTCATTAACCGGGCTGAGGCTCCTAAAGTTCCCGTAGAGCCCGCTACAATGACTGGATATTGCGGTGGGTTAAGCTGCCAAATATCTGTCAGGGCGTTTAATAAAGCCACGCGTCGCTGCATCGGCTCCATCAGATCCAATTCATTGGGCCCTAAACGTTTGGGCCAATAATTTTGGACAATTTCATAAAGCGTTATCGCATATTTAAAATGTTCAGCTGCGAAGTCTTGAATGTTCTTTAAATCTGTAATGCGTGAAATATCTGCCTCTTCCATGGCAGCATCATCAAGTATAGCAATCAATGGATCGGCTAGGGCCAAGGCCCCTGCAGGGTCAAGCGGAAGATCTGAGATTGCTTTGTGATAATGAAAAATAAGCCGGGCCATCTCAAAACGGCGCTGCATCGGGTCTATTGCTGGCTTAACCAATCCTGCAAGCTCACCCGGTTCAAAGGGCGGTTCTTCAGGATTGATATCTGCCAAAGGGCGCATGCGAGGCAATAGGCTTGCTCCACTATCCCCTACAAAGGCTTCCCCCAAAGCCCGTACAGCACGGCGCGTCGGCAATAAGATAAGCGCATCATTTAAACGCTCGCCATATATTTCCCGCAAGCCTTTCGCAAGGGATGGTAGAAACGCCGCTCCAGACGGCATGTTAAAAACATTGGGTTTAGGCATTGTTTGCTTCATTTAAAACAGCCTCGGCAGCAATAACGGCGCGGGGATCACCTACATGCATCCAATATCCAGGAAGTTCAGTACCAAATAATTTACGGCGCTTTAGCGTCTCATCCCAAATTTTATTACGGGAGAAACGTTCAACTTTAAAAGGCTCGGCCAAGGCAGGTTTGAATATCTGCACGCCCGCATAAACATGGCTGGCACTTTCGCCGCCTCGGCGGGTTAGTCTGCTATCATCATGAATGTTAAAATCACCCTTGCCTGCATAGCCGAGCGACCAATCCGCTCGCGCACACAGCAACAACTCATCCATAACCTTGGGATTCCATCTCTTCATCAAGCTTTCCAAAACAGGTTCAAAAGGGTGCCAAATGGCGTCGATGTTACAGATAAAAACTGGTTCCGTTCCTAAGAGCGGTAGCGCCTTCACAACGCCGCCCCCTGTTTCCAGCAGTTGCTCTCGCTCATCAGAAATAATAATCTCAGGGCCAGTTTTCCGCGTTGCGAGATGCGCCTCCAGATGATCCGCATGGGCGTGAACATTGATAACGGCCCGCTTCACACCAACTAGCTCAAGCCGATCGAGCATATGATCAATAAGCGGCCTTCCCGCGACTTTAACCATGGCCTTGGAGCGGTCGTTGGTTAGGGGGCGCATGCGCGTCCCGTGTCCTGCGGCCATAACCATGGCTGTTTTGATCATGATAAAGCCTCAGGGACGTTTTTCGAAATCCAATTTTTCAAATCCGCACATTTTGGATCTTCGAGATTATTCTTAAAATGAGCAGCGACGCGCGGAATAAGCTCGCGATAATGCGGTTTCCCATCTCGCTCCGCTAGGCGCACGAAAATACCCAATATTTTTGCATTACGTTGTGCACCCATCACAGCATAGGCCGTCTTAAATGTGTCGTCACATTTCAGACCTACCTTTTCGCAGAAGCGCTCAAGCAATGGGGAGGCCAGTTCAGGCGAAACATCCCGACGGGCATCTTCAATCAGACTTACCAGATCATAAGCAGGATGTGCAAAAAGAGCATCTTGAAAATCTATCAACCCTATACGCGATGTTGCTTGGCGCTCGGGGAGCCAAAATATATTCTCAGCATGAAAATCACGTAGCGCTAATCCAGAGGCATGAGACGATAGGCTTTTAAATAAGCCAGCCCAAATCTTATACCAATTTTCACGCGCCGCACCTTGTATATCTCGGCCGAAATCTTTGGCATACCAATCCAAAAACA
This sequence comes from Hellea sp., assembly GCA_020629195.1. Classification (GTDB taxonomy): domain Bacteria; phylum Pseudomonadota; class Alphaproteobacteria; order Caulobacterales; family Maricaulaceae; genus Hellea. The sequence continues at coordinate 9,544 of JAHDDT010000037.1, forward strand.
AATCCGCTTCGGCTTGCAAGGCCGCCAAATCATAATCTCGCACGCACCACGGCATATCTTGAAAGTGCATCTTCGCTGGAAAACTTGAACGGTAAATCGCAGCGAGCGTATCTATTGCGGCTTCGTAAAGCGGTCGCTCCATAGCGCTATCTTTGGCAATAACATTTGCATAAAGGCTGTCCCCTAAATCTTCTAGAAGCATCAAACCTTTATCTAAGTCAGCCGCGATTATTTTGGGCGCAGAGAAACCGCGTTTTGTAAGCTCATTTGCAATACATGCAAAGGCTTCGGGATTAGGCCCCGCGAGCCGCGCTAGAGCATTATATCCCAAAGCCTGCCTATCTTCTACACTAGCACCCTCTGGCTCACTTGAGGTTTCTGCGCCTTTAGGGGCGTCCATGAGAACAGCCTTTTCCGCGCCTAATGTTAGCCGCTCATATCGCCGTGTTGAGGCATCACCTGGAACAGCAATACGTATTGCGGTGTTCCACTCAGCCTCTTTTAAGAACATATCAATTTCGGCGTCACGGCTCATGTAATATTTTTAAATCCTCTTAGCGTAAGCTTACGCCCTTCGCCCTCAAATGCGATATCAACATGCAGAGCCTCTTCGGGGATGAGACTACCGAGCTTGTCGGGCCATTCCACAAGACAGAGGGCTTCATCAAAGGCATCAATAAGCCCTAACTCATATCCGTCTTCGGGTTTTTCGAGGCGATACATATCGCAATGCCACAGTTCAAAATCGGGACATTCATAGGTTTGAACTAGCGTATAGGTCGGAGAAGGCACATCAATGCTGCCAAGGACAGATTGTATCATGCCGCGCGCCAAGGTCGTTTTGCCTGCGCCTAAATCACCTGTCAGGCAGATCACCTGTCCCGCAGAGAGTTGCGACATCATCTTAGACCCAAAGCCAAGCATTTGGGACTCACCTATCAAAGTAAACGTTTGCATATATCGCATTGATACGCGCTTGCAAAATCATCGCAAGCCCTTACATAACTAACGGAACGAATTACAGGATAATGACTATGCCAAAAATCAATTTTGTTGATGCCGAAGGCACTTCACGCGAAGTCGAAACTAAAAACGGAACTTCTATCATGGAAGCTGCGGTTCAAAATATGATACCCGGTATCGATGCGGATTGCGGAGGTGCCTGTGCCTGTGCAACCTGTCACGTCTATGTCGCGGAAGATTGGCTAGAGAAGTTAAAAGCAAAAGATGACATGGAAGATTCTATGTTAGACTTTGCTGAAGACGTTCAAGATAATTCTCGTCTCTCTTGCCAAATCCTCATGAGTGATGAGCTAGATGGTATCACTGTTAGCACGCCTGAAAGCCAGTAAGCTTTACGCAATCTTATCAAACAATTCAGGATGCGCCGCATCTGTTGGCGCTTCTTTGGGCAAATAAACCGTTACGTGAGTCCCTTCATTTTCTTCGGACTCCAATTCAACCCAACCGCCATGTCTTTCAACAAAGCGCTGCACTAAGGCCAGACCGAGTCCAGCGCCCCCCCTGCTGCTTTCAAAAGAGCCGAAAACTTGAGGTTGCCGCTCGGTAGGAATACCAACGCCATCATCTTTGACCCAAACCATAACGCCGCCGCCCTCTGCAGCCTTACCGCCCAGCTCAATACGACCACCTGGTTTTGTAAAGCGTAGAGCGTTGGAGAGAAGATTATAGACGACTTGTTTTAAGCGCGTTTCATCTGCACGTATGATACCAATATCCTTGTCGCACTTTAAATCCAAACTAATACGCGTATCTTCGGCCTTGGTCGCGACATAATCTAGAGAATGTTCCAAGACGGAATGTATATCTACATCCCCTAATTCCAGATCCAAGACATTGGCTTCAATAGCGGCTATGTCGAGAATGTCGTCAATCGTTTTCGCCAAATCCTCTGATGCGCTTTGGATCGCGAAAACAAATTCGCTCTGCTTGTCATTCATTTCCCCCGCCCCGCCATTTTGGAGAAAATCGGAGTAACCTGAAATCGTTGTAAGAGGTGTACGTAATTGGTAGCTCACATGCCCGACAAATTCTGACTTCATGCGGTCAGCTTCCTCAAGAGCTTCTGCCCGTTCAATAAGCGCGGCTTCGGCGCGTCTGGAACTACTTACATCATTCCAAGCTACAAGCGTGGCACCGTCGGGGAGAGGGCGTGAAAGCCATGTCAGTATTCTGTTGTCAGAAAGTGTAATCTCGCCATCCACATGCCGCCGCACCTCGGGATTGGGATCGGTCGCACGCGCTTTCAGAGACTCCCAAAATTCTGTGTCATGATGTAAGGGTAAGCTTGCTTCGATAATTTTAGAAAAACGAGGATTATCTTTAAGGCTATCTTCTTCGAGATTCCACATGCGTGCAAAGGCAGCATTGTGGATCTTCAAACGGCCATCTGTCCCAAACACAGCGATACCCTCAGAGAGCTTATCAAGTGTGGCCTTTTGAACGTTAATAAGCGTCCCAAGTTGGCTTTTTAACATCATTGAATCGGTCATATCTGAGAATAGTAGAGATATTCCACCATGAGGGTCACGCATCCTCACAAGGCGTAATGTACGGCTATCCGGAAGCGCCCAAAGTTCATCTGGCATTTCTTCAGGCCATTCTGTGTAGAGAGATAATTCGTTTCGTTTCCACTCCGCATAATCTGATTGAGCTGGCAGAGAATTGCGCTCGCGCATATGGTCAAGCCAATCACTATGTGCTGGCCTGTCTTTAAACCACCCTGCATCAATATCGAATAGAGACGCAAAAGCTTTGTTATGGAAACTCATGCGCTTATCCGCGCCAAAAATAACGATGGCCTCGTCCATGGCATTAAGCATTTCATCATGGGCCCGAATATGACGTGTCAATGTTTCCCGTAGAGATTCGGCTTCCGTAGCATCCATGGCTATACCTGCAACACCGCCTGAAACAGGAAAGAGCGTCACCGATGTTGATTTGTTTTGTCCACCCAAAACGATATTGCGCATATCTTCGACACGCTCATTTGTTGTCAAAACCCGCTTGGCTTGGAGGGAAGCCTGATCGTCTAGATGGGTTTGTTTATCCAAAACATCACGCACATTTTTGGCGCCGACAGCATCCACATAAGCATCATTCACCCAGTTAATGCGTCCCGCGCCTGTCATACGCCAGAGAGGAAATGGCGCCCGGCTCATCATTTCAATAAAGGCCACAGGATCAACTTCCGCAGTGATACGGTTATTTTCGAATCTTGAAATGGCTGTACGTTCATCCTCACCGCGAATAGACGCATCTTCGAGCCACAGCACCACCTGACGTCCAGCCACACGACCATCAGCTTCAATAACATTTCCTTCGGGCAGGACGATTGTAATGGAAAAAGGCTCACCTTTACTGCGTAAATTAGCAATATTTGTACGTAAAGATTCGGTTTCGTCCGACTCGCTAATAGTATTCAGATCAGCCAAACCATTAAGCACGCGCTCAGCCATTTCTTTTGGTTTACCGGCTTCTGCAAAACGCATCATTGAAGCCAGAGCTGCTGGAGACCCGTAAACGCGTGGTTTACCCCAATCTGATTGCACATTAGGTTTTGCTTCTTCCCAAACCAAAATAAGGCCAGGATAAGCTCCAAATACAGAATCCAACTGTCCTATTTGCTGATCGAGCTCAGCGCATTTCTTTTTCCACCCTGCGGCAGCCCCATTTCCGTTCATGCGGGCGCGAAAGGCAAACAGAGAAGCCAATACTGCCAGTAAAATTGCGCCTGCAGTGACAACTAGATTAATATCAAGTGTTTCAGTCAACACCTTTTCCCTCAAGACTTAGCCTTGGCTTAGCTAAAAGACTGAGTCGTGGAAAGCTTAGAATGCAAGAGAAGCAGCAATAGCCAAAATATTAATGCTTATGCGGCTATTTTTTCGATAAAATCAGCCAATTTATTTGTAATTTTTTCGACTTGTGCACGGTCATCACCCTCGGTCATGACACGAATAAGAGGCTCCGTTCCCGATGCCCGTACTAAAACACGGCCTGAATTCCCAAACATGGACTGTGCATCTTCAATAGCCGATAAAACATCAGGGTGATCCATGGGAGAAGCTCCAGAATAGCGTACATTTTTAAGAAGCTGAGGCACAGGATCAAATAGTTTAAGGACTTCACTCGCAGGCTTACCGCTGCGAATAATTTCCGCCAAAACTTGAAGCGCGGCAACTGTGCCGTCACCTGTTGGAGAGAAATCGGTCATTAAGAGGTGACCCGACTGCTCGCCACCAACGTTGTAACCGTCAAGACGCATACGCGCGGCAACATGCCTATCGCCCACAGCCGTTCGGATAAATGTCATATTTTGGTCTTGAATAAAGCGCTCTAGCCCTAGGTTTGACATAACTGTCGCGACAATACCTGGCTTTGAGAGTTGTCCATTAGCCTGCCATCCCGTTCCGATAAGCGCTAACAATTGATCTCCATCAATAACCTGCCCCTTCTCATCACACATGATAAGGCGGTCAGCGTCGCCATCCAAAGCAATACCTATATCCGCGCTAGTTTCGAGCACCTTCTTCGATAACGTATCTGTACAGGTCGATCCGCATTCAGCATTAATATTCATACCGTTAGGGTCAACACCTATGGCAATAACCTCATCAGCGCCGAGCTCCCAAAGCGTGTCAGGGGCTGTCTTATATGCCGCGCCATTAGCACAATCGATTACGATTTTAAGGCCTTCGAGACGCATATTTTTTGGAAAGGTAGATTTCACAATTTCAATATATCGCGCTTGAAAATCTTCATAACGGCGAACTCGACCTAGTTTTTCGGAAACAGCCAGACCCTCTTTCCATTTTTGGTCCATGAAGGACTCGATTTGGAGCTCAGCTTCATCTGAAAGTTTGCGGCCGTCAGGGCCGAACAGCTTTATTCCATTGTCAGAAAACTCATTATGAGAGGCCGTAATCATAACGCCTAAGTCAGCGCGAAGGCGTGTCGTCATAAGTGCCACCCCCGATGTTGGGATGGGCCCGCATAACTTAACATCCATTCCTACAGACGCAAAACCCGCTACGAGTGCAGGTTCAATCATATAGCCTGACAAACGCGTGTCTTTTCCGATCACGACTGAGTGGCGCTTATTATCGCCATTAAGAAAGTATTTTCCTGCAGCCATGCCAAAACGCATGACATTATCAGGCGTCATTTTCCCAACATTGGCTCGGCCTCGTATCCCGTCCGTTCCAAAGAACTGTTTTTTCATACTCATTTTGGGTCCCACCCACGCAATTAGTTGCGCCATAATATAAATAAGTGCCACATCTGGTATGAACCAATTATGACCACAATGTGTTTACTCACCTCTTAAAGACCACAATGCGGCGTTCTTTATGACAAAAAATCGTTAAAAAAGCAATGCTACCGCTCTAACCTTTTATTTTTTAACAGCTATTTCGCTAGTCTTAGCTACTGAGTATATCTGGATTTATTTTAGCATATGTGACATTCGTCACACTTCAGCAGAAAAACAAAACAAAACCGCCTTAGGAATCGATGCATATGACGAAAACGGCTCTCATCACAGGCGTCACAGGACAAGACGGCGCCTATCTCGCGAGATTATTGCTGGAGAAAGGCTATATTGTTCATGGCGTGAAGCGCAGAGCATCAAGCTTTAACACCTCGCGTATTGACCCGCTATATGTTGACCCGCATGTCGATGGGGCTAAGTTTTTTTTACATTATGGCGATCTGACCGATAGTACGAACCTCATCCGTATTGTTCAGGAAACACAGCCAGATGAGATTTATAATTTGGGCGCACAAAGCCACGTCCAAGTTAGTTTTGAAACACCCGAATATACAGCAAATTCGGATGCTGTGGGTACACTTCGTATATTAGAAGCCATTCGTATTTTAGGGCTAGAAAACAAATCAAAATTTTATCAAGCCTCGACGTCAGAGCTTTACGGCAAAGTTGTTGAAACACCTCAGTCAGAAACGACACCTTTTTATCCGCGCAGCCCTTACGGCGCAGCCAAACTTTATGCCTATTGGATTACAGTCAATTACCGTGAGGCTTATGGCATGCATGCCTCAAATGGTATCTTGTTCAATCATGAAAGCCCTATGCGCGGAGAAACCTTCGTCACCCGTAAAATTACGCGTGCCGCCGCTCGTATCAAGCTCGGCCTGGAGGACATATTATATCTAGGTAACTTAGAGGCCAAGCGCGATTGGGGACATGCGCGTGATTATGTCGAAGGTATGTGGCGCATTGTGCAGCAAGACACCGCAGATGATTTTGTTCTAGGTACGGGAGAGTTACACAGCGTGCGTGATTTTGTGGAAAGCGCATTTAAACATGCAGGCATGAATATTGAATGGTCGGGCTCAGGAACAGATGAAATTGGCGTAGATAGTGTAAGCGGTAAAACGGTCGTTAAAATTGACCCACGCTATTTCCGCCCAGCCGAAGTTGAACTTCTCTTAGCTGACCCTTCTAAAGCCAAGCGTGTCTTGGGCTGGGAAGCGACCACGCGCTTTGACGATTTAGTCAAAGAAATGATGGAGCACGACATGGCCGAAGCCGCAAAATGAGCTATAGCTTAAAAGGTAAGAAAATTTGGGTTGCTGGCGGCAATGGTATGGTCGGCAGCGCAATTATTCGCAGGCTTTCCGCTGAAAATCCATCTGATGTTCTAACGATATCTTCCAAAGAATTAGACCTGCGTAATCAAACGGCGACGCAAAAATGGATTCATGAAAATAAACCTGATGCGGTCTTTATGGCGGCGGCGAAGGTGGGCGGCATCCATGCCAATAATACTTATCCCGCGCAGTTTCTTTATGACAACCTCATGATGGCGGCCAATGTCATTCATGAGTCTTATAAAGCGGGCGTAGAGAAGCTGCTCTTTCTTGGCTCTTCCTGTATTTACCCGAAAATGGCCCCACAGCCCATTGCTGAGGATAGCCTGATGACGGGTCCTTTGGAGCCTACAAATTCCGCTTATGCTGTCGCTAAAATTTCGGGTGTTTATCTCTGCGAAACCTATCGCCGCGAATATGGCGCAGATTTTATCTCTGCCATGCCGACGAACCTTTACGGCCCAGGTGATAACTATCACCCTCAAAACTCCCATGTTATTCCCGGCCTAATACGCCGCGCCCATGAGGCGAAAGAAAATGGTGCTGAAACCCTGTCAGTCTGGGGGAGTGGAACGCCGCGAAGGGAGTTCCTGAATGCTGATGATTGCGCCGACGCGCTTGTGCATGTGATGAAACATTACTCCGATGCAGAGACCATCAATATTGGGAGCGGCACAGATATGACGATCGCCGATTTAGCCCGTATGATTTGTGAGGTTGTCGGGTTTGAAGGCGAGCTTGTCTTTGACAGTTCTAAGCCCGACGGGACGCCGCGCAAACTTATGAGCGGCGCTAAGTTACAAGCTTTAGGGTGGTCGCCAAATATCAATTTAAAAGACGGCCTCACAGCCGCCTATGCTGATTTCAGATCGCGCGTCTAAGCAATATAGACCGTTTTAATATTGCAGAAAGCACGGATACCCTCCGCCGCTAATTCACGTCCATAACCTGAGCGCTTAATCCCGCCAAAAGGGAGATGCGGGTTGGAGCCCGACATCGCATTGACAAAAGTGCCGCCAGCTTCCAGTTCATTAATGGCTTGCTCTTGTTCAGCCTTATCTTGCGTGAAAATCGCAGAACTTAGGCCAAAAGGCGAGCTATTGGCGATCTCTATAGCTTCATCCAGAGACTCGACTTTGTAAAGCAAAGCCACAGGCGCGAATATTTCTTCGTGATAGGCGTTGGAGTCTTTGGAAATGTTTTCCAAGATACCTGGCGTGAAGAAAAATCCCTTGCCATTCACCGCCTCTGCGCCCGTCACGCGAATAGCGCCGTCTTTCAGCGCGTTCTCGACCTGAGCAACAACCGTATCTAGCGCATCTTGATTCACAAGCGGCCCAATATCTGTGCCGTCTTTCATAGGATCGCCAACTGTAAGCGCATCAAAGCTGTCTTTAAACCGCGCTTTTACATCATCATAAATATCGGCGTGGATAAAGAACCGCTTCGCCGCAATGCAGCTTTGACCATTATTTTGGGTCCGCGCCGTAGTACCTATTTCAACAGCCTTTTCAATATCTGCAGAAGGCATAATGATGAAAGCATCAGACCCGCCAAGTTCAAGAACCGTCGGCTTTATCTCTTGTCCGCAAATAGACGCGACTGACGCGCCCGCTGGTTCGGATCCTGTCAAAGTCGCAGCGCGAACCCGCTCATCGCGCAGAATACGCTCCACTTTCGCACCGCCAATTAAAAGCGTCTGAAAGGCACCTTCTGGAAAACCAGCTCTTTTGAAAATATCTTCAATATAAAGCGCACATTGCGGCACATTCGAGGCGTGTTTTAATAGTCCGGTATTCCCCGCCATTAGGGCAGGCGCGGCGAAACGAATAACCTGCCAAATCGGATAATTCCAAGGCATCACCGCTAGGACTGGTCCCATAGGTAGATATTTACGGTACGATTTTTTAGCCTCGGTTTTGACGATATCATCTGCCAAATGCTGGGCGGCTGTATCTGCATAATACTCTGCCCCCACAGCGCATTTTTTAACTTCTGCCACCGCAGCGGCGTAAGTCTTTCCCATTTCAAGCGTCACAATTTTACCTAGCTTATCAGCTTCATCATGCAGTATTTTGGCGGCTTTTTTCAGGTGTTTGGCACGTTTTTCGAGTGGCCAGCTGCGCAGTTCTTCAAAGGCCACAACAGATTTTGCGATCGCCAAATCGACTTGCGCGTCACTATACGGCTCGAAGGTTTTGATAATCTCTTCTGTTGCAGGATTTTGTGTTTGAATAGCCATTAATCCAATCTTTCATTTGTGCTTATTTATTATACGCACTGATAATTGGATTGTTGCAAGGCAATCCTTTCTTTTTATCACCGAGTCTTGCAAATTTAATGCGCCTCATGTGCGGATTTATCCATATACCCTTAAAGCTTCCGCGCCTATAAGGCCTTTCATGTTAAAGACTCTATGGACATTTTTACGCTTGCTGCGCACGGGTTGGGTGCTGACCCGTCACGACGCACTTGTCCCACGAGAATATGCCAGTGCTGTTCCTCTACCCGTAAAGCTCTTAGGCGGCATCTCACGTCTTTTTGCCATTCGCGGACGGGCAGAAAATCCCGGCGAGCGTTTTGCCAATGCGCTGGAAAAGCTTGGCCCGGCCTATATTAAATTTGGGCAAATTCTCTCCACGCGCGGCGATATGCTTGATCCTGTTTTTGTCAAAGGCCTGTCGCGGCTGAAAGATAAAGTCCCGCCCTTCCCTATGGCGAAAGCGGAGGACGCGCTTAAAACCGAATGGGGCGTTCCGTGGCAGGAGAGGCTCAGGAGCCTGTCAGAGCCAATCGCCGCCGCCTCTGTCGCCCAAGTCCATAAAGGCGTGCTGAAATCTGGCGAAACCGTCGCTGTCAAAATCCTACGGCCCAATATTCAAAAGCGTATGCGCAATGATATGGATGTGCTGAAAATGGTGTCAGCTTTGGCCGAGTTTTTTGTTCCCGAGAGCAAACGCCTCGGCCCGAAGAAATTTGTTGAAACGGCCGATCGCGCCGTGATGCTAGAACTTGATCTGCGCCTTGAGGCGGCCGCCTGTTCAGAGCTTTCCGAGGCCGCTGCCGATACAGGCCTTTACAAAGTTCCGCAAATCCATTGGAGCCTTGGCGGGAAAAACGTCATGGTCACTGAGTGGATAGACGGCACAGCGCTTTCGGACGAGACCATACTTAGCCGCCCGCAAAGCGAGCGCACAGAAATTGCGCGCAAAGTCATGCAGAGCTTCCTTGCCTGCTCCTTTGATTACGGCGTTTTTCATGCCGATATGCATGAAGGTAATATGATTGTCGGCGATGACGGCACATTATGGCTCATTGATTTTGGTATTCTCGGCCGCCTTGCGCCCAAGGAACAACGCTTTCATGCCGAAATTCTCTATGGCTTTCTCATGCGAGACTATCAACGCATTGCCGAAGTGCATTTTGAGGCGGGCTATGTCCCTGCTCATCATACAGTCGAAGATTTTGCCTCGGCGCTGCGCTCCGTCGGCGAGCCAATCTTTGGCCAAACAGCTGAAAATGTCGCCATGACCAAAGTGCTGGTGCAGCTTTTCGAAATCACTGAAATCTTTGACATGGAAATGCAGCCACAGCTTATCATGCTGCAAAAAACCATGATGCAGACAGAAGGTGTTTGCCGCCGCTTAGACCCTAATTTTGATATGTGGGAAATTAGCCGCCCCATCGTCGAAGCCTCCATGCGCCGCGAGCTCGGCGTGGAAGGCCGCGTTAATGATTTGCTCACAGGTCTTGATAAAGCGCGCCGCACGCTGGAACGCCTGCCCGATGCCACAGAGAATATCGCGGCACTAGCCAAAGCTTGGGCTGACGGAGATGTGGACCTTTCAAAGGGGCCGCAAGTCACACAAACAGCCATAAAAACCTCACCGTGGAAACCCATTGCATATGTCGGCACAGGCGCGTTATTAGCCTTAAGCGGCGTTTGGGCGATGGCGCAACTTTAGCAAGCATACCACTCTGCCGTCATCCTCGGGCTTGACCCGAGGACCCACTCCATCAAAAAAGAACTATGTTTCTGCCAACAGTATATATTCTTGCCTCAAAACCTTACGGTTCTTTGTATATTGGCGTAACATCCAATGTGGTTGAACGACTATACCAACATCAAGTTGGAATAGGATCAAAACATACGGCAAAATATAACATCAAAACTCTGGTTTGGATGGAGCATTTTGAAACCATGGCAGACGCCATTCAACGGGAAAAATCCCTGAAACGTTGGTATCGTCAATGGAAAACCGACCTCATTAACGAACATAATCCTAATTGGTATCCGATGGATGCAGAGACAGGGGAATTTATCATAGACGACGGACGAGACCCGTGGGACGGGTCACCATTGGACAACACCTAATCAACTTTAATGACTAATTTGCTGAAAATATGGGTCCTCGGGTCAAGTCCGAGGATGACGATAGGTTATACAGTAATATGAACGTCTTATTATTCCCAATGACAGCCCTCAAAAAACGCTGTAACCCATAACATATGACAGATAAACGCATACTCTTAATTATTGGCGGCGGGATTGCGGCTTATAAATCGCTTTTCCTTATTCGCGTGCTGGCGAAGCGTGGGATTGCGTCTCGCGTTATCATTACGCGGGGCGGGACGGAATTTGTGACGCCGCTCTCTGCGGGCGCGCTGAGCGGTGATAAAGTTTACTCTGATTTATGGGACCTGACCGATGAAGCCGAGATGGGGCATATTGAGTTGTCCCGCTCTGCTGACCTCGTTGTTGTCGCCCCCGCCACGGCCGATATCATGACCAAGGCCGCGCATGGCATTGCCAATGACCTCGCCACGACGACCCTCCTCGCCACAGATAAGCGCGTGC
>JAHDDT010000140.1 GCA_020629195.1 Hellea sp.
AAAAACGGGGCGGATGTGATTAAGATAACCGCGACAGGCGGGGTTCTCTCAAATACCAATGCTGGAACAGGACAGCAATTCTTTGACGACGAGCTGGAAGCTATTGTCGAGGCGGCCACAAAAATGGGCCGCAAGGTCACGGCTCATGCCCATGGTAAAGACGGCATTGAGTCTGCTCTTAAGGCTGGCGTAAAATCCATTGAGCATGGAACCTATCTGGACGCAGGCACGGCGGCTCTGTTCAAGAAATATGACGCAACCCTCGTCCCGACCGTTATGGCGGGCATGACCGTTGTGGATTGGGCGACGAATAAAGATTGGCTTCCGCCTAATTCGGCCAAGAAAGCCCTCGAAGTGGGACCCCAAATGCAGGATATGGCACGTATTGCCTATGAAAACGGCGTGAACATTGCCTTTGGGACAGATACAGGCGTGTCTGAACACGGCAAAAATGCTGAAGAATTCACCTATATGGTCGCCGCGGGTATGAGCGAGATGGAAGCGATCGAAAGTGCTACCACCGTCGCCGCCAAACATATCGGATTGGATGATGTTATCGGAACGCTTGAGAAAGGTAAGTTTGCAGACCTTATTGGCGTGGATGGCAATCCGCTAGAGTCGATTGAAGAACTACGCGATGTCGATTTCGTTATGAAGGGCGGCGAGGTTTACAAGGCACCGTAAACACCCCTTTTCTTGTCTAATTTTGCTGTAAGCAAACCGGCAACATTAAACTACGTAATTGATTATTGCGCATTTCAGTATCTAGGCTGCCTCCTGGCTGAACTTTGACGTTACCCCAAACTGTTTCAGCCGATCTGACCTGACTACAAATAGAGGCTGTCATTTGGCCATTGTTTTTCATCGCTTCCGATCCTGCCGTGAGCCATATAACGGTGCCGCCAACATAATAAAAATAATTGCTTTCTTCGGAAGATAGAAGAGGCCCTTTTTCCTTCTCGAATTTATCAAGAGCGCTTAGAGCTTCGTAACATGTGGGAAGAGCAGCCGTCGCAACCGCCTTGGCCTGATCATCGGGCAGCCCAGCCGCTGCACCGGCAATATCTGCGCAGGGCTTTGCCAAAGCATCAATTTCCGCACTCAGTTCAACCGCGACTTGCGCCATTGCGGATCCAAGAAACGCCGCACTTAACACAAGTGAGAGTGATAATTTTACGAGTTTCATTTTTTGCATCCTTTAATATATGCAAATACTACACCGAGTTCGCGTTTTGGTGAACCTTTTTTAGCAGAGCTTAAGTCAGACCAAATAAGGCCCGCGCGCCAGCTTCATCTTTTTTCATCTGCGCCGTTAGCGCGTCCAGACCCTCAAACTTTTCTTCGCCGCGGATAAAGCTGCGAAAGCGAACTCGGATATGTTGGCCGTAAATATCTTGGTTAAAGTCGAAGATGAAGGTCTCAAGCAGAACCCCCTCACCGCCAACCGTGGGGCGTGTCCCCAGACTCGCAATGCTAGGACGCCATATCTCTTCGCCTTCAAGCCGCGTCTCGACGCAATAAATGCCAAGCTTAGGCACCACCAAATCCCCCAACGGCAAGTTAGCTGTCGGAAAGCCAAGTGTGCGGCCAAGCTGCTGACCCTTTTGCACCACCCCGTCCACAATCCACGGGCGGGAGAGCATATGCGCGGCGTGAAAGACATCGCCTTGGCGCAGCGCCTTGCGGATCTCCGTGCTACCATATTTTCCATAAAGCGCGTGAAGGCCAACAGGCTTCATCGGTGTCACGCCAATGCCGCGCGCTTTGCAAAGCCGCATTAAGCTCTCAACATTACCGCAGCGATTTTTGCCAAAGCCGTAATCCTCTCCGACGACGACATGCTTTATGCCAAGGCCTTGATACAGGACACGTTCGACAAATTCGACATCATCCATCTCCCGCAAAGCCTCATCAAAGGGAAGCTCATAAAGGCGCTCAACACCAAGGCTTGGCATAATTTCGGCCCGCACTGCCGCGCTCATCAAGCGAAAAGGCGGCGCGTCCGGTTTAAAATAACGGAAGGGATGAGGGCGAAAAAGCCCAATACCCAGCGGCGCACCCAAACGCTCTGCAATAGACTTTGCCTCTGCGATAACGGCTTGATGACCCCGATGCAGACCATCGAAATTACCGAGCGCAATGACTGCGCCCTTATCTGCCTCTGATAAATCTGTGTAGGTTTGGAGCGTTTTCACGTCTTAGTCTGTTGGACGTTTCTGCACAAAGACGCCCGCATCACCGCGGCAGATTTTCTGCCCATTGACTTCACAGTGGCACTTCATCTTAACCCGACCTGTGCGCTCATTGATTTCCGCGACTTCCGCCACAGCCATCACCTCATCGCCAATAAAGGCGGGCTTACGAAAGCGCAGGTTTAGCTCAACGAAAACAGCGCCTGGCCCCGGTAAATCATTACCCAACACCGCAGAGATAAAACTCGCCGATAAGGCGCCATGCGCAATGCGTTGCCCGAATTGGGTCGTCGCAGCAAATTCAGCATCTACATGAATAGGGTTATGGTCGCCCGTGATATCGGCAAATGTATCTATCATCTCCCCCGTAATCACAGAGGTCGTCGTTGATTTCATCCCGACTTCGAGATCTTCGAGGTAGTATTTCACATTATCCGTCATGCGGGTGCCCTAGCAAATCCGAACCGCTTTACCAAGACAAATTAGACGCCATATATCGCGCCGCAATCCCATGCTCCCCGAGCAGAGCCTTAAATTTAGCCTCTGTCTCTCCATAAAGCCCGTCTTGGATAAAGAGGCAGTCATAATCCTGCTGCTGCGCGCCGAGCAAATCGGTGAAGATATTATCACCAATACAGAGCACGCGGTCTTGCGGCGGCACATAGCCCAGCATCTCTTCCATCCAAGCGCGCGACAAACGGTAAATCGGCTCATGCGGTTTGCCTGCATAAATCACCTCACCGCCCAGCTCTTCGTAAAGCTTGGCCAGCGCTCCGCCGCACCAGACAATCTTTCCGCCCACTTTAACTTTCACATCAGGATTGGCACAGATAAAGGGCAAGCCCCCATCCCGCGCCTCGGTCAGCATAGCGCGGTAATCTTCTGGACTGTCATCATCGTCAAACATCCCCGTGCAGGAAATAAAACTCGCGCGGTCAATGTCAGAAAAATGCAGCTCTATATTTTCATAAAGCGCATCATCGCGCTCTGGCCCGAGCTTAAAAACAGGCCCCGGCGCGCGGCGCGAGAGCTCATCTATGGTGGCATCGCCCGAGGTCACAATGGCGTCATAAAACTCGCCCTGAACCCCGATTTGAGAAAAATGATGCGGAATAGACACAGAGGGTTGAGGCGAATTAGAGATCAGAATAACAGGCCC
>JAHDDT010000038.1 GCA_020629195.1 Hellea sp.
TTCATACAGTGACTCTCTCCGAATACAACTGCTACTGCGCAACGCTTCCGCAATCTGAACATGTCATTCAATGGGGCGGAGCGGATGTTTGGAAGGTTGGCGGCAAGCTCTTTGCTATGGCGCGTGAGGGTGATGATGGCTTCCAAGTCACTTTTAAAACCTCCGACATAGCCTATGAAGTCTTGCGCCAAGAACCTGGCTTGCGGCCTGCGCCTTATCTCGCCTCACGCGGGATGAAGTGGATACAGCACTATGCGGAGCCTGGCCTGGATGATGAAAATTTGCGCATTCATATCGAAGCATCTTACCGCATGGCGATTAAGCGTCTAACTAAGAAAAAGCGTTTAGAATTATCCCTTTAACTCATTATCTTCACATCAATGCGCTGCGCGTAAACAACATATCGCATGGGGCCGTTAAAGCTTAGGGCGTCAAAGGGGTAGCAGGTGACAAGTGCCAACTTTGACGGCGCTTCTGCGGCGCTTTCCACGGCTATGCCTTGGCTACGGCTATCCATAATTTCACTATGAGTGACGCTATATTTGAGGGTTTCACCGTCGGAGCTTTCAAGAGTAATGATCTCTCCAATGCCCATATTTTTTAGATTTTGAAACTGCGTATTCTTATGTGCGGCAATGGCTAGCATAGACGTGTTTTCAGTACCGCTAATCACCGCCGGGCCAAAAGCTAAAGCTTGACCGCTATCCGTGTTCAACACGATGTGCGAATCAGCTTGACCCTCAAAACTCAAGCGGGCGACGGGATAGGCATCCATCCATCCCCATGGCAGATGCATCTCTCCCGTGGAGAGCGTTTTGTTCCAAGACCGCTCCAATAATTGCTGCGCCAGAACGGCTTTGCCGCCCATGTAAAGACCATTGCCAAGCAAAGTCGTGCCAATAAGCGCGCTTATCAAGCCGATTTTATACATGACGGCGGCGGCGCGTGAGAGTGCCAAAGAGCATAAGGAATAAGCCTAGCAAGACCATCAAAACATGTGGACTCGCCGTAGAGGGAAGAGGTGCCATGGGCTGTGGTGCAGGGGCGGTTTGGGTGTTGGGGGCGGAGGCCCGATGGGCGGCTGTGGTATTTGACGCAAGTTTGGCAAAATCCCATCCAGCCGGCAATTGCGTTGGAACTTTCAGAGTCTGTAACGGGTCTGACATATCCCTTGATGGCGTAACGTCAACGGCCACAAGAGAGGTGAGGCGGCTTACCAAATGATGATCTAGCGCAGTTTTGAGGATTTTTGCATCAATGTCGGCAGCGCTTTGTCTGTCAAAGCGGCGCTCCTCTAAATCAGCAATTTTTTGGCGTGCCCATAAGACAGATAATCCCTTGGCAGGAATGGCCGAGGTGAGATCCATGCGGCCTTTATAGGGGGTGTCAGAATATTCGCCAGTAATCGTAAGAGATTTAGGCACATCTCTGCTCGCCAGTTTTACAATAGAGACAACAGGTTCGCCGTCATATAAATCCGGGAGGCGCGTGGGATAGGCTTCGCCTTTGTCTTTGAGGCTAAGCTGTAAATTTGTGAGGACAGGGTTTTCAAGCGCCGCAAAAAGCTCCGTCATTTGTGTTTCAACCTCGTCTATTTTTCCGATCATAACCATTGTCCCGCGTCCGAATTTTGCGGCTCGTGACATAAAGAATCGGTTTGGGGCAGACCCGATACCCACGGGGAACATACGCGCATCACCAAGTTTATCTTGAATGAGCGCAAAAAGCTCTGTTTCATTCCCGATCGCGCCGTCCGTGATGAAAACAATTTGCCGCAAACGTTCTCCGTCGGGTTTGGTCTTGAAACTGTTACTCAAAGCTGGCCGCATCATAGTTCCGCCATTTGCCTTGAGGCGATCCACATAACGCAGTGCGCGTTCTATATTTTCCTCAGTGGCTGGGAGGGGGGCATCAGAGAATTTTGAATAGTCACCAGAAAAGCGGGTGATATTAAAGCTATCTTCTGGGCCGAGCTGTTCCAGTCCCAATTTCAAGGCGCGGCGCGCTTGCGCAATAGATGTACCGCCCATAGAACCTGATGTGTCGATAATAAAGAGCATCTCGCGGGCATGGCTCTTTAATAAGATTGGAGCCTCTGGCAAAGGCGGTGACACCATCGTCATCAAATAACTTGTCTCGCCAATCGTTTCTTTAAAAACAGCACGCTGCGGCTCAGCGGAGCGTTGCGCTTTCCACT
This sequence comes from Hellea sp., assembly GCA_020629195.1. Lineage (GTDB taxonomy): Bacteria > Pseudomonadota > Alphaproteobacteria > Caulobacterales > Maricaulaceae > Hellea. The sequence continues at coordinate 2,198 of JAHDDT010000038.1, forward strand.
TCAATTGAAAGTCCCGATTGGCGGGAACTTCACCGTTGGTGAGGGTGATGTTTGCGCTATCCGCATCGATACGGTTTACCGATATCTCATGGTAAGGACTATCAATGCTGGCCATATCAAATCCCGCATCGAGCTCTATGTTTATACTGACAGGAAGGCGCAAGTATTCAGTAGGTTCATCTTTGGGGTTCATAAGTGGTGGAGAGATGAGGTGTCTGTCCAAGACAGGGTCCAGAACGACAGGCAGGCTCTTACCGTCAGCAGTGGCAAGTTTAATGATTTCGGAGGGTGGAGAGAAACGCGGCGCCACAGTCATAGGGAAGGTAAGTGACGCAACACCATGTTTTATATCGCTTTTATCTTGATACTCAATTTGAATCGCCACGGACTCGTGCGGACCAATATTGGCGACTGAGGCCGAAAACATATTAGGGCGGAGCTGTTCCACAAGACTTGCTTTCTTGCCTTGAGCTTTGGCGGTCTCGTAGATTTTCTTAGCCTGTTTTTTCTCTTTAATTTGTCCTTCGATGAAGCGACCGCCGACAACAATACGCAGACGATCAACGGCGGCATTTTCAGGTAATGGAAAGACATATACACCCTCCACCCATTGATCAGATGTGTTCTTAAATGTCTGTGATAATTTCGTGCGTATTATAGGTCCCGCTATTTTCATTTTGACATCGGTGGAAACCATAGGGGCTTTGACGTAACGACCCACGCGGTCAGTTTTGAAAAGAAGCGAACCATCGCGCACATCGTTCAGGCCAAGCTCTGACTCGATCTGTGTTGCGCTTGGCTGTTGAGGTGTGGGTGTATTTGCGAAGGCCACTGATGAAAGCCCCGCTGTGAGTATAGCTGTTGTGATAAGTCTGTGTGATTTTAGCCGCATGATTTTTCCGTCCCTGTTATGTGATAGGGGCATTGATGCGCGGCAAACCAGCTTACAGTAAGACAGCTCTATGGAATGATTATGGCAAATTGCACAAATCGGGCGAAGTTGTGCCGCCTTCGTGGTGGCCTTCCGCCATTGCGGCAAAGTTGAGGCAAATAAAAACCCCGCCGAAGCGAGGTTTTGAGTTTTTACCGGCGGTTTAGGCCGCTTGTTTTTGTTTTTCAACTTCGGCAGGCTTACGCTCATTAAATGCGTCACACATGGCTTCAGCTTCTTGCGTAGAAAATAGTTTTTTGGCCTTAGGAAAGAATTCTGCTTCCTCTTCATCCACGTGGTGAATGACTTTATGCGCTAGTTTTTCAAACTTTTTCATCCAAACATCTGCATCCATATCAAGATTATCCAAAACTTCGATTTGCTCCGTCATGAGTTGATGTTCTTCAACGGCGTGGCGCGTATCGTCTGTTCCGTCCGGATCTTTCATCAATTCAGAATAGAATGCCTGTTCCTCGGCTGACGCGTGCGCTTCAAGCTCGACACGGAGTTCAGTCCATAGTCTGTTGCGTTTTTGAGAGTCGCCGCGTGTATGCTTGATTTGCTCACAAAGCTCGCGCTGTTTGTCGTGATCTTGTTCAAGTCGTGCATAGATTTGCATAGGTTTCTCCTGTGTTAATGTTCACAAGATCAACGGGGTAGGCGAGTTATTGTTCCAAATTATCCTGAATAGTTATCCTTCAATAAGGCCAGACGTTCCAGCAGCTTTCAGCATGGCCTCTTGCAATTTTTCAAAAGCACGCGCTTCGATCTGGCGAATGCGCTCACGCGAGACGTTGTAAATTCCTGCGAGATCTTCGAGAGTCATTGGGCTTTCAGCCAAGCGGCGTTTTGCGATGATGTCGCGCTCACGCTCATTCAGATCGGACATAGCCTCGGTCAAAAGTTCCATACGGGCATCATGTTCTTGGTCTTGGGCCAAAACCTCTTCTTGCGAGGCGCTATCATCCTGAAGCCAATCTTGCCACTCAGAAGAGCCATCTTCGCTGCCAATCGTGACATTGAGAGAGGCGTCTCCGCCATGACCCATTCTGCGGTTCATTGAAGTGACTTCTGATTCTTTTACGCCCAATTTTGTCGCGATCTTGGATAAATGTTCGGGACGCAGATCCCCGTCTTCGATAGCTTTCATTTCGCCTTTCATGCGGCGTAAGTTGAAAAAGAGCTTTTTCTGTGCAGCTGTTGTGCCCATTTTTACAAGAGACCACGACCGGAGTACATATTCCTGTATAGCGGCGCGTATCCACCACATGGCATAGGTCGAGAGGCGGAACCCTTTATCGGGATCAAATTTCTTAACCGCTTGCATAAGGCCAACATTACCTTCGGAAATGACTTCTCCGATAGGGAGGCCATAACCGCGATAGCCCATAGCAATTTTGGCGACGAGACGTAGATGTGAGGTCACCATTTTTTCAGCCGCAGCCGAATCTTGGTGCTCGACCCATCGTTTTGCGAGCATAAATTCCTCGTCGCGCTCAAGCATAGGAAACTTACGCACTTCTTGAAGATAGCTGTTAAGGCCCTGCTCAGGTGATAGCGTAACGGACAGGCTCATATTGCCAGAATATGAGGCGTCAGCTGTTTTTGCTGTCGTAGCCGCTTTTTTAGCGGGTAATGTGGTTTTGGTTTCAGTCATACAAACCCTCCGATGTGTACATATAAGTAACTCATTCGGAATTTAAAGGGTTCCAAAATGAATTTTCGGAGAGTCTCGCGTGAGGCCGTGATTTGCAAAAAAAATACCCTGCTCGAAGCAGGGTAGATTCAGGTCAAATGATTTAAGCTTAAAATCTATGACCATAGGACAGGGCTAACACTGCCAGACCGTCATCAATATCTAGATCGCCGAGGTCTAGATAAGTTGCATCAAAGCGAATAACGTTTCTGCGGTCATTGCCAAAAGCGTAGTCGATACCCACGCCGCCTGCGAAACCATCCGTAGAAAGCCCTACTGACAGTAAACCAAGGCCTTCATTAGCAATATCGGCCCCAAATTTTGTCGAGTGATAACCCACGCGGCCTATTAAACCAAAATTTGAGCTCCGGTTTGTGCGGGCAACGCCGTAAATTCCAATATTAGAGTCGAGTCCGAGGTCTACATCGACATTTCCAATGACGGGATCAAAGACTGTCTCTGAGGTGTCAGTGAACGCAGTTCCCGCTTCGCCCTCAACGCCGATCATAAAGTTCCCGACATCATGCATATAGCCAAGGCGGGCTTGGCCACCGATAAATTCATTCGTGTCATAGATTGACACGCCAACATGGGTTTCGAAACCGCTGTCTTGGGCCAAAGCAGGCGGGGCGGAGATGGCCATGAGGGCCGCGCTTATAACAAATAGTTTTTTCATAAAGTTGTTCCTTCCTCTTAAGAGGATGGACCTTATTTAGACTTTTTGGTCGCGCAAGTTGAAATAGCTGTAGAATTACAGTTGCTCTAAAGCAGTCACTAACCCTGCCATATCGGGCGGTAAGGGTGTTTCGAAAGCCATAAATTCTTTCGTCGTGGGATGTTTAAAGCCAAGGCTCGCTGCATGTAAAGCTTGCCGCTTGAAATGACTCATGGCCTCTTTAACGGCGATTTCTCCGGGGCTTTTACTTGTTAGAAATGCGCGTTGTTTGCCATAGAGTGGATCGCCCAATAAAGGGCAGCCAATATGGGCGAGATGCACGCGAATTTGATGGGTTCGGCCTGTCTCTAATCTGCACTCAATCATACTCACTTGAGGAGCGCCCACAGCTGCATTGGGTTGTTGGCCGAAGCCTTTGATATATTTGTAGTTTGTGATGGCATGGCGGCCATGATCTGAGGCTTCGATATTATTCAGAGTCCCCCTGACAACCGCTTGTTTCTTGCGGTCATGTACGCTTCGGGCTAAGCGGCTGGCTATGCGTCCCTCGCGCGGGTTGGGGATGCTGCGTGCGAGGCAAATGTAAACGCGTTCTACTGTGTGTTTGGCAAATTGCTTAGACAAATACCGATGAGCGCGATCCGTCTTTGCCACAACTAACGCGCCGGACGTGTCCTTATCGATGCGGTGGACAATACCCGGGCGCATCACACCGCCTATGCCAGATAGGCTATCCGCGCAATGATAGAGCAAAGCATTGACAAGGGTTGCCGAGCGAGAGCCGGGCGCGGGGTGTACGGTCATGCCAGAGGGTTTGTTGACAACAATGAGTTGGTCATCCTCGTATAAAATATCCAGAGCTATGTTTTCAGGCCTTGGTGTGTCATCCACTGGCGGCGGAACAAAGACAGCATATTCAATACCTTGGCGAACTTTATTAGTGGGCTTGTTGATGAGATCCCCATCAGCCCGGACTTGTTTGGCTTCAATTAAGGACCCGATGCGGGCGCGGGATAACTCTGTCCATCCTGCTAGCCATTTATCCACGCGTATTCCAGCATCGGCTTCCTGTGCAAACTTCGTGTGCCATGTGCCTATGGAAGTTTCGTTTTCAGTATCTGTTTCAGAGGTATCGGTCATAGCGCGGCTTTAATCTGTATGCTGCGCGAAAGCAAAAGAGTTATTTAGGTCCAAGAGCCGCCTGATTATTGGAGTTTAATTTGTAAATTTTGTATGTGTTAAATAAGACACAGTCTTTCGAAAACCAGAATTAAGGACGGTTGTCCCTTGATATGCAACTAATTGCATTGTAGCGATAAAATCATAAATAGCGGTCATTCAAGACTGCATGACTTAAACCTAATAGCACACGGGGAAACCATGCTCAAAAAAACCCTCCTACTCGGCTCCACATTTATGATGGTTGCCGCCTCGCCAGCCTTGGCTCAAGTTGAAGACGAGATTATCGTTACAGCCACAAAGCGGGCGCAAACACTCCAAGACACACCTGTTGCGGTCACAGTGACAGGCGCTGCAGAAATTGAAAAAGCGAATATCCGTGATATTAAAGATTTGCAGTCTGTTGTTCCATCTCTTGTCGTCACAACAAACCAGAACTCAGCACAATCAACATTCACCATTCGCGGCTTCGGTAACGGTGCCAACAATACAGGCCTAGAGCCATCCGTTGGTGTGTTCGTTGACGGTGTTTACCGTTCACGCCCGTCATCGGCGATTGGCGATTTGCCAAAGCTTGAGCGTGTTGAAGTCCTATCTGGTCCGCAATCAACGCTCTTTGGTAAAAACGCCTCTGCCGGTGTTGTCAGTGTTGTAACCGCTAAGCCAGAATTTGATTTCAATGGAAGCGTCTCAGGCACTTATGGTAACTTTAACAATATCAACCTCAAGGCTGATGTTACTGGCCCTCTTTCTGAGAATATGGCTTACAGCTTGTCAGGCGGATATAACAGCCAAGATGGTTATGCTGAAGCTTTCTCGCCAGGACTTCCCGATGTAAACGACAGAAACCGTTTTAATCTTCGTGGTCAGCTTCTTTGGGAGCCTAATGATGTGGCCTCTGTTCGCTTCATAGCTGATTACAGCGAAATTGACGAAGTTTGTTGTCACGTCACAAATCTGCAAAACGGTCCGACTGCTGCGATTATCACCAGCCCTGTTTTAGGGGGTGCGTTAGCTAACCCTGATGACGTTTTTGCCTTTGTCGATTACCGCGATGTCAATCCGAGTAATGAAATCAAAGATTACGGTGTTTCAATGCATGTTGATTATGATCTTGGGTTTGCAGACTTTACATCCATTACAGCTTACCGAGATAATGACTCACTTAATGTTGGTGATGTTGACTTTACAACAGCTGTATTGGTTGAAGAATTTCGCGACAATCGCCTTAAGACCTTTACGCAAGAAATTCGCTTGGCTTCAACAGGGGATGGCCCTCTAAGCTGGTTGATCGGTGGGTTCTATTTTAATGAAGATGTCGATGTTCAAAATGGATTGGATTACGGTGAAGACACGCGTAACTATCTAGACTTCTTAGGGGCTGGTTTTGCTAACCTTGAAGCTGCCTCTGGTGGTATTTTGGCTCCTGGATCATCATTTGCTGATGAAACGACAACACGTGAATTCTTCACGCAAAAGAACGAAGCCTTTAATGTTTTTGGTAACGTCGATTATGAAATCACGGATCGCTTAACAGCGACTGTAGGTCTAGCCTATGTTGACGACTCTAAGACAATCACTGGCCGTACCGTGAATACAGACGTATTTGGTAACGCTAATTTAACAGGTGACTTCGGGACAAACGTTCTGACAGCTGGTGGTTTAGCTGCTAATTTTGGTGCATTCCAATCCTCTTGTTTGGTTGATCCTACAAACCCAGCGGGAGGCTTCCTTTCAGGTTTGGCATTCCCGAATGATCTGGCGACGATTTTTGGAACACAGTGTTTTGTTCCGGGTACAGGATTTGTGCCTGGACAGGCTGCTTTCGGTGGTTTCCAGTCGCAAGTTGCGGCGGGGTCTGCTGCATTAGCGCAGTCTGTGAATAACCCACTTTTAGCTTTGGCCGGGTTCCAGTTCCAACCACAATTCCTACCATTTGGCGGGAGTGCGAATAACCCACTAGAGGATGGGCGTTCAAACGATACAAATGTCGATTACACGCTTAAGCTCGGTTATGAGTTCACAGATAGCTTCAATGCTTATGTGTCTTATGCGACGGGTTACAAAGCGACATCATGGAATTTGGGTCGTGACTCACGTCCGTCTCTTGATAATGCGGCGGCCCTTTATTCTGCAGGTCTTCTGCCGAATAACTATCGCTTCCAGCTCAATGATGGTTCGCTTATTAGCAATGTTTCTACGGCAACTGTGTCTCAAGCTGACATCAATACAACGAGTGCCTTTAATGCAAACTTCGGGTCGCGTTTCTCTGAGCCAGAAGAAGCCGAAGTCTTTGAAATTGGCGTTAAAACTAAATTCGATTGGGGTTACATCAACCTTGCCGCATTTGAGCAATCTATCACAAATTTCCAGACAAATGGTTTCCGTGGTACAGCTTTCGTATTTACCAATGCTGAGAAGCAATCGACAAAAGGTCTAGAGCTCGACTCAATGTTCCGTCTGGATGATAACTTCACAGGCACATTCTCAATGACATTGCTTGACCCAATCTATGACAGCTTCACAAACTCTGTGAGTGGCGATATTAGCGGTGAAAAAGTGGCGGGTGTTCCTGAAGTCAGCTTCTCTGTTGGTGCCAATTGGGACTTCCAGCTTACTGATAAAATTGATGGTTACATCCGCGGCGACTTTGAGCATCAGAGCAGCACGCGTATTATTCAGCAATATAATCTAACGGACCAAGTTGATCGCCTGAATGCGAGTATAGGCTTTAACAAAGATGCTATGTCATTGCAGTTTTGGGCACGTAACTTGACAAATGACCAAGAGTTCCAAACGGTCTTCCCGGGTGTTATTCAGTCCTTCCCAGGACAGGTTCCTACAATCAATGGTTACCCTGCACGTCCGCGCACATATGGCGTAACAGCTAAGTACCGTTTCGGATCTTACTAGAAACCCGCGAGTATAAAAGATTTAAAGCCGCCTTTCATAAGGCGGCTTTTTTTTATGTAAGAATTTAGGCGCAGTTAAGCTTAAGCCACATGTGATCATAAATTAACCGTTTAGAGCGGCATCACAGAGAAGGAAGGCGCGTCCGCCATCACTCTCAAGCGCAGTGCGTATGGCCTCTCTATCCTGTTCTATCAGGCTCAAACGGCTTTGATATTGAGCGACATATGTGCGGGCATCCGTCTCAAGCGCTCCATTTTGTCCAATAGCAAGATGTAAATGACGTACAGCCTCGCCCATGCGTAGGGCGACCGCAGCACTCATGGCCATGGCTCCTTTTGCTTTGCGGGTATTCGCAGCTTCGATGATACACCCATCATCAATAATTGCGCTGGGGGCAAGACCAAGCGCGCTTAAAGACGCAATCATGCGTTGGTCTGATATTTCGCGTGGCAAGGGTGCGGCTATTGGGTGAGGCGACTCAGTTGGGGCCATAGCATCATCAGGGCGCTCTAATCCGCCAAGCATATCGCGCCAACGCCAACCTGTTTTGGGTTTTGTAGCTTTAGTTTTTCTCTTTCCAAATCCAACGACCTCTTCTGACATAGGCGGGGCTGTAGGGCGCAAGGTTTCAGATTTTGGCCGTAAATCCTCAACAGGTTCAAATGACGTTATATCGGCATTTTCATCTATAGGGGTCATGTCAGTTGTCAAATCTAAGGGTTCGACCTCTATGGTGAGTTCTTCTAATAGCTCCAAAGCTTCATCATCAGGCCGGGCTATTGACCGAATATCCTCTTGGGCAGATTCATAGGGTTTGAATACAGTATCGGGAGTGGGGGCCGCTCTGAGATTTAAGGAGGAAGGACTTTCATCTGGCATGCGCGGTGGCTCCACAGGCGGAAAATCCTCTTCAAGAGGTTTGAGACGAATGCGTTTGCGTTTGGCCGCTTTGGGCTGCTCGGGTATTTCAAGAGGCAAGCCTTCAAGAGGGACATTCTCAACGGCTCTCGGGGAATTAAGGCGTGCTTGCAAAGCCACCATATCATTTTCGATCCGGGCGATTTCTTTGCGTGTCTGCCCTAAACTATCCTGCACACGTCGTGCCGCTTGATCGCTTATGCTTTCGGCTTTGTCGCTAGAGAATTTAACCATTTGCTCCATATCAGCAAAGCGTTGTTTCACTGCTGTATCTGTCAGGCGGGTCGCCTCTGCAAGGGCTTGAACAGTCACCTTGCCAGCTTGAGAAGCCTCCGTCAGGCTCTCTGCAGAGACTTTAGCGGAGAGGGACATATCTCGCATCTTTACGAGCCTCTCTTCCAATGAGATCGACATGTCTTGTTGTTCATCCCGTAATTCTGCGATCATAGCCGTCAAGTCTTTGGCGTGTTTACGATACACTTCATCAAGCTCGGCAGATCTTGCGCGTATCATCTCTGCTAAACCTTCGATTTCTTCTTGGCTTTTGGTCAAAGTTGACGCTGCTTCCACCGTATTCCCTTTTACAACATCAGACGCGGCGTTGATTTTCTCTGCCGCGCCGTCAATGCTGACCCTGGCTTCTTGAATTTTATGCTCAGCCAATTGTGTTGAGGCTTCGAGTTTGCTCGATTGCTCGTCCAGAGTAGAGGAGAGCATCGCCATGCGGTCATCAAATGTGCCTGCGATTTGCTCGAGAGCCAATCTTTGTGTGGAGAGTCGGCCCGAGATTTCATCCGCGGTCTGCGTCGTTGCTGCTGTAGCCAATGTAAGTTCATGGGTTTGGTCTTTTAGCACAGTTTCCAAATTACCCATACGCGCGAGAGCTTGGTCAATGCGCGCATCAATACTATCGATTTCTGTTTTCACCGCTTTGGACATGATCGCCGTTTTTGCAACGACGCTATCATCTGGTGTTGAGAGTGTATGCGCCGCGCGAATAAGATCATGTGATTGCGCTGAAAAATTAGCCAGCTGCCTGAGTGTAAAAAACAAAAGTCCGAGTAATAAGGCCGGCAGCAAAACTGCCAATACAAGGCCTGCGATCTGAATAGGCGTAAGCTCTGTCCATTTACGCCCTAAGTCGAAGAACCCGTACATATACGCAAAGCTTGCGCCTAACCAAGCGATCACAGCTATAAGTCCAACCCATTTCATCCATCCTGTCGGAGGCGAGCTATCGGCAACGGAAGTCGCCGTAACAGCAACTTGGGCAGCCGTTTGATAACTGTCATTATAATTATCTGGTGGCGGCGTTTGGGTGTTCGCAGTTTCTTTTGCTAGAGGCGTATCTTTTACAGCCGTTTCTTGGGCTGTATTTCGGTCGCCCTCCCGCGTTATAAAGGCTGGCACTGGATCGTCATCTTCTAGGGGGCGCAGGAAGGATTTACGCGGGGTTTTGTCAGAAGGTTTAATATTGAGCGCGTCTAGGGCGTCATCATCTACAGGTTCTATAGAAGTGATTTTCTTGAAAATATCTGACAAAGGGATGTCCTCTTTTTATATTTTGGCTTATTAACTGAAAATAAGCCGTTTTCTCTTATCATGTGAAACATAATGGGAAAAGTCGCGAAGACGATGAATCCTTTAAATGGTGTATAAAATGGGTGGGCTGGCTATGAGCACGGCAGTAAAATCTCGCATATCTGCGAGTCATAAAATTTCTCAAGCTGAGAAAGAGTATCTTAGGCAAGGTCTTAAGCAAGCGGGTGGTAAGCTTCCCTTATTTGATAAGCGAGGCCAGGAAATCCCAGCTGTTCTTATCCAAGCCTGTCTTAAAAAAGGTTATGTTGAGCGTTGGTTTGCAAACCCGCTTAAGCCTGATTGGTTGGTTTGCCGCTTGACCGAAAAGGGTCGACAAGCTCTCTAGCTAAGTCTTCCTTTGCTGTTAAGCAAATGTCATATCAAGCGGCTTTCGTGTTTTATAAAGTATCGCTGCAATCAAAGTCATTGCCAATAATGTCGTGGGCACATCAATCACTGTATTGGGCGTAGCCATAAAGAGTGACGGTGTGGGCAGGACAGATCCTTCATAATTTACAAAGATGGCGGCAAACGTATTATTAGCTGCGTGGAACCCTATGGCGGACTCCAATCCGTCATCCATCCAAACCATAAGACAGGCTATGAAGCCAAAAAAGAAATAACTGCTCATGGTGAGAAGTAAAATGCCGTCTTTTGCACCTTTCAGCGCTTCTGGGTTAGAAAGGTGCATAGAGGCAAAAAGCGCACTCGTGATGATAAAGGCAACCCATTTATTCTTCAAAATATGCGTGAAGCCTTGATTTAGATATCCTCTAAAAACAATTTCTTCTGTCCCAGACTGCATAGGAATAAATATAAGAGAAACAATGGCATATATTAAAAACCTCCCAGCATCAAAATTTGTGCTGATAGGGCTCAATCCTGAAAAGTGACCCACTGCTGTGAGAGAGCCAAGAACAATCCATGTGACAAAGAAAGCTTGCATCCCGCGTGACCACCGAATTTTCTTAGCGGCTGTATGAAGGCTCAGAAGGCTGCGTTTATGCAAAAACTTTTGCCCCAAATATAGCGCGATGAGCGAAAATGGAAAAACCAAGAGGAACAGCATATAGGCTATCGGGCTAACGCCCATAGCTTTTAAAATTGTAGCATTAGCTTCGGGATCATTCATAACGCCCATGAGTTTCCAAAGTCCAAAAATAGACATTACAACGCCTATGGCCGTAACAACTCCAAATATCTTTTGGGCTGTGTCTTTGGTGTTACGGTTTATAAGCCAACCTATTAGGCCGAGTAAGGTGCCGCCAACGAATAAGAGCCCAAATAAGGCTGCGGATGCGGGATCAATCCCTGTCATCATAGCTGCGGTTGCGCGGTCTATTTCTGCGCCGAGTTCCGGATCTGCCGCTCTCGCGAGTTCAGGAATAGGGCCCGTGATAGGAATTTGAACAAAGAGCCAGCCCAATATCGTAAACCAAAACACCATGACCCAACTCCACCAGCGGGATTCGCCTGTGAAAGATTCTTTGAAATAGTCAAAATGGGGAGCTGACATGATGCGGCCTTTGAGTCGTTTAAAAGATTATGCCGCGAAAACTGTAAAGCGCATATTAAAAAACCGCGCTCTGCAATCATTCAGAGCGCGGTTCAGTTTTGGAGGGCTCAGCCTACCAGCGGCAGCTAATCACCCGTTCAGAGCCTTGAACAATGTAAGTTCCATCCCAAGGGTTCGAGCATTGTTTTACGCTGACTAATTCGCGGTGTCCGTGATGCCAACCTTCTACATTAATCCGGCGACACGTTGTGCGGCGCTGGTAATATCCATAGGAGCCATAGGTCGGGCGATAGAAGCTGTAAGCCGCAGGTGCCCAACGATAAGAGCTGTAACCGGGCGTGCCGAAATGAAAGCTAATCCCGAGGTTAGACCGATACGGTGTGTAGTGGCCACGGTTTCTATAATGACGTCTGTTGTAATGGCGACGGGCTGGACGATAATAATCCCGGCGTCGAAAGTCATGACGATATGATCTGTCGTGGTTCCGATAATGCCTATCACGATTACGATTGCCTCTTTCGGATCTGTGACCGCGATGTCGATCGCCGCGTTGATCATGTCTGCGGCTGCGATCTCCACGTGAGCGATCTCCGCGATTGCGCTCGCTTCTATGTCCTCTGTTACGATCACTGCGATCTCCGCGATCCGCGACCTTAGTCAGTTTTGACGTTGACTTTGCGCCGTAGAGTTTTGTGTCAACAACCGGTGCTGCGGACGCAGCGGGGGCAACGGCGAGTACAGTCAAAGCACTAGCCGCCAACAATATCTTTGTTAAATGTCGGGTCATAGGGACCTCCTTTAGTTAGCGACATACAATCATTTATCAAAAGGGCTCTGAGCTAATGCTGAAAACTCTGTTCATCTTTGATTAATGCGCTAATGAGGTCATATGACCTCGCCTGATTCCGACACTGAAATAGATTTTGATCATTTAAATCAATATGTTGGAGGTGATAAAAGCCTGACAGCAGAAGTTTTTAGTCTTTTCAAACATCAAGTTGAGATGTGGGGTCGAGCCTTGGTTGTGGACGCTGATGATGAGACATGGGCTTCGGTGACGCACTCTTTGCGCGGAACGGCACTTGCTGTTGGGGCGACACAACTTGCTCAGCTTTGCGAAAATGCAGAAGAGTTGGTTGGGGACAGCAATCGACCAGGCGGTCGCGACGTTGCGCTCCAAAATATTGAATTTAGAATATCCCGAACGATCGCCGAAATCCAGCGTTGGGAATACCGTCAGACTTTAAGTAAGATGCGTGGAGAATAGGCGCAATTTTTTACCTTTTAGCGAAAGCTTTTCTAGGCAGGGCGGAATAACTTTGTTATGAGTTGCGGCTGAAACATAATTTATGCCTAATATGGCGGTTATTCTGACGGACAAGATAATGACCAAATGGACTCCTTCAAGCTGGCGCACATTACCGGCGAAACATATTCCAGATGATTATCCAGATATGGATAAATTAGCCGAGGTTGAAAATACACTTAAAGGCTATCCGCCGCTCGTTTTCGCTGGAGAAGCGCGTCGTCTCAAAGCGCGCTTGGCAGATGTGTCTATGGGTAAGGCTTTTTTACTCCAAGGCGGAGATTGCGCAGAAAGCTTTAAAGAATTTCATCCTGATAATCTGCGAGATATGTTCCGTGTCATGATGCAAATGGCCGTGGTGCTGACTTATGGCGCTGGACAGCCTGTTGTTAAAGTTGGGCGTATTGCAGGACAATTTGGTAAACCGCGCAGTTCGCCCGTCGAAGTGCGCGATGGTATCACGCTACCGAGCTATCGCGGCGATAATATTAACGGGATGGATTTTGATGAAAAATCCAGAACACCTAACCCTAAGCGTTTGCTCAAAGCCTATGGTCAGTCAGCCTCAACACTCAATCTGCTGAGAGCCTTTTCAACTGGCGGTTATGCGAACTTGCGGAATATTCACAAATGGACACTTGGGTTTGCGGGACAATCTGAGCAGACCGCTCGCTATAAAGCGCTTTGTGAGAAGATATCCGATGCAATGGATTTCATGGAAGCTTGCGGCGTTACGCCTGAGAGCACACCGCAAATGGCGGCGACTGATTATTATACAAGCCATGAAGGACTGCTGCTTGGCTATGAAGAAGCCATGACCCGTATCGATAGTACTACGGGGCGCTGGTATGATACTTCGGCGCATATGCTCTGGATTGGCAACCGTACGCGTCAGCTAGATCACGCTCATGTTGAATTTATGCGGGGTATTGAAAACCCAGTTGCCATGAAAATAGGTGAGGGACTTGAGGCTGATGAGCTGCTAAAACTTATTGATAAGCTAAACCCAGAAAATGAAGCTGGTAAAATCACGCTAATCGCCCGGTATGGTCATGACAAAGTCGCGAAAGGCCTTCCTAGCTTGGCCCGTGCTGTGAAAGCCTCAGGCCGTCATGTTGTGTGGTCATGTGATCCTATGCACGGTAATACGATTAAAACCTCAACGGGCTATAAGACACGCCCTGTTGACAATATTCTATCCGAAGTCAAAAGCTTCATGCAGGTGCTTCATAGCGAGGGGTGTTGGCCTGGAGGCGTGCATTTTGAGATGACAGGTCAAAACGTAACGGAATGTTTGGGCGGTTCGGCGAGAGCCGTGCGGGAAGAGGACTTATCTTCACGCTATCACACCCATTGCGATCCGCGCCTAAATGCAGATCAGGCTTTGGAACTCGCATTTTTAATTGCAGAAGAATTGGGCAGCTACCGCAAAGAGGAGGCGGCAAGACTCGCGAGTTAGGGCGCAACTTCAGTTATTACGACATTGTCTTTCATGGTTTTTATCATAGCAGGAATAGTCGCTGTTATGGAGCCAAGGCCATAAATGGCAAATAAGATAATGGTGATTGCAGTGGAACGCCATAGACGTTTTTTTTGAGGCATGTCTTTGAAGGGGCCTCTATAAGCTGTCATAAAGTCCAAGGCGAGTATAATTAAAAACATGAGGGCTGTTAGCCAAGCAAAAAAACTAGCGCTAACGACCAAGACCAAAAATGTAGAAATGAACATAAATGTAACACTAGGGATTACGATGGCAAACAAATATCGTAATCGAGTGACATAGGTAAGTGGTCTCCCCCAAAATCTAACTAAGATGCCCGCAAGGGCCATAAAGGGAATATAGGCAAAGGGATAATATACCATGACCCATTTCCCCATATCTTTTGCGGCTTGAGCTGTGTCAATTTCGAGGCTTCTGCGAGCTGTTTCAGTTTCAGAATGAGATTCGCTATGAGCTTGTTCAAAGCCAGTAGCTAATTGCTGCATAGCCCCTTCATAAGCCTTAGTCATCGTACTGTTATCATTGTTGTAGATGAAATTTAAGGCGACGAGGAGCGCCAATATTCCGAACCAGACTCGAAAGGACGGAGTAAATTTATTTTCCCAATCTACCGTTCGGGCGGCCAAAAAATAGTCATGGGGTTTTCTGAATAATATTGAGATAGTTTTTAAAGCACGTATATTGAGGCCAAATATATCTTCTAGGAGGCTATCGAATCCTATTTTGCTGACCTTGGCTTGCTGTTCGGGGAGTTGGTCTATCATCGCGTTATCAGCCTTTCAGATGAAAAGCATAATAGCATAACTCTCTTTTACCAAGGATTGAGTTTCACAAATTTAAAAAACCGCCATGGAAATATCCATAGCGGTTTTATTATGGGGCAGGTAGAAGCTGCCAAATAGATTAACCTAAAGGTCTTTAAGACCTGCGGAAGGCTTGAAGGTCGCAGAGGTTTTAGCCTTGCTCATCATCATTTTGCCTGTCGAAGGATTGCGCATTTCACGTGATGCGCGGTGTTTTGCGATAAACTGCCCAAATCCTGGGAGAGCCACCGTGGACTTGTCGCCCTTCTTCATTTCATTTGTAACTATTTCGCAAAAGGCGTTTACGAATTCCCCAGCTTGTGCTTGTGTAGTTCCGCATTGATCAGCCAGTGCGCCAATGAGTTCTTTCTTATTCATCCTGGTCTCCCTGATAGATGGTGATCCCATCACAGCGATGGAATCGTTAACACCACCCTAGCCAATTTAGTTAATGAGTCATTAAAAACTGCGGTTTTATGGGGGTTTTTGACGGTTTTATGGGTGTTTACGCTCTCTCAAAGCGCTTGTTTTAACGCTTTTGAACCAACACATGACCTGTTCTGCAAAAGAATCAGCTTTCTGTCATGCGCTTTTATCTTGCGCAATGTGACCTGTGCAGGGTTTATAGGGGCATGAATAAGAGCGTAAAAATTGCCGTGATTGGCGCAGGTGTTTTCGGCGGTTATCATGCCAATAAATGTGCCGCTAACCCCCGTGCAGATTTCGTAGGTATCTATGATCCTGATATAGCCCGCGCAAAGGTTCAAGCGGATAAACACGGGGTAGACGCTTTTGATAATTTTCAAGCAATGTTGGCGAAATGTGAAGCGGTTATTGTGGCATCTCCTGCCGACACTCACGGCGCGATGGCGATGACGGCACTTGAATTTGGAAAGCATTGCCTCATTGAAAAACCGATAGCTTCTGTATTGAAGCACGCCGCCAGAATTGTCGCGCTCGCGAAAGATAAGAACCTTATTGTGCAAATCGGTCATCAGGAGCGCTTTGTCGCAAAAGCAATTGGTCTTGATAGGCTTCGTCAAAGCCCGCTTCATATTACCTCTAACCGTATGAGTAAGTTTTCAGAGCGCGGTACAGATGTATCGGTAACGTTGGATTTGATGACACATGACCTTGATCTCGTATTGATGTTGATGGGGCAATTGCCAGACCAGGTGACGGGGCAAACGCGAACGGAAAAGACTGGCTTTCCAGATTTTAGCCAAGGGAAGCTGAGTTTTGAAAACAGCACGGCCACACTGACGGCAAGCCGGCTCGAAAGTGATTTTAGCCGGACAATGGATATCTCATATCCGAGCGGCGAGGTACATATTGATTTCAATGCAAAGACGCTGACCCATAATACGCCATTCGAGCTGAATGAGAATTTTGGCGAAGACCCTTCGGCCAAGGATAGTCTTGGTGCATCGAGCGAAGCTTTCATCTCCGCTATCCTTGACGGCACACCTATTCCTGTGACAGCACAAGATGGATATAATGCGCTGAAATTGGCGCTCGCAATAGATGGGGAGATATCATGGGAAAACGGCGTATAATCGGCGCGGTTGCGCTTGGCGCAATTCTGTTTGGCGGGGCTTTCATGGCCCTGAACTGGGAGAACATCCAGCGCCTGAAAACGGTGAACACATTATTTGACGAAGATAAGATTGTTCAAAATTTTTCCAATATGGACGCTGCCTTTTTGCATCAAGACCTAGCTGCATCTCCTAATCCTTATATTTTTCCAAAAGAACCTCAGGCGCTGCCCGAAACCGTTTTTGTCAATGGGCAAGAGCGAAACCTCGAAACCTTGCTTGCGGATTTGGATACGACCGCGCTTGTCATTCTTAAAGACGGCAAGATTATTCATGAGAGCTATTCTAAAGGCACAGCCCAAGACGATTTGCGCATTAGCTGGTCTGTGGCCAAATCCTTCATGTCGGGGCTTTACGGCAATGCTGTTCAATCGGGCGCGATAAAGAGCCTCGATGATAAAGTTGAAGATTATGCCCCATCTCTGAAAGGCTCTGCCTATGAAGGCGCGACGATCCGCAATGTTTTGAACATGGCGAGCGGCATCACCTTTGATGAAGACTATATGGACCCAAAATCCGACATCAATGATATGGGCCGTATCTTGGGCCTTGGCGGGTCTATGGATGATTACGCGGCAGGCCTAACGGCCCAAGATGTGCCAGCTGGAACGCGCTGGCAATATGTGTCCATCGATACCCATATAGCCGCGATGGTTCTCCGCGCGGCGACAGGTAAAACATTGCATGAATTGTTCAACGAAACTTATTCGGCCCATCTCGGTTTTGAGCGCGCGCCCGTCTATATGACAGATGGTGAGAATGTGGCCTTTGCGCTGGGCGGGCTGAATCTCACGACACGGGATTATGCCAAATTTGGCCAGATGTTCCTGCAACAGGGTGAGTTTAACGGCACGCAAGTTATTCCCGCCGACTGGGTCAAAGCCTCCACAGTTCATAGCGCCCCTACCATGAGCGACCGCGATGTCGGCTATGGCTATCAATGGTGGATACCCATGCCGCAAGAAGGCCCTAACAAGGGCGACTACACGGCGGCAGGGATTTACGGGCAATATATTTACGTCAACCCTGCGCGCGGCATCGTTATTGCCAAAAACGCGGCTGACCGAGAATTCGCCTATGCCCAAGACGGCTATGGCCACTCCATGAATGTCAATATGGATATGTTTCGGAGTCTTGCGAATTATTATGGCGCGGAATGATGACTGCGCTTTAGGCCGATAATCTCTGCGCCTTTTTGACAGAAAAGGCCGCAGAGATGGCATCTACAAACCCCAGCATATCATCAAAATCACCGAGCGTTTTAGAAATGCGCGCTTCGCTCCATTCGCCGGTCATGATGTCAACAATGTCAAAGCGGTTATCCCCGATGAGGTCGACGACGAGATGATTGTCAAAGGCGACGCCGCGAACCGGCCCTTGCGCAGAATAGGCAGTAAGGCGTTCTATGACGGCGGGGTCAAATATGAGCCGCGCTTCCATTTGATCATCCGCGCGCACTTTATAAGCCTTGGCAAATTGCTTCGAGAGTAATTTGACTTTGTCATGTTTTCGGTGAGGCGGCGTCATCGGCCACTTACCCGACTTATTTTTAAACTCTACTCGGCCCGTCAATTTTGTCGGTAAGGTCAGAGCGATTAATAAATGGTGGGCTCGGAACTCATCATCGGTTTCGGTCCATTCAACGGCAGAGAAAGGAATATTCCCGCGTATGCCCCTAAACCCATCTTCAAATTGCTGCTCATTGAGGTGTTGTTCAAAATAGCGCTCTTTGGACTCGCTGGATCCTATAAATATGGCTTGGGGCATAGCCAGACCGGAGGC
>JAHDDT010000039.1 GCA_020629195.1 Hellea sp.
TCTTTAAAATAGCGGTCATGGCCGCGTTCTAGGCAGGGGAAAGACAAGCCGCAAGTGATGAAACGCAAGGTCACGCTTATTTAACGCTATTTTGTTAGAGAATGGGAAAATATAAAATAGGTGGTGCGGCGATGAAATTAATCATTCAAATTCCTTGTTACAACGAAGCAGAAAGTCTTCCCGAAACGTTGATCGCGTTGCCGCGTAAAATTGAAGGTATCGACGAAATCGAATATCTTATTATTGATGATGGCAGCGCGGATGATACCAGCGGTGTTGCTCGGCGATTTGGAGTCCATCACATCGTCCGTCACAGGACAAATCGCGGTCTCGCGGCGGCCTTTAAGACGGGACTTAACAAGGCGCTGGCCGAGGGCGCAGATATTATTGTCAATACCGATGCGGATAATCAATATGATGCGCGTGATATTGCGACAATTGTCGCGCCAGTTTTGGCGGGTGAAGCTGATATTTGTATCGGAGATCGCCAAGTTGCGAATAATCAACATTTCGGCGCATTTAAGCGCAAGCTTCAAGTCTTTGGCAGTCATGTTGTTCAGCGGCTCTCGCGTACGACTGTGACTGATGCCGTAAGCGGTTTTCGCGCTTTTAGCCGAAGTGCCGCGCAGCGTATTCATATTGTGTCGCGCTTTTCCTATACGACAGAAATGCTGATACAGGCGGGCCGCAACCGCCTTTCTGTTAAATCTGTGCCAGTTCGCACAAATTCAGTCGAGCGCCCGTCGCGACTCTTTAAATCAGTGCCGCAATTTATCACAAATCAAGGCATCACCATATTGCGGGCTTATGCTATGTATAATCCGCTTCGCGTATTTGTTTTAGCGGGGGGCGGCTTGGCCGTCTTGGGCGCACTACCCATTTTGCGATTTCTCTATTTCTTTGCCATTGGACAGGTCGGCGGCCATGTGCAGTCCTTGGTGTTGGGCGGAACGCTATTGACCCTTGGCACAGTCGCCATGATGCTCGGCCTTATTGCAGATCTGATAGGTCGTAATCGTCAATTAATGGAGCAGATGTTAGAGCGTGTGCGGGTACTCGAAGACTCTGTCGCCGAGAATAATGTGGAGCCAAATGTGACGCCGCTAACAGATGCTGTTGAGATTTCTGTTCGCCGCGCAGGGTAAAGCTTTAGCGGGATAATGTCAGTGGTCGATATTTCAGCTAATTCTTTGAAGACAGACAGGCGCAACCTTACAGATGCGCCTTACTCCGTTCTTGGGATGAAGCTATCCGCGCTGGAAATAGGTCTGTGTTTTTTCATCACGCTTATTTTAGTCTTGCAGCTTTATTTGCAATTTATACAAAAAATAAATTGGGATGAGTTTTTCTATTTGTCACATATTTACGAAGCTCAAAGCGGAACACTCGATAAAGCCCTCCAAATGGCGCATATTTACCTCTTTGGTTGGGTAACGTACATTCCCGGCGGCGAAATGGTCCAAATTACTGTGGGCCGTCTTTTTATGTGGGCCGCGCAAATCGGCACGCTTATCCTTATTTTTAAAATAGCTGTTAAATATATACCGCGCCCCTATGCGTTATTTGCCGTGCTTTCTTTTATCGGCTTTGGCTTTGTTTATATCCACGGCACAAGTTTTCGGGCAGATCCCATTGCCGCGCTTTGTATGATCTATACTATTTATGTTTTTACCGTAACGGATCTTAAGAACAAAGACTTAGCGGGTTTAGCGATAGCCTTGGCTTTGGGCGCTTTTATCACCATAAAAATAATATTATTTGCGCCCTTATTGGCCGTCTTGGCCTCATACCGGCTTATAATATCCTCATGCCCTAAGCGGCTGTTCTTGCGCTTTAGCTTTACGGTTATGGCGGCGGCTATGTTTTTTGCGGCTCTTTTATGGGGGCATGCTTCTACCTTAATTCCGGGCGAAACAGCTGATAGCGCGGCGTCTCTTACGGCCACCGCTGAAACAGTCTTTTTATCAAGCGGGCTTTTCCCACGGCTCGAAGTCATGAAGACGGGTTTTATAACAGGATTTATCCCATCCATTTTTATCCTTTTGGGATGTGTGATGGCGATAGTGTCTATGGCTACGGACCCAGCTAAGCGTAAAGAGACATGTGTCATCCTGTCGATGGCCTTACCGCTTTTGACCTTTGTTTTTTACAGAAATGCCTATCCTTATTTTTATGCTTTCATTCTCCCGCCCGCCGCTATCCTGGCAGGATATGGAGCCTTTCGTCTAAAGCTCTCAACCCTAGGACTTATGGCGCTCGGCGTTTTAATGTCGGCAAATATTGCTCTACTTCACATGACCCGCTTAGATGAGATGCGGGATGTGCAGTCGGAAACTTTAAGCGCCGTGCATGAAATCTTCCCGCAGCCCGTTCCTTATTTTGACCGCAATGGTATGGTCGCTTCATTTCCAAAGGCTGGACAATTTATGTCCAGTTGGGGGCTAAGAAACTATAAGCTGGCAGCAGAACCGTTTTTCCAAAATGAGATGCAAAAGAAAACCATTCCGCTTCTCATTGATAACAGCCCCGTTATTTCAGCTGCTCTTCGCGGAAAGCCTTCTCCGCTTTTGCGGGAGGATGCCGCCGCCTTACGCGCAAATTACATTCCGCATTGGGGACACATCTGGGTAGCGGGAAAGCGGCTTTCTTTAGGTGTTGAGCCGAGTGTATTTTCAGTTCTCGTTCCGGGTGAGTATAGGCTTGAGAATAAAAACAATGTTTGGCTCAACGGGAAAAGGCTGATCCCCGGAGAGGTGATTACACTCAAGCGCGGAGATTACACGCTTCGCAGCGCGGCACCGCAAGACATAACTTTGCGGTGGGCAGCTGCTCAGCCGGGACCCGCGCAAAAAGCTTTGACGGGCCCAATATTTGGGGCGTTTTAGAGTGGTGGATATCTTCAAAGATTTTTATGCCAAGCTGAAAGCTTTCGGGCAACGCCATAGGACTATGATTTTTTATCTGGCCTTTTTCGCCTTTATCCTGGGTCTTATTATTACCGTCAGAGCGCTAGATATAAAACTCAGCGATCTGGCATTCCTGCCTCTATTGGCCGCTATTTTTATAACGCAGCCTCTACTGATTTTATTTAGTAGCCTTGAGTTCAAACTTTGCGGCGCAGCTACTCATATAGATATTGATATTCGCGACGCGATTTATGTCTCTTCATCGGCATCATTGGCT
Organism: Hellea sp.; assembly: GCA_020629195.1. Lineage (GTDB taxonomy): Bacteria > Pseudomonadota > Alphaproteobacteria > Caulobacterales > Maricaulaceae > Hellea. Next base: position 3,184 of record JAHDDT010000039.1, read on the forward strand.
AATATTTTGCCGCTCCCAGCCGGTCTTCTCGTGCGCGGCGGCTATCTGGTAGAGCGCGGGGCAAAACTTAGTTTTGCAGGTAGAGTTTTATTTCTTGCAGGGCTTATGTGGATGACGGTTGCTATAGCAGTAAGCGGCGCCGTTATAACATCAGTACCGGGACATTTATTTATATCCATTTTGGGTCTCATTCTAACCGCTGGTGTGATGGTTTTAATTACTAAATTGAGCTCTCTTAAAGTGGCTCTTGGCTTTCTTATTGTCAGAGCGTTTTTGGTTCTCATCCTGACAGTGCAGCTCAAACTATGTTTTGAAATATTTAGCCAAGAGGTCACTCTTAGAGGGGCGGCCGTTTATGTGGTGTCGAGCTTGGCGGGAGCTGTTATTTCAATCGTTCCTGCGGGTTTGGGGCTGACGGAAGCCTTCGGTTCATTTCTGGCCAAGCTAGACGGCGCATCTCCTGCATTGGCTTATCTTGTATTAAGTATGAACCGCCTCATAGGCATTGCTATGACGGGGGCGTCATTTTTTCTATTCGCAAAAATTAAGACGTCACAGATAAAGCGGCAGGTCTAAGCCGTGAAGACGCAAAATCTTTCGGTTCGATTTATTACGCGCAAATGGGCACCTGCCATGGGGGGCATGGAAACCTATTGTTTACAGCTTACGGATCATATCAAGGATGAGACGGCGCTGGAAATCATCGCGCTTGCGGGACAAGATGATGGGAGTGCGCCCTCTGCTGCCTCCTTGATAGGGTTTGGCCTTAAAACGGCGGTTAGGCTTTTAACTCTACCCAAATCTGATGTGACCCATATATCTGATATGGCGAGCTGGCCTTTGGCGGCGATAGCAAATTTACGGCATAGAGGGACACGTATAATTCTATCCGCGCATGGTTCTGATTTAAGCTATGGGCAAGGTTCTGGGGTTATGGCGAAGATATATAAAGCCTATATGAAACTGGGCGCGCTATGCTTACCTCGTGCCGTAATTCTCGCAAATTCCACATGGATTACAGAACTGGCAAATTCCTACGGATTTAAAGATGCGAGACATATTCCGCTTGCGTCTGATATTAAACCGGCTCGTCGAAATAATGACATACCCCGAGATTTGTTTTTTGCTGGACGCATTATGCCGTCAAAAGGGACTTCATTTATTGTGAATGAAGTTCTGCCCCATCTTCCTGAAACTTTGAATTTAAGAGTAGCAGGGACAATTTGGGATGAAGAGGAAGGCCGGATTTTGAATCATCCTCGCGTGCGTTATTTGGGAAAGTTGGATGCCAAAGCGTTAGCGGAAGAATATGCAGCAGCTCTGGCTGTTGTCGTGCCGAGTATTGCACCAGAAGGCTTTGGCCTCGTTGCCGCAGAAGCTGCTATTGCTGGCGGCGTTGTCATCGCCTCAGATCATACAGGATTATCGGAGGTTTGCGCCCAAGGGGTTGGAGTTGTTGCCAAGTCTGAAAACGCAGAAGATTGGGCTGAGAAAGTTAAGGCTGTGGCGGGGTGGAGTGCCTCTGAGCGGGCTGAATTTCTAGCGAGGTCACATGCTGAAGCTCAAGCCCGGTATAATTGGCCGCGCGTTGCGACGGGCACATTGCGAGCTTACAGAACTTAATTTAGTAAAGCTTAGTTAACGCTCTTTGTTTAGACTTTAACAAAGTTTTTTGGAATTTTGATATGCAAGCGCAACAGGCCCTAGAATTATCGCCCGATGCAGCTGTGGCAACCCCGCCGCAGCTTGATAATGTACGCCGTCAGCTTGCCAAGCGCCTATCTGATGTGATCTGTATTCCCGCCAGTCATTTGACGCCACAAGAGCGGCATATGGCGGGGGATATTCTCGTAGAATTGTTGCGCGATGCTGATGTGGAACTCAGAGAGTCAGTTGCCAAGCGCCTTGTGATGCTTAATGAAGCGCCGCGCACAATCTTGGTTATTTTGGCCAAGGACGATATCAGAGTGGCGCGCCACGTTCTCGAAGAGAGTACAAGTCTGTCTGACTCAGACCTAATTCAAATTGCCCGCAAAGTATCATCCGAACACCGCAAAGTCATAGCGCGTCGCCGTAAAGTTTCAGACTCAGTCGTTGATATTATTGTTGAGTTCTTGGAAGAGGATGTGGTTGAAACTTTATTGAAAAATAAAGGGGCAAGTTTTTCAGAAACAGCGCTTCAGCGAATATTGACAATCTCCCGCAGCCATCAGCCTTATGTCTCGCTCTTGGTTAAAAGAGACGAGCTGCGCCCGTCCCATGGACTTACAATGTTTTGGTGGTCGGAACCTGCAACTCGAAAGAAGATTTTACACCGTTTTGGCGTCACTCGGAAAGTTCTTCAGGAGTCCTGTCACGATCTATTTCCTAAAGCCGCGGCTGAAGGGTGGTCAGATGCTGCGGTGCGTAAAGCTCTGCAATTTATAGAACGCCGTCAACGTAACCGTGCCGCGCTAGATCGTAGTGATTATGACTCGCTTGAGGAAGCGATAGAGGCTGCAATGACGACTGGCCTGACACGTAAGCTCACAGAAGAAATATCTTACATTTCAGGTGTTAAACCTGCCACTGGGGCTCAGATTTTGACGGATAAGAGCGGCGAAGCTATCGCTATCCTTTGCAAGGCTCCGGGGCTGAACCGTGAATATGTCGAGAAGCTATGGCGCGCTTTAAAGCGTCCTGTTCATGACGTTGAGGGAAATACACATCCAGATTTGCAGCGCGTCTTACAGGCTTATGATGTAATCTCGACGGATAAGGCACAAACCGTCTTGCGATATTGGAACTGGTCATTGACGGCCTCTCTCAATGCCGATGTCCTGCGCCACATTAAAGATGGCGTGATACCCCGCGAAGAAGAATATGGTGCCGCGGCGATTACGGCAGCACTTGTTTTTGGTAACCGCCGGTAATTCACAAGTAATTCCAAGAAAAACATCGCTTTTTGAGCGATTAGACTTTCACTTCACAAAACAGCGGTCTAAACACCACTTTAAGACCAAGAAGAGTCGTCGCCGTATTCGGTAAGGTGGAGTGGACATAAATGCGTTATGCATTGATTTTAGCTATAATGATGACCGTGGCATGGCTCACCTTGTCGGGTTATTTTATCCCTCTAATTCTTATCTTCGGCGCTATTTCTATTGCGATTGTCGTCTGGATCTGCGCACGTATGGGTATTTTAGACGTGGAAACCGTGCCCTACATGTCTCTACCCAAGACGCTCTCCTATTTCATTTGGCTCTTTGCAGAGATCGTTAAGGCGAATATGCAGGTTATAAAGGCGGTTCTGAGCCCAGATTTGGAAGTCTCCCCCACTCTTGTTAAAATTCCTCTCAATAGTGATGAGGATATCGCTGAAACCATGTTCGCAAACTCAATCACACTTACACCAGGCACAGTGAGTGTCGATATGCAGCCAGATTATATTTTGGTTCACGCATTGCTTGAAGAAATGAGCGCGCCTGAAGACTTTAAAGAGATGGGCGAGCGCTCGGCTTGGGCTGTGGGCGTAAAGGCAAGAGAGATATAAATGGAGATGTTTCTCGGATATTTTAATTTGGCGGCAGCGTTCTTCGTCATTATTAGTATGGTGATGATGTTGGGCCGCTTACTGGGTGGGCCAACGCTCTATGATCGTCTCTTGGCTGTGAACTCATTTGGTACCAAGACGATATTGTTTCTTTGTGTTTTTTGTTTTGTCATTAACCGCCCTGACGGGGTTGATATTGCGCTGCTTTATGCCCTTATGAACTTCATCGCGACGATCGCTGTGCTTAAATATTTCAATTATCGGAGTTTGGGTGTGCCGCTGATTGAAGAGCAGATGGAGGACAGCGTATGATGATGTCTCTTATTCTTGCGGCGGCCTCCTCAGCAGATCAAGGCGCGTCTCTTAATATTGACTGGATAGGTCTATTTAGAACCATTTTATCCTGCGCCTCAATGCTCACAGGTATTTTCTTTGTTATGGCCGGGACATTGGGAGTGTTACGCTTACCCGATTTCTATACACGGCTTCATGCTGCGGGCATGACCGACACGCTTGGCGCAGAACTAGTCATATTAGGGCTCATCATCCAATCAGGATTTACGCAGATGAGCCTCAAGCTTTTGTTAGTCGCTTTCTTTTTGCTGCTCACAAGTCCGACGGCGACACACGCTATTGCAAATGCGGCTTACAAGGCAAAGCTAAATCCCAAGCTTGGCAAATATACAGCGCCGAGCGTTGACGGAGATGGCTCATGATCATGGCGTCGTCTTTTGTGCCCTCTGTACTTATTCTGGATTTGGCCTTTATGGCGATCTTGGTGGTTGTGGCCTTTTCGATTGTTCGGATGCGTAGTCTTTTTGCGATTGTTATGTTGCAGGGTGTTTATTCACTTGTCTGTGCCGCATGGTTTGTTTCGCTTGATGCCGTCGATGTGGCCTTTACCGAAGCGGCTGTAGGAGCGGGGGTTTCCACGGTCTTGATGCTAGCGGCGATGCTCTTGGCCGACCGCAAATCCGAACCCGTCCCAGTGTCCAAGCAAATCGCTCCGCTTGTCGTTGTTATCGTAGCGGGTTTTGCGATGTTCTACGCGATTGGGGATATGCCAGCTTTTGGAGACGTGAATTCTCCTGCTAATAGCGGCCCCGGCATGGATTATGTGGACCGCACAACGGAAGAGATCCACATTCCTAATGTCGTTACGGCTGTTTTAGCGAGCTATCGTGGTTATGATACCTTTGGCGAAGCCGTTGTAATTTTTGCAGCGGGTCTAGGGGTTCTCTTATTGTTGGGCTTGAACGGAAATGCAGGACGTTGGACGGCGTCTCCGAATGGACAGCGTATATCGGCGCCATCTGCTCCATCCGCCGCCACGCCAAAGCCCTCTATTAGACAAACGCCGCCTGAACCCTCCGCGCCTCTAAAAGGGCCACTTAGGGAGGAAGAGCGGGAACCGTCTGCGGCTTTGGTTGCAGCGCCCGAACCTGTGAAAGGGCCCATCGTAGAGCCTGTCAAAGCGAAAGCTAAACCAGCTGCTAAGCGTAAAGCTGCTTCTGAAAAAGCCTCTCCTAAAAAAAGTGCAGATGCAAAACCCAAAGCTGCATCGGCTGCGTCGTCCCCTAAGAAAAGAGGACGCCCTGCGGGTTCAAAGAATAAGCCCAAAGTGACCCCAAAAAAGACGGCCACGAAAAAAACGACACCAAAAAACACGACAGTGAAAAAAACAACAGCTGTGAAGTCTGTCTCAAAAGCGCCGCCAAAAAAACGGGGCCGCCCCAAAGGGTCTAAGAATAAACCCAAAGCAGGAGGCACATCCTAATGCGTGACCCTCATGTTATTTTACGCGTGGTCAGTAAGTTTCTGATCCCTTTCATCGCGCTTTTTGCGTTTTATGTTCAGTTCCATGGCGATTTTGGTCCGGGGGGCGGTTTCCAAGCGGGTGTTATTCTGGCGGCTGCCGTAATTCTCTATGCGCTAATTTTTGGCCTCGAGGCGGCTAAGACAGCTTTTCCGCCAAGTTGGGTCAGAATAGGTATGAGCCTCGGGGTCTTGCTTTATGGCGGAACGGGCGTTGTGACGTGGATATTAGGCGCTGACTTCCTTTCTTACGGCGTTCTTGCTGAGAAGTCCTATCATGGACAACATTACGGTATTATCGCTGTCGAACTTGGTATTTTGTTGGCTGTGACAAGCGTGATGATTGCCATTTTTTATGCCTTTGGCTCTCGTCAGCCCGAAACAGATGAGGGGGATTGGTAATGTTCTCAATTCTGTTTGAGCAATATAATTATGCAGTTGTTATTATCCTGATGATGACAGGGCTTTATGTTGTCTTTGCTAGTCAAAATCTGATTAAAAAACTCGTTGGCCTGTCCATTTTTCAAACTTCGGTCTTCTTGCTCTACATCACGATCGGTAAGGTCGAGGGTGGACAGCCGCCTATTGTCGAGTCTCATGGAGAGGACCATGCGAGCCTTGAACCTGTCTTGGTGGCGGCAGGAAATGCCAAAGATGCAGCAGGTTATGCTGCGGGGCATTCTGATGTGCTCTATTCAAACCCGCTTCCGCACGTGCTTATCCTAACAGCAATTGTAGTAGGTGTGGCAACGCTCGCAATTGGCCTGTCTCTTGTGGTGCGCATTCGCGAAGTTTACGGCACAATCGAAGAAGACGGCATTAATGCATTGGATTACAGCTATAATCTTGAGGGCATAGAGGAATAATGGACATCTTATCTCTATTCCCAGCATGGCTATTGGAGCAAGGCCCCGCCTTTGTTATCGTATTGCCACTGCTTATGGGCGCCATCGTGGCTATTATGCCAAGCCGAACCCTTGCGTGGTGGGCCGCACTTATTGTGACATTGCTCTGTACGGTGACCGCATTTGGTCTTCTCTTGCAAGTATATTCCAATGGGGCGTCGCTCTACACAATGGGCGGATGGGATCCGCCGCATGGTATCTCCTTAGTCGTTGATGCGCTCAGCGCTCCCGTATTGCTTCTCATTGCGGCTATGGCTGTGGTGACGATGGTCTACGCCATGCCAGCCACAATTGCCGAGGTCGAACCTAAAAAACGTGCACCTTTTTATGCTGCCTTCCTTCTTTGCTTTGCAGGTCTTATGGGCATGGTCATTACGGGCGATGCCTTTAACGTCTTTGTCTTTCTGGAAGTCAGTTCAATTTCAACTTATGCGCTCGTCGCTATGGGGGCTGCACGGGATCGCCGCGCCTTAGCCGCTGCTTATAATTATTTAATTATGGGCTCTATCGGCGCAACATTCTTTGTCATTGGCTTGGGCTTTTTATTCATGGAAACGGGTACGCTGAATATGGCCGATATGAGCCGTATTTTATCTGACCTTGACGGCGGGTCACGCGTCGCGAAAGTCGGGTATGGCTTTATAGTTGTAGGTCTAGGGTTAAAGCTCGCCATGTTTCCGCTGCATACATGGCTTCCTGGGGCTTATGCTTATTCTCCGAGTATGGTCACGGTATTCCTTGCCTCAACGGCGACCAAAGCCGCGCTTTACCTCTTATTGCGTTTTACTTTTACGGTCTTCGATCCAAGCTTTAACTATGATATCGTTGTCATAAAATACGTCCTAGTGGGTGTTGGCGTTGTCGGGATGATATTCGCGTCCTTACAAGCAATATTCCAAACAGATGCTCGCCGTACTCTGGCTTATTCTTCTGTCGCACAAGTCGGTTATATGCTGCTGGGTATAGGTATTGCGACAGCGGCAGGTATTGCAGCGGGTTATCTGCATCTGCTTAATCACGCGATTATTAAAGGTGGTTTGTTTTTGGCGATGGGCGCGTTTTGGTACCGTTTTGGTATAACGCGCGTCACAGATTTTAACGGACTGTCTAAGACAATGCCTTGGACGATGGGCGCCTTTATGATTTCAGGTCTATCTCTCATCGGTGTGCCTTTTACAGCGGGTTTTGTTTCTAAGGTAAACCTAACAATTGCTGCTGCTGATAAAGGCTGGTGGTGGGCTGTTGCCGTTATCGTCGTGACTTCTGTTCTGGCGATTATTTATATTGGCCGTATTTTGCTCGCGGCTTATTTCGGCTCCCCACCAGAGATTGACGGTGAAACCGTAAAGCGCAATGAAGCGCCGCTTATGATGCTGATCCCGATGTGGATATTGGTGTTCCTCTCCATTGGCATTGGATCAAATTTATTCGGGCTTGGTGATAATTTCGTCATGGCCTCAGAGCGCGCCGCCAATCTGCTTGTCGGAATAGGAGGTTAGCATGGCCTATACAGCTGAACTCGCACTATTCCTCTTGCTGATGATACCGCTTGCGGCGGCAGCGATTATACCGATTGTCGGGTCCCGCCCTAACCTACGCGAAGGCGTCACATTTGTGGCTGGGGTTTTGCTGCTACTCAATGTTATCGGCTTAATATCTATGGTTTCCGCTGGGGAAAGACCTGAGCTGCACCTCTTTACCTTTGCCGGTAATTTTGATGTTCGTCTCAAGCTTGAACCCCTCGGCGCCATATTTGCTGCCATAGCCAGTTCCCTCTGGATCTTAAACTCACTCTTTACGCTTGGCTATATGCGCGGGAATAATGAGAAAAACCAGACACGGTTCTTTGCCTTTGTCGCCGTGGCGATTTTTGGCGCGATGGGTATTGCGGCGTCTGCCAATCTGATCACACTTTTCATTTTCTACGAAGCCCTTACGATTTCGACCTTCCCATTGGTCACCCATAAAGGTGATGCCAAAGCGAAACGCGGCGGCACGATCTACGCGCTTATCCTCATGGGCACCTCTCTGGCCCTATTGCTTCCGGCTATCATCGGCACGCAAGTCATTGCGGGCACAACAGAGTTCACGGTTGGGGGCGTCTTCCCAGAGGGCACAAGCACATTAGCAAGCTCTATCCTGCTTTTCCTCTTTGCTTTTGGTATCGGCAAGGCCGCACTTATGCCCGTTCATCCTTGGCTGCCTAATGCGATGGTCGCGCCAACGCCTGTCTCGGCTTTGCTTCACGCTGTGGCGGTTGTTAAGGCAGGAGTGTTCTCAATCCTAAAGGTCGTCATCTTTATCTTTGGCGAATCCGTTATGGCGGATACGTCTATGAGCACCTTCCTGTCATGGGTCGCGGCGATTTCTATTGTGGTCGCGTCTATTATTGCCTTGCGCCAAGATAACCTTAAGGCACGACTAGCCTATTCAACCGTCTCGCAGCTCTCTTATATTACGCTGGGCGCTATGCTCGCGACCCCAGCGGCCTTTATCGGCGGGGCGCTTCAAATTGTTATGCATGCTTGGGGTAAAATTACACTCTTTATGTGTGCGGGTGCGATTTATACTGTGGCGCATCGTGCTGAAATTTCAAAGCTCGACGGTTTGGGCCGCACCATGCCGTGGGTCTTTGGCGCGTTCCTTGTTGGCTCGATCTCCATTATCGGTATCCCGCCCATGGGCGGCTCATGGCCGAAATTTTTCCTCATGGTCGGCGCGATGGAAAGCGGCAAGGGCATTTTGATGGCCGCGCTGATTGTATCGTCTATTTTGAATATTATTTACCTTATTCCAATTTCAATTCGCGCTTTTATGAAACCTGCGGCCAATCCAGAAGGGGATTTACGCTTAGTTGAAGAGCGTAAGAAACATCGCTGGGTTATTATCCCGCCGGTCATCTCCGCCTTAGGAGCCTTTATCTTGTTCTTCTTTGCGGGAACGATTGTGGACTTCTTGCAGCCCATTATTTCGGGAGGAGGTTAGCTATGACCGATATAAACGAACCCGAAGCTCTCAGCCGAAAAGAGCTAGAAGAGCGTCAAAACGCCCATCCTTTTGCGGTGCCCTTTTTATGGCTTGGCAATCAAAAAGTTATTGATAACTTCATATGGCTCCCCGTGCTTGGCATGATTGCGATGATTGCACTGGGTATTGTTTTTCCTCAAGCCAAACCCGCGCCTTGGGATGCTATTCCTGGCTCTTGGGCGCTGATTGGTTTTGTCGCTTATAGTTTTATCGTGCTTTGTGCCAAACCTCTGACAGCTCTTCTTGCACGTGATGAGTCTTATTATGGAGAAGGCGGCCTCGCTGATCCTGAATATTCGACTGACCCGGATATAACAGGGGAGGCTCATCATGATTGATATCTACCAAATCAATCCAGGTTTGTGGATGATCCTCGCAGGTCTAATCTGCGCGCTTGTGCCCAAAGGTGATGCCTTTGCTATGGTCCGTAAAGCCTTCATAATTGGCGCGCCAATTTTTGCAGGGGTCATGATCACGCAAATATACACCTCACAAGAAGTCTTGGCGGGGCAAATCAATATAGGTGGCTTAGAGCTCACCACCTTGCGCATTGATAATCTATCCATGGTGTGGGGTTATCTCTTCTGTCTTATCGCCGTGATTAACGGGATTTATGGCTTTCATGAGAAATGCCGTATCACCGATAGCTCAGCCCTTATCTATGCAGGCGCCGCGATTGCTGGTGTCTTATCTGGTGATCTGCTTACGCTTTTCCTTTTCTGGGAACTCACCGCGATTTCATCTGTCTTCCTGATTTGGAAGGGAGGCCAGCGCGCTTATGCGGCGGGTGTTCGCTATTTGGCACTACATGTTTTATCAGGTGTATTACTTCTGGCAGGCGCGATCTTCTACGCCCAATCCAATGGCGGTGATTACAGCTTTAATGATATCGGAATAGACTCGCTGGGCGGCTGGCTCATCTTGATTGCCATTGGTATTAAATGCGGTTTCCCGTTCCTTCATATGTGGATGCAGGACGCTTATCCCAAAGCCTCTATCACGGGCACTGTCATCCTCTCGGCCTTTACAACGAAGATGGCAATATACGCCTTGGCGCGAGGTTATGTCGGTGTTGATATCCTGATTTATATCGGCGCTATCATGACCTGTTTCCCGGTCTTTTTTGCGCTTATCGAAAATGACCTTCGCCGGGTGTTAGCATTCTCTCTTAATAACCAGTTGGGCTTCATGGTCTGCGGTATTGGTATCGGAACAGAGCTCGCTTTGAACGGTGTTGTTGGACAAGTCTTCGTCCACGTCATTTTCAAAAGCCTTCTCTTTATGTCAATCGGCGCTGTCATGTACCGTGTGGGCACAGCCAAAGCCTCAGAACTGGGCGGCCTATTCCGCTCTATGCCGATAACGGCAGTGTTCTGCCTCATTGGTGCTGGCTCTATTGCGGCGTTCCCATTGCTCGCGGCCTTTGTGACAAAGGCGATGATTATTAGTGCAGTCATTTATGAAGCGAGCTATGATCCAAGCCTATATGTCATAGCCGCTATGCTCCTCTTTGCCTCTGCGGGTGTGATGGAACATTCGGGTATTAAAGTGCCATATTTCACATTCTTCAGTCATGATAGTGGCCGCCGCGTGAAAGAGGCTCCGTGGAATATGCTCGTGGCCATGGGCCTCGCGGCATTGCTCTGTATCGTCTTGGCTTTCCCATGGGGCGGATATCAAATGCTTTATAGCCTGATGCCTTATGAAGCGAATTATCAGCCTTACACAGTCGATCATGTGGTCTTCCAATTGCAGCTCTTATTCGCAGCCATTTCCGCTTTCTGTGTTCTGAAAAAGTTCAAGCTTTATCCTGCAGAAAAACGCGGCGAGATACTCGACTTTGATTGGACATATCGAAAGTTCGGCTTGGGTATTATGCAGTGGATTGGCGCGATGTGGACGCGGCTCTCCGTACAGACAACCCGTTTGCGTGAGCGCGCGATTGAGGGGGCGGGTCGCCGCCTGTTCCATATCTTTAGTCCGGCAGGCGCCATGAGCGAGTCTGCACCAAGCGGCTTAGCAGCGGTATTGACAGCCGCCATGCTGATTATTGTGCTTATCTTTGTTTATTTCGTACGATGAGCGATGATGAGCCAGTCATAAGCAAATCCACACTGCTTGATATGACGGCGGATATCGTGAGTGCTTATGTCTCTCATAATGAGATAAAGGCCAAAGCCGTCCCTGACTTAATTCAGAGCGTTTTTGCGGCCGTGGACGGTATCGCAAATGCTGCCGAAATTGTTGATGAAGGGCCGCGCCCTGAGCCCGCCGTGCCGATTAAAGATTCGCTGACAGATGATTATATCATCTGTCTCGAGGACGGGGCGCAGTTTCAATCGCTCAAACGTCACCTGCGCGTAAAGTACAATCTTACGCCAGAAGCTTACCGCAAGAAATGGGGCCTCCCAAGAGATTACCCCATGGTAGCCCCGAATTACGCCAAACGCCGTTCAGAGCTCGCCAAGAGAACAGGGCTAGGGAAGAGCCGAGGGTAAAGCGCTTCATCTTGAGCTTTCAAGACAATAACCAACTCGAATCGGCTCCGTAACGAAAAACGTGGTTAATTTTGTGTTAACCCTTTAAAAAGTGTTAACGGCGCTTGCCCAAATCACCGACGCGATTCACACATGATTCGAGGGAAGGGATAGATCCTGCTTCATATAATATTGAAATAGGACAGGGGACTTGGCGAGATGCTTTCAGGCAATGCACTTAGACATCAAATGATACTGCCTAAACAGCAGCGCTTCTACGACTACTGGCGCAGCAAATGTAAGGGCGGTCAATTCCCTTCACGTCACGACATCCTGCCCGAAGATATTGTTTCGCAGCTCACTATGACAAGTCTTATAGATATTGAACAAGGCGCTGAGCGCCGTTTCAAATATCGCCTCGCCGGGACGGGTTTCTGGAATTTATATCTCGATGAGATCCAAGGCCAGTATATTGATGAACTCCCCCTTGGTGACCGCTGTGCTTATTGGGATCGGGTCTTAGGGCAAGTTGTCGATAAACGACGCCCTTTTGCGGGTGTCACGCGTCCAGGGACGCCAACAGGCGCGCATTTGGCCCAGTTTTGGATTCGCTTACCGCTCTCTGATAATGGTACGGATATAAATGTTATCCTTGGTTACGACCACCTTGTGAAGCTTTCTGATATCCCAGTTTTAGAAGCTGAAACAAAACAAAAATACGCTTAGAGTCTCATAAAAACAGGGACTTAAGTCCTTCATACTTTATCCTCAGTCTTGGGCTTGAAAGACTCGCAATTTTCTAAAAATAGGAATATAATCCTCATATCTTAAATCTGTGTTATAGTTCACAGATGAGATTGAGGAGCTATATGCCATATAAAAATAAAAACCCACTTATAATGGATAAGACCTGTGCCCGCCTTGTCGTCTCGGCTGTCGCGATGGAATTTGCTGTGCCGAGCTTCGTCTTATCCTCGCGTTATAAAGGCCGCAGCGAGATAAGTTATGCGCGGCAAATTGCAATGTATTTGATGTGCTGTGTTTACGGCCTGACCAAGCAGCGCATCGCTGAAGTCTTTGAGCGCCATTACACCACGGTGTCCCATGCCTGCCGCCTCATTGAAGAGCAACGCGACGATCCTGTCTTTGATGCCAAGCTGCTAAAGCTTGAACATTTTCTGGGCCAAGCGCCATTGCCCGCCGCTGAAAGTTTTGAGGAACCTGAATTATGCTAAGTTTACCTGACCGCCAATTGGCGGAAAATCTCGCGCAGAAAAGCGCGGTTATTATAAAATCCGCCCAAGGCGATGCCTATCCTGCTTATGCCAATGGCGACCGTCGCAAACGGCCATTACGCTGGGTCAGCCGCGAGAGCTTTCAGCAGCTCACAAGCTTTGGTGGGTTGCAATCGACGGAGGAGGGCTACCGCGTTTCAGAGAGTTTTGCGCGCAGGCTTAAATCTGGCGGTACCCATGCGGGGCAGCACCGCAACATGGAAGAAAGAGAGCTATATATTCCAGGCGGCGTGAAACGCCCTGTGCGGCGTAATATAGGTATGAGCGCCTTTGAACGGCTCTGTGGCCGCATGGATATAAATGGCAAGCCACTGCTGAGCGCGGCGGAGCAAGAAGCCGGTAAGATGCTTGCGCAAGATTTTGCCAATGCCGGATATGCTCATGTTGCGACCCAAAATTATCAAAGCGCAGGTGAGGACAGGCGCGCTTATAATGGCGCAGAGGAAGATAATCACATTCGCCGTATTGATGCCGGAAAACGGCTGAGCAGCGCGAAGGCCGCGATGGGAGACGGACTGGATAAAGCGGTCTTGGCCGTCTGTTGTCATGACCAGAGATTAGAACAAATTGAGCGCTCGGAAAAATGGGCGGCGGGAAGTGGCTTGACCCTTTTGAAGCTGGGCCTGTCGCGGCTTGCTAAATATTACGGCACCCAAGCCGGCTCTAAACATCAAATAAAAGGCTAAGGGAATTAAAATGCAGCAGCTTTCCACCGACACACTCATTGAAGCCGCAACCCGCCTTATGAAGGATATTGGCAAACATGCGCAGGCGAAAGAAGCTTCGGCGGTACAACGTCTTGATCAATGCGCCAAAGCGCTTTGCACGCAACTCAAAGCTATTCAAGATTTAGAAGCCCATAATCTGCGCTGCCAAAGCGCTGAAACAGATCAGAAATTCACGCGCTATGAAGACCTCCCGCCACTCCCCGTCAAAGACCGAGAGCGCCTCGAGCGAGAACTTATCGATATGTTATCTCCGAGAGCAGCTAAAGGCCGAGGCGCTACATCCGAGCCACTATCTTAGTCGCGCTCGCTCGAACATAACATTTGCGGCTATTAAACATTATTGGAAACTCCACGCCCGCCCGCACCAAATCCCTGCGCATGAGAACTGGCTCATCTGGCTGCTTCTGGGTGGGCGCGGGGCGGGCAAAACGCGTACAGGGGCGGAATGGATACGCGAACAAGTCTTTGCCAAAGGTAAATCCCGTATAGCCCTTGTTGCGCCGACACTTAACGATGCCCGCGAGGTCATGTTGGACGGGGAAAGCGGCCTATTAAATATTGGATATCCTTCAGAGCGCCCCGTCTTTTCTCCCTCGCGCAGGCGTCTCGATTGGCCCAATGGCGCTGTCGGGCATATCTTTACCGCCGAAGATCCAGACGGGTTACGCGGCCCGCAATTTGACGCGGCTTGGGCCGATGAGTTTTGTGCCTGGGCTTACCCCCAAGCCACATTGTCCAATTTGCGCCTAGCCTTACGTCTGGGGGGTTTCCCGCAGCTGGTTATGACCACTACGCCGCGTCCCATTCCTGCCCTTAAAATTCTCCTGAACACCACTGGCCTCTTAGTCTCTCGCGGGAGCACAGCCGATAATGCCGATAATTTAGCCCCGACATTTCTAAGCGCGATGGAAGAAGCTTATGGCGGGACGCGGCTTGGACGGCAGGAGCTTGGCGGAGAATATATCGAAGACTTAGACGGCGCGCTCTGGACACGCACTATGCTGGAAAACGCTTACACAGCAGAGCGGCCAGACTGTTCCAAGATTATCATCGCCATCGACCCTCCTGTCACATCAGGCGAAAACTCTGATGCTTGCGGGATAATTGTTGCGGGCACAGAGGCGCGTTCAATATTGGGACGCCAGAGAGACAAAGCCTATATCCTACATGACGGTACGGTGCAGGGCCGCTCGCCCGAGGGATGGGCCGAAGCCGCGCTTAAGCTCGCCAAGATTTGGCAGGCGGATTACATCGTGGCCGAAACTAATCAAGGCGGAGAGCTTGTCAGCTCTGTCCTAAACATGATTGACCCAAGCGTTCCTGTGCGCAGCGTTTATGCCAGCCGCAGCAAGACCTTGCGCGCCGAGCCTGTCGCGCTGCTCTATGAGCAAGACCGCATTGCCCATTGCGGGCATTTCACTGAGCTTGAAGATGAGCTTGCGGCGATGGGCACGCAGGTTTTGGGACATAGTCCCGATCGCGCCGACGCGCTCATTTGGGCGGTTAGTGAGCTGCTACTGAAATCTCGCCCCGCCCCCCGTATAAGACATTTGTAATTGTTCATGTTATGTTCTAAAATAGGCTATGTTAGAAACACTGCTTATCATTACCATTATCGCGGGGCTTTGCGCGCTCTCCTTTTGGCGCAAACCCTTTGTTTCACCCAAGACAATGCCAGCGGATAAGCGTATTTATGCCTGTTTTGAGCGGGTGGATAATCTTTTCGTTAATCGGCCCGAGCGGGAATTTTTTGCAGTCTTAAAGCGCAACCTGCCGCAAGATTATCACATCCATAGCAAAGTCAGGCTCGAAGATATTGTGCGGGTGAGGCGCAATATAGAGGGACGGCCGCAGTGGCATTTGCGAGGGCGCGTGAAATCTCGCCATGTTGATTATCTCATTACCAATAAAGACGGCGTGCCCAAAGTAGCGGTCGAGCTGGATGGCAGCAGCCATAATAAAAACACAATTAATGCCGACACATTTAAGGATGATTTATTCAAAGCTGTCGGCTTGCCGCTTATTCGTGTCGCGGCGCGGAGCAATTACACAACAGCCTCGCATAGGATTTTAGAGAAGTTAGAGCCCTAATTTTAACGTCACATTAACCGTAAACTGGCACATTTTGTACTCAAACCTCCAGGGGCTGGAAGACGTCATGAAGAAAACGAAACTCGATTTGAAACGCAAATTAAAGAAAACCAATAACGAACTTGCAAAACTAAACCGAGAACTTGCCGGTCAAATGGTGCTGCTTGCCTCGCAAACGGGTGACACAGAACCTTTAATAAATGCGGTAAAAGCGCTGCGCTCCGCTCAGGCATTATACTCAGTTGATAACATGCCGCGCGAAAACGCCGAAGTGCAACAAGCTCTCGCTGACACTTTGTTAAAGCTTGGCCGTGCGAATAACGACACCAAAGCTCTAGAGAGCGCAGTAAAAGCTTATCGCGGCGCCATTACAATTGCTTCAGTTCTTGGTGACGAGTCCATGCGCAAAGCCCTGAAAAAGAATTACGGCTTGGCACGGGCTTTATTGGGCGATCAAAGCAAAGCGCAGAGTCTGTTCTCCGCCGCTTAAAGCCTCTGCTCGGCGGCAAAACCGCCTTAACCAGATTTTCATAATGAATGAGAGTTAACAGGATTTCCTGTTTTCTATAGCCTCTATTCAGCCGCGATTTTCTATCAAGGATTACGCGCTGTGAGTTTGAATTGCTTTTCGTGGGAGTGAGCGGTTCAAGCGAGCAGTGCGTCAAACAATCTTGGGAGATGATGATGCGCGCACAAAACTGGACAGATGTGATGACCTTATTAGCGGTCATGGTGGCCTCAAATAAGTTGGATAAAGGTGCTGAACTGGCCTTGTTTAAGCAGGCCGCCGTGAATTTGCGCGATAATTTCGCGCCCCATATAAAGCTCACAGAGAGCTTCGCCCGAGACTGGCTAACAGAAAACCGCGCCGAGATTGAAAGCCAAGCCACATCCGTTCATTTCGACGCCAGCGTAACGCGTCTGCGTAAAAATTTGGAATATCTCGCCCATAAAAGCGAAATCCTCACACTCATCATGAAATGGACGTTGTCGGATACGCCTAGGGATTCGCAGAGCCAGCTACGCGTCACCGCGATGACGGATAAGAAGCAATGGGTGTTGAGTGCGGCTTAGTGCGGCCCTCTAAACCGTCATTGCAAGACTTGCTTTTGCTATCCACCATCCAAATGTGCGGTTATGCGAGACGGCTATTTATTTCCGCTGCCACCCGAATAAGAGTACGATATACTGAGGTATAACGCTTAGCGTCATCAGCTTTCATGCGCGAAACAAATTCTATTATTTTACCGTGGTCCCAAACTCAATCCTCGCTCCCAGTAAAATAACTTCTAATCATTCCAGTTACTTACCTTGAAAATCAAGAG
>JAHDDT010000040.1:0-3982 GCA_020629195.1 Hellea sp.
CCCTGCGGACGTCCATTTATTGGACATCGGTTAAATGTTTGGCTTTCATTTTAAAAAAAGCCGGGTCAATTCGCAGGATAGCTGCATCCACAAAATATGAAGAGCTAAGAAGCAGCCTCTACTAAGGCTTTCAGAGCCTCATAGCAGGTTACATCACGTACTTTATTGCGTCCAATATCGCCAAAACTATGGAGCGTCGTTTTAATGGTAATGTTGTCATCGGTTTTTACCGCAAGGCCCATCCAGACAGTGCCTACGGGCTTATCCTCACTTCCGCCGCCGGGACCCGCAATGCCTGTTACGGAGACGGCCATATCAACGCCAAGGCGTTCTATCACGCCAGCTGCCATACGTTCTGCTGTTTTTTGGCTCACGGCCCCGTATTTTCCGAGAACGCTTGGCGAGACACCGAGCAGTTTCGTTTTGACGGAATTATCATAAGCAATAATGCCGCCTTTAAAGGGTTTGGAGGATCCAGAAATCGAAGTAATAGCTGCGCCAATGAGACCTCCCGTACAGCTTTCAGCCGTAGCGATTGTGACGTTTTTCTCTGAAGCCAAGTCAATTAACTTCTGAGCCTCGGAAAAGATATCTTTCAGTGTGATTATAGGTGCGGTCATGCGGGAAGCTTTATTGTTGCGCTGGCTTGCGCTGCCATGCCTTCACCACGGCCTGTAAATCCAAGCTTTTCAGTGGTGGTAGCTTTGACGGAAACGCGGGTGAGAGGGAGGCCGCAAAGCTCTGCCACACGAGCACGCATAGCCTCGCGGTGGGGTTTAATTTTAGGTTTTTCACAAATCAGCGTGACGTCAACATGTTGAAGCTCCCCACCGCGTTCTTTAATTTTTTCAATGGCAAAAAGGAGAAACTTATCAGAGCTTGCACCTTTCCATTTCGGATCAGATGGCGGAAAATGATCGCCAATATCGCCAAAGGCAAGGGCGCCCATAATGGCGTCGGTTAGAGCGTGGAGCCCAACATCTGCATCGGAATGCCCAAGCAAGGTAAAGCCGCAGTCAATCGGAACGCCGCAAAGCCACATTGTGTCGCCATCCGTAAAACGATGAACATCAAATCCAGTGCCCGTCGCGATATAAGTGTCAGTTTTCAGCATGGCTTCTGCTTTGGCAAAATCTTCGGGGTAAGTCACTTTGAAATTATTGATATCTCCAGCCGTGAAGGCGATATCAAGACCCGCTATTTTGGCGACTTCGATATCATCCGCGAAAGTGGCGTTATCATCAAGCAACTCAAAAGCTGGCCAAATTTTATCAAAGTGAAAACCTTGAGGGGTCTGAACGCGGCGTAATTGCTCGCGGTCAATAGTCGAGCCGTCCAAAGATTTAAGCGCGTCAGGAATAGGCAATGCAGGAACGGCTGCGGGGGCTTTGGAGAGGGCGTCAATCACGCTGTTAATGACGAGGGGAGACACAAAGGGACGCGCGCCATCATGTATGAGGACATGGTCGGGTGGGGTTTTGCTAAGAGCGGCCAACCCTGCTTTTACAGAAGCCGTCCGTGTTGCGCCGCCCGTAACAACACGAATATTTTTCATATCCGCAATAAGCTTTGAAATATAGGGATCAGACTCTGTGACAACAATAATGATTTCGCCGATGCGCGGCACGGCTCTGACGGCCTCTAATGTGCGCCTCAGAACAGCTTTACCCCCGATTTTGCGGTATTGTTTGGGAATATCGCCGCCAATTCGTGCACCTTTGCCTGCTGCGACTAAAATTTGTGCAATATTTGTCAATTTGAACCTTTTAAAAGCGATGAATTATTGTGCGCAAGGCTGATGACCTCTAAAGACAGCAACATGAACCCAATGCCAAAAATCGGCAAGCATGAATTGTCTTCGCGCGTCTTGGTCGCGCCTTTATCGGGCCTCACAGACTTGCCATTTCGCCGTATCCTACAGCGTTTTAAACCTGGATTGGTCGTATCAGAAATGGTCGCAGGAGAGTTTTTGGCAAAAGGCCACGCCGATATCGTGGCAAAGGCAGCAGGGGGCGGCGAGATTGAACCGCTTGTCATACAGCTTGTTGGCCGTGAAGCGAAATGGATGGCGGAAGGCGCGAAGCTTTCACAAGCGGCAGGCGCTGCCATTATTGATATCAATATGGGCTGTCCTGCGCGAAAAGTCACGGCAGGCCTTTCAGGCTCTGCGCTTATGCGAAATCTTGATCATGCGCTAGAATTGATTGAAGCCACCATTGGCGCGGTCGATGTGCCTGTGACCTTAAAGATGCGATTAGGCTGGGATTTTGACTGCTTAAATGCCCCGGAACTTGCCCAAAGAGCTGAAGCCGCGGGCGTGCAAATGATTGTTGTCCATGGCCGCACGCGAAATCAATTCTATACGGGCGAAGCGGATTGGGCTGCTGTTAGAGCCACCAAAGACGCTGTGAATGTGCCCGTTTTCGTCAATGGTGACATCCATACAGCCGAACATGCTCTCGAGGCTCTCAGGCAATCTGGAGCAGACGGAGTCATGATTGGCCGCAGCCTTATTGGCGCGCCGTGGAATCTGCGAGAGATCATTGCGGCTGTCGATGGATTACCCAAACCTGTGCCGCTAAGCTCACCGAAGAAAGGCCGCATTGCTATAGAGCATTATCGGGATTTGATTGACTTTTACGGAGAGGGCAAAGGAATACGGGTCGCACGCAAACATTTGGCGGGTTATGTGGAGCATCTGGGCCTACCCAATGAGGCCGAGCTTCGCTCAAAAATTTGTCGCAGTTTCGATACGGAAGAGGTCGTTGGTATATTAGCAAATATTTATGACGTAGCAGTGGATGAGATAGCGGCATGAGCGACAAATCTCATTTTCTACCGCCACTAATTGAAGAATGGCCGTTTCCTCTTTTGCTCATCAGCCCCGAGACCGAGAAAATCACTTGGGCCAATCAAGCCTTGCAGGAATGGCTTGGAAAATCTTTGCGCCAAGTCATCGGTAAAAGTCCATGGGAAATCTTTTCCGTCGAAAAGGATGTAACGCATATCATTTCAAAATGTGCGGCTGATCATGCCCCTTGCACGATAAGAGACTGTCCCGTCATACGCTCGGGTCAAGAAGAGGAGTTTGCTCACTTTACCGCATATCCCACGGCTTCCGGCATAGGCCTAAGCATTTGGCTCGCGGGGCCACAGCCTCGTAGCACGAAAGTTGGCGGCCAATTGGTCACGGGTATGGGCCGCTTAATTGCGCATGAGCTTAAAAACCCACTTGCGGGAATTAAAGGCGCGGCTCAATTGCTCCGAGATGATGTCGCGAGTGAAGAAGGTCAAAGCCTTATAGATCTTATCGGATCAGAGATTGATCGCATTCGTCGCCTCGCGGACCGTATGGAAACGTTAGGTGATCAAGATCCCGAAAATGCAGACCGCGTAAATATTCACGAAATTCTAAGGCGCGCACGCCGTGTTATTCAGTCTGCTAACCCATTTCTGATTTTCACAGAACGCTATGACCCCTCTTTGCCACATGCAAAAGGGGATGCGGATACCTTGATGCAAGCTTTGCTCAACCTGATTAAAAATGCCGCAGAAGCGGTTGAGGATTTAAACGGAAAAGGCGAAATCATTCTGGAAACGCGGTTTCGCAGCGGTGTGAGCGCGCGAGGAAAGTTGGGGCTTGAGACGCAACATCTCCCAATTGAAATTCGAATTATTGATAATGGTCCTGGCATCGCAGAGCATGTTACGGATCAGATCTTTCAGCCATTTGTAAGTACAAAGCCGGAAGGACAGGGCCTAGGTCTGTCATTGGTCTCGAAAGTCGCCGCAGCCCATGGCGGTATTGTCGAGGTCAAATCACGTCCCGGCAAAACCAAATTTTCACTTCTTTTACCGACACCCAATGAGGATATCTCATGAAATATGAAGTTCTATTGGCAGATGATGATGACAGCGTTCGCCTAGTGCTCTCCAAGGCTCTAACCCGGGCGGGGCATTCTGTGAAAGCCACGGACAATGC
>JAHDDT010000040.1:4082-19945 GCA_020629195.1 Hellea sp.
TTGCCCGTTCTCATTCAAGGCGCTGTAGGGACAGGGAAAGATCTTGTGGCGAGGTTACTTCATGATGGCGGCCCTCGGAAGGACCGTCCGTTTTTTAGAGAAACAGATTTTGAAAACACGTCTTTGACTCTGCAAAAGGTCAATGGAGGAGACATCTATATCGATGAAATTTCTGAGCTTACACCCAAGCAGCAAGAAAGATTGCTGGCCGTCTTGACCGAAGCTGAAAGCATTCCTCAAAACATAAGACCTCGATTGTTATCAGCGACCCGTAAAGACCTTCGGCGGATGGCGGCTGAAGGGAAATTTCGCGATGATTTACTTTACCGCATTAATGTTGCTGAAATTCGTATCCCACCACTATCGGCGCGTGATAAAGATACATATGAGCTGGCTGAAACATTCTTATCGCAAACATCGCAAAATAATAATCGCCGCTTTGAGACAGAAGCCTTGGATATTTTACACCGTCATAAATGGGGCGGGAATGTAAGAGAGCTTGAAAACTTAGTGCGCCGCTTGGCTGTTCTTTACTCTGATGATGTCATTACTGCAGAGATGGTTCTCCAAGAGTTTTCAAAAGATATTTTATCGGAAAATACGGGTGAGGATGACAAAAAATTGGAAACCCAGCTGGAGGAGGCCTGCGCGCGTTTGCTTAACGGGGGACAAAACATTTCTGGTGAAGATACGCCTTATAATGTTGCGCTTGGATGGGTGGAAAAGCCTCTTATTATTCAGGCGCTACGTCTTACGGGAGGTAATAGGGCAAAGGCCGCTGACCATCTTGGGATTCATAGAAATACGCTACGTACACGCCTAAAATTGCTGGACATATCGTAATAACAGAAATGTTTATGGGTGTTGATTTTTTGCAACAGTGCGATAAAGAAGTAACAGTTAGCGTTATTTCGCGTCATAGCTCTGTTTTATGAATCAACAGCCAGTCATTTCTAAAGATGCAGCGGTGAGCCTCACACGACTGCGTGATGCGCCTAAAATTGCGCGTTCGGCTTTGTTTGGAATCCTTTTTGTAACGGCTATTTTATTACTGGTTTTGGGCACACTATACGCGCTTTCAGGTGACACGAAGCAAACAAGCCAAGCTTATCCAATTCTTTTGTTCAATCTGGTCTTCATAATTGGGCTGGGTATCTACCTGGCTCTCAGAGTGTGGAAAGGATTATTCGCGAAACGTCGAAGTCAGTCAGCCCCTCTATTGCATAGACGTTTTGTGACGATTTTCAGTTTAGCAGCGCTAACTCCAGCCATTGTAGTTGGCGCTTTTTCCACATCACTTATCAGCCAGAATATCAATGATTTATTCGGAGATAATGTTCGTTCAAACATGGCCTCAGCTCGTGAAATTCTCGATGGTTACGTACAGCAAGAATTTACGGAGCTTGCAAAGGACGCTAAAGCCGTAGAGAACGAACTCAGCAGACGGCCAAACAAAATCAATACTCGAATATCTTATACGGCTGAGCTTCAAATCATGTCGCGTGTACGTGAGCTCGATGCTGTATATGTAATGCGCAAAGATGGATATATTTTTAGCCGGGTTGAAAACCCAATAGCTCCCACATTTGAGGTGCCGCTCAACGCTGTTTTCGAAGGTATGAAATCCGGCGAAATTGCATTTATTCAGCGTGATAACATTGATTATTTGATCGCACTAACACGCTTGCAGGTATATGAAGATGATATCTATCTCTATGTTGGTAGGGTTTTGCGTTCAAACAACCGCGTCTTATCCAGTCTTTCTGGGATTGCGAATGCGACACAAGCGATAGATGATTTTAACGCGAATCAAGCTTTGATGAGCCGTATATTCTTTCTGACATTTATCGAAACAGCCCTGCTCATTCTTTTTGCAGCTGTTTGGTTAGGCTTGCTTTTAGCCAACAGGATTATCGAACCTTTGGGCCGCTTAATCACAGCGTCTGAGCGCGTGAGAAGCGGCGATATGTCTGCGCGTGTTGATGTGCAGGGCGACTGGGGAGAGATGTCTGATTTGGGTAGCGCCTTTAACCGAATGACGCGGCAACTCAATTCTCAGCGTGATGAACTTGTCAAAGAACATGATATTTCCGAGCAGCGGCGACAGTTTTCCGAAGCCGTGCTCTCAGGCGTCAGAGCAGGGGTAATCGGGCTAACTCAAAGCGGGCGCATTACGCTCATGAATGAGTCTGCGGAAATATTACTAGGCTCGGCTAACAAGGCGATGTTGGGTTACCCCTTGGAAGACGTCCTTCCTGAATTCATGCCTGCATTTAATATCGCACGGGAAGCCATTAAAGGTACTGCAGAAGATCAAGTTAATTTTGATACTGAAACAGGTATTCGAAATTTTGATCTACGGGTTTCAGCTTACAAGGGCGCGCGTATGGATACGGGTTGGGTCATGACGTTTGACGATATGACCCGCTTGGTAACAGCGCAAAGGCATTCTGCTTGGCGCGAAGTCGCAAGAAGAATTGCGCATGAAATTAAGAACCCACTGACGCCCATTCAACTTTCTGCGGAACGGCTACTTCGTAAATATTCTAAAGAAATCAAAACTGACCCTGATGTTTTTCAAAACTGCACACAAACGATCATTCGTCAGGTGGGCTCTCTTGAGCAGATGGTGAATGAATTTTCTGCTTTCGCGCGAATGCCAACACCTAATTTTGCGCCGACTAATATAAGAGATTTAGTTGAAGACGTCTTATTCGCGCAGGGTGTCTCGTTCCCTGAGATCAAATTTGATTTTGAAGATGAAACAACAGGGCCGCTTTTAATCAGTTGCGATGAACGACTTATAACTCAAGCGCTGACTAATCTGTATAAAAACTCGGGCGAGTCTATTGGTCGTAGAGTAGATGCATCGGGAGATGATGAACTTGTTGGAAATATCAGGACAGTGATATCTTCCGCAAATAAATTTATAAAACTACGGATAAGTGACAACGGTATGGGCTGGCCTTTCCCTGATAAAGAACGATTGCTTGAACCCTATGTAACAACACGCGAAAGCGGTACAGGACTTGGCCTAGCAATCGTAAAACGGATTGCTGAAGATCACGGCGGTACACTCAAATTGTTTGATCATAAAGATAAAAGCTCTGGAGCCGTTATTGAGATCATACTCTCCAAGGGCAGCGCATACGCTCCGCACGAAAACGGTAAGACGCATTCCGAAGAAGACAGGATTATATCATGAAATATGACGTTTTAATTGTCGAAGATGAAGATGATATCCGCGAGATGATTGGCGGCATCTTACAAGACGAAGGATATGAGACGCGTTTGGCTGCAACAAGTGAAGAAGCTTTAGCGGAAGTGAAGTTTCGCAAACCCTCACTGATCATTCTGGATGTTTGGCTCAAGGGTAGCTCAATGGATGGTATTGAGCTTTTGGACAAATTCAAATCCAATCATGGAGAATTACCCATTATAATTATTAGCGGTCACGGAACTGTGGAAACTGCTGTTTCTGCTATTCGCAAAGGCGCTTATGATTACATCGTCAAACCGTTTAAAGCGGATAAACTTTTAGTAACGGCGAACCGCGCCCTCGAAAATGCAAGATTACGACGGGAAAATGCAGAACTGAAAGGCAAAGCGCCCTCGGATACGGAACTTGTTGGCACATCTCCTCAAATTATACAGTTAAGACAAAAGATTTCAAAAATTGCGGCCACGAACAGCCGCGTTCTGATTTCGGGGCCGTCTGGATCTGGAAAAGAACTGATAGCCAGAATGCTCCATGGGCATTCCTCACGTTCAAAAGGCCCGTTCAAGGCCGTCAATGCGGCCTCAATGGTACCTGAGCGTGTTGAGGAGGAATTGTTCGGAGCGGAAGATGATGACGGTCACGCCACAACAGTCGGTTTACTTGAGCGAGCGCATAATGGGACGCTTTATTTGGATGAAGTTGCGGATATGCCGATGGAGACTCAGGGTAAGCTCTTACGTCTTTTGGTCGAGCAACGATTTAGACGGCTAGGAGGTAAGGATGATGTGCAAGTTGATGTTCGCGTAATAACCTCAAGCTCGCGTGATTTAGCCCAAGATGTAGAGCATGGCCGTTTCAGAGAAGACCTCTATCACCGTTTAAATGTAATGCCGCTTGAAGCGACACCTCTGAGCGAGAGACGCGAAGACATTCCGGCTCTTGTTGAGCATTTTATTACGCAACTTGCCTCATCGACAGGTTTACCTGCAAGGCAAATTGGCGGGGACGCTATGGCGGCTTTACAGGCCCATGACTGGCCAGGAAACGTCAGGCAGCTTCGAAATAATGTTGAACGACTATTGATTTTAGCTACAGGGGAACCGTCACAGCCAATTACGCTGGCAACTTTACCGCCCGAGGTTTCAGTTGTCAGGACTTCACAGGGCGCGAATGAAAATGAAAAAATCATAGCTATGCCGTTGAGAGACGCCCGAGAGCATTTTGAGCGGGAGTATCTACAGGCCCAAATTGATCGGTTTGGCGGTAATATTTCTCGCACAGCCAGCTTTGTAGGAATGGAGCGTTCGGCCTTGCATCGTAAACTCAAATCTCTAGGATTGGGCGCAAATGGCCGTGATGATTGACCATCACTGGAAATGAGGATTTAGGGACATGAGAGTCATCATATGCGGCGCAGGGCGCGTAGGTTATGGCCTCGCGGCTCGCCTAGCCGCCGAAAACAATACCGTGACTGTTGTTGATTTATCGCCTGAACTTATTCGCCAAATCACGACAGATTTGGACGTTCGGGGCGTATTGGGCCATGGCTCGCATCCCGAAGTGCTAAAGCGCGCAGGTGTGGAAAGCGCAGACATGATTATCGCTGTGACCTATTCTGATGAAGTCAATATGATAGCATGTCAGGTGGCTCATTCCTTGTTCAATGTTCCAACAAAAGTCGCGCGCGTCAGAGCCCAGAGCTATTTAGAGAACGAGTATAATGATCTCTATAGCCGCGAGAACATGCCAATCGATATTATTATTTCTCCTGAAATTGAAATTGGTCGCGCTATTCTACGCCGATTAAACACACCTGGGGCATTTAATGTTGTGAGTTTTGGTGAAGGCCGTCTTCAACTATTGGGGGTCAAAATCAATGAGGATTGCCCCATCGTGGATACGCCTATTAAGCAAATTTCAGATCTATTTCCTGGTTTGCACTCTTCTATTGTGGGTATAAAACGAGGCGACGAGATATTTGCGCCATTGCCCGACGATCCCTTAAATGTTGGCGATGAGGCCTATTTTATCGCACAATCTGAACACTCCACGAGGTTGCTTGAAATATTAGGTGCCCGTGATGACAAAGCCCGACATGTGGTCATTATAGGCGGCGGAAATATAGGCTCATTCGTCGCGAAAGAGCTTGAATCTATCTCAGGCATGCGCGTGCGTATCATTGAGAGAGACAAAAAACAGGCCGAAATCGCAGCCGAAACGCTAAAGCGAACTGTAATTTTAAACGGTGATGCGATGGATGCCAATATTCAAGAAGAAGCTGGCGTGGCAAATGCGGAAATGGTCATATGTCTTACCAATGATGATTCAACAAATATCCTATCAGCCGTTTTAGCCAAAAAGCTTGGGGCAAGCCATACGATTAGTCTTATCAATGAAGTCTCCATGCAAGATATGCAGTCCGAATTAGGAATTGATATGGTCATTGACCCCCGCGCCAGTACAATTTCATCAATATTGCGCCATGTCAGGCGAGGGCGTATTTTAGACGTTTATTCGTTAGAGCAGGGCCGTGCTGAGGTCATGGAAGGAGCTGTTTTGGAAACATCGCCATTAGCGGGGAAGACACTGCAAGAAGCGGGTATTATTGACGGTGTTTCAATTGGCGCAATTTTACGTGACGCAAGCGTACTGTTTCCGAGCTCGGACACCATTGTAAAAGCTGGGGACCATGTCGTTTTATTCGCGGAAAAATCCGCTATGAAGGGCATTGAGCAAATGTTCCGTGTCAGCTCGGATTATTTCTAGGCCACTAAATGGCTATAACGCGCATCATTTTATGGCTTGGGAACACATTTGTTCTCTGTGCTATTTTATTATTAGGGACGGCCTTTTTCGCAGCGATTACACTTGAGGCAATGCCCGCAATTCAGTTTGCGACGATTGCTGCGGCCATTGGGGTTTTGGGTGTATTGTTGATAGCCACAACATATAACACCCCTGCGAGAGAAACGAATGCAGACGCCCTCGTTTTTTTACTATTATTTTGGATTACGGTTCCGCTTATTGCCGCGCTGCCTTATCTTTCTTTAGGGGTCTCAGGGAGTCTAACCTCTGCCTATTTTGAGGCGGCATCAGCTTTTACAACAACAGGTGCCAGCGCCTTAAACGCTGACGATTTACCCAGAACTTTGTTACTTTGGCGAGCCCTTTTACAAGGGTTTGGAGGCGTCTGTGTGGCTACTTTCGCAGTTGTTATTTTAGCGTCCTTAAACCTGGCAGGAACAGGTATTCATCGGTCCTTGCTTTTTACGCTGAAAAAAGGAGAACTTTTTGAAAGGCTTATCGGTATAGGGCGCGTGGTGGCGGGCATATATGTCTTTTTGGCCTGCATTTGTTTCATAGCTATGGTCATAACAGGAACACCTACATTTGAGGCCCTCACACTTTCACTTAGTGCCATAAGTACAGGGGGATTAACGCCACAAAGTGGCCCGTTGGCGAGTTATATTGGCCCCATCAGCGCTTTTGTTTTAGGTATTTTCTGTCTGCTAGGCGCTATGAATATTGCTATAATTTGGGACCTTCTAAGATTAAGGCGTTTGCGCAACATTACTATATTACTTGGAAATTATGAGCATAGAGGACTTTTTGTAATTATAGGCCTGCTCAGTTTATTTGGTATTCTCTATGTTGGAGCCTCTCATGCTTTTACACTCATTATTGAGAGTATATACTTCGTTAGCACCGCTGGTTTTGATTATAATGTGATTGGCATTGAGATGTTACCTCCAGTCATTTTGATTGCTATTGCGCTCATTGGAGGATCAGCTTTGTCCACAGCTGGCGGGGTGAAAATCATTCGTATGCTTTTGCTATTTCGTCATTTAGCCACGGATATGAGTCGTTTGACCCATCCCTCACGTGTTGTGCCTGTTTTCTTTAAGGGACAGCACATTCCAGACCGCGCCTTTTTGTCAATCTGGATGTATTTTTTTGGATATACATTAGTCTTCGGTCTAGGAATTATGGCTCTTGGAGCAACCGGACTTATTTTTGAAGACGCCGTAGCTGTAAGCGCCGCATCATTGAGTAATATGGGGCCATTATTACTATATGTTTTGCCTGAAAGCGGCGCAACTTATTCAGAGTTTACTGATGTCCAGAAACTAATCTCTGCTCTCTTCATGTTAATCGGGCGCGTTGAAGTTCTGGCCGTCTTAATTTTGTTCACACCGTCTTTTTGGAGGCAATAAAACATCAGCCTAGGTTAATACTGCTAAATCTAGTCTTTTCTATGAGATATACACTTGCGTGAACGGCTAAGCCATCTCTATGTAAGCGTGTGGTTGCGACCAACGAGTCGCGTAAAAGGACAATAAAAGGACGAATACAATGCCTAGTGATAAGAAACAAAACCTCCAAGACACATTTTTAAACTCTGTCCGAAAGACTAAAACCCCGCTTACAATTTTTCTTGTAAATGGTGTAAAGTTGCAGGGCGTCGTAACATGGTTCGATAATTTTTGTGTGTTGCTTCGCCGCGATGGACAAATTCAGCTTGTTTACAAACATGCTATTTCAACGATTATGCCCTCTGGCCCTGTTTCCATGTTTGATGCGGAAAAAGATGAAGATTAAATCTCTATGATTAAGCGCGATACTCCCGTTGAAAAAGCGCTCGTTCTTCACCCCCGTTTTTCTAATGTTCGCGCGAGCGATGCCGATTATGATTTAGAAGAGGCTGTCGGCCTCGCCGAAGCGCTTGGCGTGGAAACGATGGCTGCGCGCATCATACCGATACGTGATCTCAAAGTGTCCAACTTTTTCGGCTCAGGACAGATTGAGGACATTGGCGCTGAGCTGAAAGCACATGAGGCCAGCGTTGTGATCGTAAATGGAGCTTTATCTCCTGTACAGCAGCGTAACCTTGAGCGGATATGGAAAGCCAAAGTCATTGACCGTACGGGCCTTATTCTTGAAATTTTCGGTCTAAGAGCCGCGACTAAAGAAGGTAAGCTTCAAGTCGAGTTAGCGCGACAGGGCTATGAACGCTCACGGCTTGTGCGCACTTGGACTCACTTGGAACGCCAACGTGGCGGCACGGGCGGTCTTGCGGGACCAGGCGAAACTCAAATTGAGAGTGACCGCCGAGTTTTGAACGATAAAATGACCAAGCTTAAACGAGAGCTTGAGCAAGTCAGGCGCACACGCGGACTGCAGCGTCAAAAACGTAAACGCGCACCGGAACGGGTTGTCGCACTTGTGGGTTATACCAATGCAGGAAAATCAACGTTGTTTAACCTTCTCACCGAAGGCGGCGTCTTTGCGAAGGATATGCTTTTTGCCACGCTGGACACCACACATCGTATTCTCACACTACCCAGTGGTCAGCCCGCTGTTTTATCCGATACGGTGGGTTTTATATCAGACCTGCCGACGGATTTGATAACGGCTTTCCGGGCGACCCTTGAAGAAGTCAAAGAAGCGGATTTGTTGATACACGTCAGAGATATATCAGACCCTCTGACAGAGCGCCGCCGCGAAGAGGTTATGCAGGTTCTTGATCAAATCAATGCAGGACCTGAACACAATCAAGACATCATAGAAGTCTGGAACAAAGTCGATTTATTGGGGGATATTCAAATCGATTCGATCTCAGAACGAGCGGAAGCCTCGCAACAATTAGATGATATGATTCCAGCCTATCCTGTAAGCTGTCATAAAAGAACGGGTCTAGAGACGCTGCAGGATGGCATAGAAGCCATGTTGACGCGCGGGGACGAAATTATAAGTGTTGAAATACCGCCGCAGAAATATGACGTGCGGGCATGGCTTCACAAAAATGGTTATGTGATAAATGAAAAAACACGCCGTAACGGAAATTGTGAAATGGATGTAAGGTTATCGGAATCAGATGCAGGAAAACTACGGGCGCGTCATAGCGAACTTGTAACTTAGAGTTTTTTAGCAGCTTGCCACAGGGCTTCCATTTCATCCAATGTCATATCTTTGACATCACGTGAATTGGCCTTTGCGTCCGATTCAATGAATTTGAACCGAGTTGTGAATTTTGAATTTGTGCGGCGTAGCGCAAGCTCAGGATCGACATCAAGTTTTCTGGCGAGATTGGTGACAGCGAAAAGTAAGTCACCAATTTCACCTTCAATTGCGTCTTGGTCCTTCAGCTCCGCCGCCTCAGTAACTTCCTGTGCTTCTTCGACAATTTTATCTATGACGCCCTCAAGGTTGGGCCAATCAAATCCGACACGCGCCGCGCGCTTTTGTAATTTCGCGGCCCGCATCAATTCAGGCAAGGCGAGGGGAACATCATCCAGCAAGCTTGTATGTCCCTTCGCGTCCCGTTCAGCAGCTTTGGTCTCTTCCCAAGACACAGTTTGTTCTTTGGCTGAGCGGTTATCCTTAAACTCAAAAACATGAGGATGACGCACCACCATTTTACGCGTTAAATCATCACAGACATCATCAAAGTCAAAACCTGCGACCTCGCTAGCAATTTTAGTTTGAAAAATGACTTGAAAGAGAAGGTCTCCAAGCTCTTCGCGCAGTGAAACCATATCTTTGCGATCAATCGCCTCAGACACTTCATAGGCTTCCTCAATGGTATAAGGAGCAATCGTTTCAAAGCTTTGCTCTGCGTCCCAAGGACAATCTGTGCGAAGTCTATCCATGAGCGCTTTTAAACGCTCAATAGGTGTTGCTCCGAGGAACCGGATATCTGTCATTGCTTAGGACTCTTAAAAGCCGCAATGACTAACCCGCCCAAGACAATTGCGCTGATGCCGTAACAGGCCCAAATGTAAAAAGCATTCTTTCCGAAATCTAACATCAGAGTGTCTCAATAGTGGCTTTCGCCGCAGGCGCTTTATGGCTTCTGATCTTACGACTTTTAATAATATCAGCTTCGATACCTCGCAATGACAGCCAGCCAAAGAGGAAGCTGTAAGCGGCCACCATCATCATGAGTGGCCAGAGAATTTCAGGCGGCATTCCCGGCGCGCCTGGCGTGGAAATACTGGCGGGTTGATGCAGCGTATTCCACCAATCAACGGAGAATTTGATAATAGGAATATTGATAAACCCGACCATAGCCAAGATAGCGGCGAGTCGGGCCGCTTTCTTGCGCTCAGGGATAATAGACCATAGTGCGAGATAGCTGATATAGATAAAAAACAATATCAGAACAGATGTCATGCGGCCATCCCATTGCCACCATGTACCCCAAGCTGGTTTTCCCCAAAGACTCCCCGTTATCAGCGCTAAAAATGTGAATGCCGAGCCGGGAATAGCAAAACTTCGGGCGGCGCTATCGGCTAAGGGGTGACGCCATATAAAGCTAACAATACTGGCTATCGTCAGCGCCGTATAGGCCATCATCGCGCACCAAGCGGCGGGAACATGCACATACATCATACGAACAGATTGGCCATGCTCTACAGCCGGCGGGCTTTTGATAAGCGCCAAATATAGCCCCCAAATCATGGTTAAAAGGGCCAAGCATCCAAAGATTGGCGTAGCAATTTTTGAAAACTTCAAAAAGCGAACAGGATTTGCGAGATAATTTATCATGTCCTATTCCAAGTGAGCCTTGAGTGCTGCGGCCGCTGCGGGAATTCCTACAGCAATCGCAATTAAACTTAAACCTATAACGATGCGAAATTCTATCGCAGCCAAGCCATTTTTAGAAAACCCTTCAATGGCTTCAAGCCCGAATATGAGGACGGGTATCAGAAACGGTGTTGTAATCAGAACGATTAAAAAACCACCCCCTCGGCGACCTGCTAAGATGGCGCTTGATAATACACCATAAACAGCGATAGCGGGCGTTGATAAGAGCAAAGAGCTTGTTGTCGCTAGAACAACATCTCTTGGCATATCAAAGACAAGCGCTGCAATGGGGACTGCTGCGAGTAATGGCAAAATGGATAACAGTGCGAAACTGATGGTTTTAGCCGTGCATAAATTTATCAAGCTTACACCTGACAATTTTAGCTGCGCTAAGTTACCATCATTGAAGTCTTCTTGGAAAATTGCTTGAAATGACAACATGGCTGAGAAGATAACTGCAAGCCAAATTAGGGCAGGTGCTAGGGGGCGCATGACGTTAAGCGACCCGCCCAAAGCAATTGCATTTAGGGCGATAAAAACCGCAAAGAAAAACACCCCATAAAGCCAAGCGCCTCCTGACCTCAAGGCTAATGTGAGGTCTCGTCTGAGGATCGGCGCAATCATACTGCGGCCTGTAGTGTGAGCTTGCGCGTATGTGAGCTTAGCTCACGCGCAGCATCATGGGAGGCGATTATTGCGATGCCGCCACGTCCAATATGTTTTTTAATAAGGTCATCAATCAAAAACACGCCGCTCTTATCCATTGCGGCAGCGGGTTCATCCATAATCCAAATTGGTTTTTGACTGATGATAAGTTTGGCAAGAGCAAGCCGCCGTTTTTGACCCGCTGATAAACCCTGCGTGGCGATTTTAGCGCGGCTTGCGAGTCCAACATAATCCATAGCTTCTTCGGCCAAGTCTTTCGCTTTTCTAAGGCCAGCCCAAAAGTTTATATCTTCTTCTATCGTTAAACTGGGCTTCGCGTAACTTTTGTGCGGCTGATATGCCACCAAGCGACTCGGACGTACGGTTTTCCCATTCTTTTTCCAACTTATACGGCCCTCATCGGGGAGACGTAGACCTGCGAAGGCTTCGAGAAGCGTTGTCTTTCCAATACCATTATCACCCTGCGCCCAGAGAACATCGCCTGAAACGAGGTTAATTGTTAGGGCGTCTATCAAGACTTTTTCACCTCTGGATAGAGACAGTGAAGTCACCCCTATCTTGGTAATACCTTCTATTTGCGGGAAGAGGGAGCTCATCTCACTAATCAATCCTGTAACTGCGACAGCGTTATGCCTTGCGCTTTGTTATATGTCACCCATATTACAACACGAAAGATTAAACGGATTTCCCATGATGCCTCCACACCAAAAACGCCGTATTGGCCTCATTGTGATATTTGGAAGCCTTCTTGCCATTGGAACAGCCTTGTTGTTATCCGCTTTGAAAGAGAATACTCAGTTTTTCTACAATCCCAGTGATGTTGTTGCCGAAGGATTTGTACCAGATTCTAAGGTCTTTAGAATTGGCGGATTAGTTAAGGATGGCACCGTAACCAAAGATGCGTCTCTGAAAACGACTTTCCAGATAAAAGATTTTGAACGCGACATGCGGGTTCCTATGACAGTGTCATATGTCGGGGTGCTGCCAGATTTATTTCGGGAAGGGCAAGGGGTCGTTATTACAGGATTTTTGACATCACCAACTTCATTCGAGGCTGAAGAGGTTCTTGCTAAACACGATGAAAATTATAAACCCGATATCAGTTATCAATCGGAAAAGACCTGAAGTTGGTTGTTTGTGCAAATTGTTTAGATGGGAAGCTTAGCTGGTGTGGGGCAACCTCACTGCCCATCTAACTGTCCGAAGACAGAAGGATAGATATAGAGACTCACCTTAATAAAGATATGTGATTCACAGTTAATTTTGCACTTTACGCTCAAATTTGTTCAACGCCTGACTCATATAGTAAATTTATTCCTCTTTGCTTTTGAAAACAGTGCCACCCTTCATAACAAAATCAACATGCTCTAGTTCAGACACATCACCTAACGGATTGCTCTCAACTGCAATAATATCAGCCATTTTGCCGCTTTCGAGTGAACCAATATGTGTCTCTACACCAAACAAGGTCGCATTATTTATCGTCGCAGCTTGAATAGCCTGTAAGGGCGATAGGCCCCATTTGACCATATAGGCAAATTGTTTGCCGTTATCACCATGAGGATAGACGCCCGCATCGGTGCCGTATGCCATTTTGACGCCAGCCTCTGCCGCAGCTTGAAAACGCTCGCGCTGTTTTTTGCCGACAGTGCGTTCTTTCTCCAGGCTCTCAACCAAGATACCTGCTTCCTCACCCTCAGAGAGGATGTAATCAGAGACATAAATATCCATGGAGAGATATGTGCCATTGGCTTTTGCCGCGCGAATGCCTTCGTCAGAGATGAAGCTGCTATGTTCGACTGAGTCCACACCAGCTCTAATCGCCGTATTGATCCCTTCTTCGCCATGTGCGTGGACCGCGACTTTGAGGCCAAGTTGATGGGCCTCATCGACAATGGCTTTCATTTCTGCAAAGGAAAATTGCTGAGCGCCAACCTTTGTGCCTTTGGAGAGCACGCCGCCTGTACCGCAAAATTTGATGACTTTCGCACCGAATTTTTTGTTCTCCCGAACTTTGGTACGGACCGCCCAAGGGCCATCGGCGACACCACCTGCTGTTTCGCGGTTTTCATATGGGAGTAAATTGTTATCACAATGACCGCCTGTAATCCCAATAGAGCGCCCCGCAGGAATAATAGTTGGCCCTGGCACATCACCGTCCTCAATCGCCTCCATCAAATCAACATCCGCAAAGCCTGGGGCGCCAACATTTCGAACCGTTGTAAAACCTGCCATGAGAGTACGTCTGGCGTTGCGCACGCCAGTAATCGCGGCACGTGGCGTTGAGCGGGTGAGGCGCTTATAGCCGTGAATATTTGCATCTCCGGTAAGATGTACATGAGCGTCGGTAAGCCCGGGAAGAACAAACATGTCTGAAAGATTTATAAACTTGATGTCTTCCTCCTCCATATCTTCCATATCGCGCAAAGTGACAACATCTCGAATAGTATCGCCATCAATAATGATGAATTGATCTTTCAGGAGTTTACCGCTTTTTACATCGAGCAATTGTCCAGCATGAATGACGGTCGTTATCATACCGTCATCATTCGCATAAGTTGGGCTCAAAGATAAAAGACTAATGAGGCCTGCAAGGGCAATCTTGCGCATGGTCAACTCCGATTTTGTTCTTTATGGGGTTTATGTCCGCACATTGTGGACTGCAAACAGATTCGCCAAATAGGGTTAAACCGCACAAACGTGTCCGAAAAAGCAGCAGATATGATCATTGTCGGGGCAGGGCTCTCGGGCCTCATGACGGCATGGCGCTGTCTGGATATTCACTCTGAATTGACGGTTATCGTTATCGAAGCTTCTGAGACTATCGGCGGAGACCACACTTGGTCTTTTAACAAGAGCGACATTCTCGAACATTTACAGGACTGGATAACGCCCTTCATTGCACATCAATGGAGTAGTTATGACGTCAAGTTTCCCAAGAGAAAGCGAAAGCTTGAAATTTCATACTGCACGGGCAATAGCGATACTTTGCGAAGATGTGTTCAACCCCATATCGATAGCGGAAGATTGATCGTGAAGACCGATTGCCGTGCCGCTGACGTGCAGCCGTATGACGTGACCTTAGAAAATGGACAGAAATTATCTGCAAAATGCGTCCTGGATGCCCGCGGCTTTAAAGCTAATGCAGATGTTATTCTTGGCTACCAAAAATTCGTGGGGCACGTCATTAGAACGAAAAAACCACATGGTGTTCACCGGCCTATAATTATGGACGCGACAGTTGAGCAGCTTGGAGGTTACCGTTTTGTCTATTGCTTACCCTATAGCGAGACTGAGATACTAATTGAGGATACCTATTATACGGACGGAGCAGAACTTAAGAGCCAAGAGGTCGATGCACGCATAAAAGACTATATTCGCGATAATCTCGGCGTGAAAGACTATGAGGTTTCTCGTCGAGAAAAAGGAGTTTTGCCCATTACGCTTGCGGTTGATGAAAGCTTCGGTACGGACGTCAGCCATGAAAAAACGGCCCCTGTCCAGCTTGGCATGACAGGCGGGTATTATCATGCCGTAACAGGTTACAGCCTGCCTGAAGCTGTCAAGAGCGCTAATGTCGTCTGCGATATGATTGAGAAAAATAAACCTGAGTTTGGAGCGGCTGTCTTACATGAAATGGCGTATCACCGCGTCGACCACTATCATGAAGAAAAGTTTTTAAGGCTACTTAATCGGATGCTTTTTCGCGCTGCGAAACCTACTGAACGTTACAAAGTCTTACAGCGTTTTTATGGCCTATCAGAGGGGCTTATTGAGAGATTTTACCGCAATCGTCTTACGAAATCAGATAAGCTTAGAATCCTCATCGGAAAGCCGCCAGTACCCGTATCTAAGGCGCTAAAAAACTTTAGTGAACGCGCCTTTATTGGGCGAGAAAAAACACAGAAAGACGTAACATGACAGTTATGCCACAACCTTCAAAGCTAGAGCGCGCCGAAACACGCCCCACAGCCATTGTCGTCGGCGCAGGCTTTGGCGGGATTGCACTCGCCATTCGCTTGCAAGCCATGGGCTTCCAGACCACACTTCTCGACAACCGCGATAAGCCGGGTGGCCGCGCTTATGTCTATGAGATGGGCGGCTTTAAATTTGATGGCGGGCCGACCGTTATTACCGATCCCGATTGCCTCGAGGAGCTGTTCACAATCGCGGGCCGCGAGATGAAGGATTATGTCGAGCTATTGCCCGTCGACCCATTCTACCGCCTGCAATGGGAAGATGGCGAAGTTCTGGATTACAATAATGATCAAGACTTCCTTGAAGAGCAAATCCGCAAGCGTAATCCCGATGATGTCGAGGGTTACCGTAAATTCCTTGCCTATTCCAAAGAGCTCTACCGCGAAGGTTATGAAAAGCTCGGCACAACGGC
>JAHDDT010000041.1 GCA_020629195.1 Hellea sp.
TAAGCCTTCTTTTTCCGCATCGTCCACTTTACCCAGAGCCAGAAAATTTTTGGCCCTTCGATGAGGTAGCGTTTCCATAACCGCTTGGGCTCACTTGCGAGGCGGAAGAGCCATTCTAAGCGGTATTTCTGCATCCATTTTGGCGCGCGTTTTATGCGGCCTGCAAGGAATTCCAATGACGCACCGACGCAGAGGCCAAGACCTATACAGTCTCCGCGCTCCAGCGCTGCTTTGGCGACCATTTCTTGTTGCGGGGATCCGACACAAATAAAGGTATATCGAGCGGGATTATTCGCAATAAATTCTGCCGCCGCCGCGACCGCTTCTGGCTTATTTCTGAGGCCAAATGGCGGCTCGTGATGATTAATTGTCGTCAGGCCGTAAATCTCTTTTAGCTTGGCAATAATCTCTGCATCTGCGCCAATGACATTAATCGGTTCCTCGCGCGTAATAACATTATCAAAGAGCTGTCCCGTCAAATCAGACCCCGGCACGGCAGATAGCGGAATGCCTGAGAACTTCGCAAGGAGTTCGAGAATCCGCGAGTCGCAAACGGAGAGCCAAGAAGCCGCATAGAGCGGGCCATAAACGTCTGGCTCTTTATGCAAGCGGACCAAATGATCAACATTAGGCGTCACAATATAGCGAAAGCCATGATGACGTGTGACCCATTTCGCCCGCGCCAATGTCTGCATGGGCGTTAGCGGGTCAAAGGTCGCGCCGATAAAATCATAAGACCGTTGGTTCACGCGCCAATCTTTCTGCTCCTGCCGTGGCTCGCTACGGCGGTCCACACCTCGCGGCTGCGGCGGTATTACTTTCTTAACGGCAGACATATCGTCCTCAACTTTTTTCATTTCCCACATAAGGCTAAGTAGCAGAAAGGCGTTTAGATTGGGTTACGAGGCTTGTAATTATCTCTTAACTGTCCCACATCGCCATGATGCCGCCAGGAACACCAGACCAAGATATAAAAGAGCAATCCTTGCGCTATCAGCTGAAAAGCTTTTGGCGGCTCTGGCCCTATCTTTGGCCCAAGGATAAGCCCAGCTATAAAATCCGCACATTACTTGCGATGATTTTTACGATTGCAGGACAGTTCATTGTTGTCTTGGCGCCCTTCTTTTTGGGCCGCGCCATCGACGCCATGGATTTACAAGTCAAAGACATGGGCCTTGGGAATGCCTTGGGGATAGGTATTATTTTACTCATCCTCGCCTATGGAGGATTTAGATTATTTTCCGTGGTATTATCCGAAGGACGCGAATATGTCTTTGCGCCTGTCGCGCAATATGCCAAGCGCGCCGTGGCAACTTCTACTTTTGCGCATTTGCATAAATTATCTCTGCGCTATCATCTTGAAAAACGCACAGGCGGATTATCCCGCATTATTGAAAGAGGCGTTCGCTCCATTGATTTTCTCTTTCGGTTTCTACTCTTTAATATCGGCCCGACTCTATTACAGCTCGCTATTGCTGGCGCGGCGTTTTGGATTGCTTATAGCTGGGAATTTGCGCTGATCGCTGTCGCGGTCGTTATCACCTATATTTGGTTTACCGTGACGACAACGGAATGGCGCTTAAAATTCCGCCGCGATATGAATAAGAAAGATACAGAGGCCAATGCCAAAGCGATTGATAGTCTTTTAAACTATGAGACCGTCAAATATTTCAACGCCGAAAAGTTTGAAACTGACCGCTATGACATTGCCATGGAGGGCTATCAAAAAGCCGCCATCCTCTCGCGCACCTCGCTTGCCACCGTCAATATTGGGCAAAGTTTTTTAATGAATTTGGGCCTCGTGGCGCTTGTGCTCTTGGCGGCGCAGCGCGTCTTGGGCGGAAGTATGACGACAGGGGATATCTTTGCCATCACCATGGTCATGATGCAGGTTTACCGCCCGCTTAATATTCTCGGCTTTGCCTACCGTGAAATTAAACAAGCTTTGACGGATATGGAAAAAATGTTCGCCCTGCGCGATATTAGACCCGAAGTGCAGGATGCGCCAAATGCTAAAGATATTTATGACGTCAAAGGCGCAATTAAATTTGACCACGTCGCGTTTCGTTACGACGAAGACCGCCCTATTTTAAAAGATATATCCTTTGATATTCAGCCTGGACAAACCGTGGCCGTTGTTGGCCCGACGGGCGCTGGTAAATCCACACTCTCGCGCATATTGTTTCGCTTTTACGATATTGAAGGCGGCACGGTCACCGTAGACGGCCATAGCCTCTCTGACATTACACAAGACTCTTTGCGAAAATCTATTGGTATCGTGCCCCAAGACACAGTCCTGTTTAACGACACGATCGGCTATAATATTCTTTATGCGAACCCCAATGCCACGCAGGACGAAATCGAAGCCGCCGCAAAAGCAGCACAAATACATGATTTCATTGCGGGGCTACCAAAGGGCTATGAGACCATGGTAGGCGAGCGGGGTCTAAAACTCTCAGGCGGAGAGAAACAGCGCGTTGCCATTGCGCGAACTCTTTTGAAAAATCCGGCCATTCTCATTTTGGACGAGGCGACTTCTGCGCTTGATAGTGTCACAGAACGGGACATTCAAACCGCGCTGGATAATGCTGCCAAAAACCGCACGACCTTGGTCATCGCTCACCGCCTTTCAACCATTACAGGCGCGGATAAAATCATCGTCATGGAAGATGGCCAAATTGCAGAGCAAGGCACGCATGAAGAATTGCTCAAAAAGCGTGGGCTTTATGAAGCACTTTGGGAACAGCAGGAAAAGAGCCCTGAACATGCCTAAGTCGATATTAGAGCCTCACAAAACCAGAGTATAATATGATAATTAGAACCGCCGAACTTTCAGACGCAGATGACATCGCAACAATATATAATCATTATATTTTGGAGACGATTGTCACCTTTGAAGAAAGTCCTGTGACAGCCAAAGATATTGCGCAGCGTATATCTGATTTAAAAAACCAAAATATTCCTTGGTTTGTAGCCGAAGATTCCGCACAAAATATCATGGGATATGCTTATGCGAGTAAATGGAAAGGGCGGTGCGCCTATCGTTATTCTGTGGAAGTCACAGTATATTTATCACACACACATATTGGCAAAGGACTCGGGAGTAAGCTCTATGAAGTATTATTTGAGAGACTCAAGTCACTCAACTATCATGTCGTGATTGGCGGAATAACGCTTCCGAATGCCGCAAGCATTAAACTTCATGAAAAGTTTGGACTAAAAAAGTCCGGTCATTTCAAAGAAGTTGGATTTAAGTTCGGAAAATGGATCGACGTCGGATACTGGCAAGGTTTTTTAAATTAAAGTTCGCCAATCTTACGCATGCCATCCGCGAGGCGTTGTATGGTTTGAATTTCTTGATCAATGCCCATTTCTAGCGCGATGAGTTTACCCTTTTGCGTTAGGTCCAATGTCTTACCGTCATAATAGCGTTCTTTGATACGGTAATATTTTGACAGCTTTGTCTGATGCTGTTCCATGCGAATGGTGAGCTGATCCTTGAGCGCATCAATATCCATATTTTCCAGCGCGTAGAATTTGACGAGCATGTCATCTTTGAGAGAGGGTTGCCGCGCAGGTTTTTTCGACCAAGCCCTGAGCGCTTTTTTGCCTTCAGGCGTTAGCGTATGGATGATGCGGTTAGGCTTGCCGTCTTGGCTGACCTCTTTGCTGACCACATAGCCCTTTTCGCGCAGGCGTCCAAGCTCACGGTAGATTTGCTGATGCGAGGCCCGCCAGAAAAACCCGATAGACGCATCAAAGTTTTTCGCCAAATCGTAACCGCTCATTGGGCGTTCCGTCAGGCAGACCAATATAGCTTCGGCAAGCGCCATGGTGAGTTTTCCTTGTTAATATGCAACAAATTGCATAAGGTTATCTAAATCATAGAAAACAGGAAATTGCATGTCACTTCAAGGTAAAACCATCTTCATGTCTGGCGGGTCTCGCGGCATCGGCCTCGCTATCGCGAAAAAATGCGCCCAAGACGGCGCGAATGTTGCCATCGCCGCTAAAACAGCAGAGCCCCATCCCAAGCTGGAAGGCACGATTTATACGGCCGCCAAAGAGATTGAAGCGGTAGGCGGCAAAGCCTTGCCAATCGTCTGTGATATTCGCGATGAGGCCGCGGTTGATGCCGCCGTCGCAGCTTGCGTGGAAAAATTTGGCGGGATTGATATCTGTATCAATAATGCCAGCGCCGTATCGCCAACGCCGACAACTGCGACGCCAATGAAGCGCTATGATTTGATGAATGAAGTCAATGCGCGGGGCACATTTATGCTCAGCCAGAAATGTCATCCCTACCTTAAAAAAGGGTCGAATCCGCATATTGTGAACATTGCGCCGCCGCTGGATATGTCGGCGCGCTGGTTTAAAAACCACACGGCTTACACAATGGCGAAATACGGCATGAGCATGTGCACACTCGGTATGGCCGAAGAATTTCGCAAAGACGGAATTGCGGTCAACTCGCTATGGCCTATGACATCAATTGATACCGCCGCCGTACGTAATGTGTTAGGCGGAGACAGCATGGCCAAGATGAGCCGCACACCCGCGATTATGGCGGACGCGGCTTATGTTCTGCTAAATCAAAACGCCAAAGACTATACGGGTCAATTCGTGATTGATGAATTTATCTTAGCGTCTTCCGGCACAACAGACTTTAAGCAATATAATCAACCCGGATATGATGGCCCCCTCGCCGCTGATTTTTTTATTCCCAGTGAGTGGGTTCAGCGCTCAGCTTCAAACGTCATGGAACATCCCGGTTACAAATAAAGAGATATATTAATGCCAACCCTAAACGCCCTCGACCCAACACCTCAGCAAATCAAAGATTTCCTCGCCCATAAAGGCGCAGAGGACCCTGTCTTCATGCTCAACCTGCTCAAGTTTAAAGAGCGGGCCACCTATAAAGACGGCGAGGACATTTCGGGACGCGAAGCCTATGGCCGCTATGCCTCTGCTTTTGCCGAGCTTGTTAAAAAGAGCGGCATTGACGGCGGCGCGGTGTGGGGCGGCAATATGAATGCTTGGATGATTGGACAAGGTGATGGCGCCAATAACGAAAACGGGGAATGGGATGCTGTTGGGATTTTTAAATATCCTAATGCAGCGGTCATGATAGAAACGGTCAGCTCTGATGCTTACCGGAAAATACATAAGCACCGCCGCGCGGGGCTGGCAGGGCAATTACTCATTTCATGTGATGATGGAGGGGTATTTTAATGACCCAAACACTACTCGTAAATCGTAGCGATTTTGCGGATGTCGCGCTCGTTAACGCTGAGCTACAAGAGCTCGCGGAAGGTTTCATCCGGCTTTCTATTGGCCCTTGGGCGCTAACGGCTAATAACATCACCTATATGGCTGTTGGCGATATGATTGGATATTGGAAATTTTTCGAACCCATGGATTACGGGATTGAAATGGATCGCTCCGAAAAACAACAATGGGGTAGAATGCCTGTTTGGGGTTACGCCGAAGTGACCGAGTCTAAATGCACGGATGTGCCTGAGGGCACACTGATATACGGCTTCTTCCCCATTGCGCAAAGCTTTGACATGAAGCCTGTGAAGTTGACCCCTATCGGGTTTCAGGATGGCAATGACCACCGCACCGAATTACACCCTGTTTATAATGGTTACACCTTTGTCGATAAGGACCCAAGCTTTGCCGCGCATCGAAAGCTACAGCCCGTTTTGCGCCCGCTCTTTACAACAAGCTTTCTGATTGATGATTTTCTCGCCGATGAGAATTTCTTTGGTGCAGAACAAGTGTTGCTGCTTTCAGCCTCATCTAAAACAGCAATGGGGACCGCTTATTGTCTCAAGCAACGCGGCAATACAAAGGTTATTGGCCTCACATCCGAGGGTAATAAAAGCTTTACGGAAAGTACGGGCTTTTATGATGAAGTTTATACTTACGATACCATCACAGATATGAACCCGGATATTAAGACATCTGTCGTGGATATGGCGGGGAACGGTAAAGTCATTGGTGATGTTTATGACCACTTTGAAGAAAACATTGTTTATAACTGCATGGTTGGAAAGTCTCATTGGGACGGCGCCCCGCCTAAGACACCGACGCTCGGAGCGCCAGCGGTCATGTTCTTTGCCCCTGATCGTATTAAGCAACGTCTTAAGGATTGGGGCGGTGAAATCTTTGCAAAAAATCTTGCTGCCCGGTGGCTACCTTTTTGCGACAGCGCCCGAGATTGGCTTACCCTTGAAGAAAGCCATGACGTCACGGATGTGCTGAAAACCTATAAAGACTTTTTGAACGGCGATGTCGGCCCGTCCAAAGGTTACCTGTTTAAGATATAAACCCAAGGACAGCCCAATGAGCTATAAATGTTTTGATGTCTCTATAGAGAATAATATCGCCCATATCGTGATGAGCCGCCCTGAAAAGCGAAATGCCATGATTAAAGAGTTTTGGGAAGAGCTCCCAAAAATTATTCGCGATATTGATAATAATGCCAAAGCACGGGTGATTGTTATTTCATCAACAGGCCCGGTCTTTTCAGCCGGGATTGATGTGGGCATGTTCAGCAGCGATATCGGCGCGATACGCGACAAGAATGATCCTGCTTATGGTGTGAATTTTTATCACAATAGCGTCCTGCCTTTGCAAGATAGTTTCACGGCGATTGAGCAGTGCCGCATACCTGTCCTCGCAGCCATCCAAGGCGGCTGTTATGGCGGCGGCGTGGATCTGATTACCGCTTGCGATATGCGCTACGGCACAGAAGACAGCTTTATCACGATCTATGAAATCAATGTTGGTATGGTTGCTGATGTTGGCACCTTCCCGCGCATCCTCAATCATATGCCCGAAGGCGTGGTCAGAGAGCTCGCTTATACGGGCCGGAAAATGCATGCGGGCGAGTGTAAAGACCGCGGTCTATATAATGAGGTCTATGAGAGCCAAGACGCCATGATGGATGCCGTTATGGAAATGGCAACCCTCATTGCGAGTAAGCCACCGCTTTCCGTTTATGGCTGCAAACGCATTATTTCTTATTCTCGCGATCATAGCACAGCCGACTCCCTGGACAATATTGCGGTGTGGAATATGTCTATGCTGATCCCAAGCGAAATGATGGAGGCCATGGTATCCAAGGGTGAAAAAAGACCCGGAAATTATAAGGATCTGCCCAAAAAGACGGGATAAACCGATTTGAGGCAACCATAATAATAGCTGTTTATATTGAGTTTTCTATCTGAACTTGTTTTGACTTGTCATTTGTGACATATTCTTCTTGTGATTTATTCGAGCGAGGTAGATGTGGGCGCATCCGAAGACATTATACATCCGCATTTATATATGACGATGTCGTCAAACTATCTGACTATTCATTTGGAACAGCTGGAAGACTTTGGGTTTCCACGTCATAACGCTTTGGCGGCTCTAGGCCTGAGCGAAGATGAGCTTTTAGACCCCAAAGGCCGCATTGAGGCTGGCCGCGTTGAAAACATGTACAAAGTCGCTGCAAAGGCCCTCTCCGATCCGCGTATCGGGATCCGTGTTGGCTATAAATTCCGCGTTCATGACTATCAAAAGACAGGGTCCATTTATTCCTATTGCGAAAATATCGGGCAAGTTCTTGAGCTAAACCGCCGTTATCAATGCTTGGCGGTAGATGTTGGCCTTCCCGAATACCGCATAGAAGATGGCCGTCATTTCTTCCTCTATAACCGCTATGAAGCGGCCAAAGACATGCATCACGTTATGGGAGCGGTCTTTGGCGCGTGGGCCACAGCGCTAAGATGGCTGAGCTGGGCGGCAGGTCATGAGTTAAAAGAGGCGCATCTTATGCCTA
Organism: Hellea sp.; assembly: GCA_020629195.1. Lineage (GTDB taxonomy): Bacteria > Pseudomonadota > Alphaproteobacteria > Caulobacterales > Maricaulaceae > Hellea. Next base: position 7,832 of record JAHDDT010000041.1, read on the forward strand.
GAGCACCAGAGGATATTAGTTTTTACAAAGAAGTCGTTCAGTGTCCCATAGTCTTCGGAATGCCCCGTAACCATGTTGAGTTTCATCCAGAGTCCATAACCAAGCCCCTCATTACGCGAGATCCTGCGAAGCTGGCACAATGCGTCGCGATGCTTGATAAGGTCTTAAACCTAAGCCATGAAAAGGAAGCCTTTAAAGCTGCGATAAAAGCTTCAATTCAGGGCGCCATGGCAGAGGGACATGTGAACCTCATAGTTGTTGCAGACCGCATGAATGTCCGGGAACGACAGTTACGTAAAACATTAAGCCAACAGGGCCTCAGCTTTAGAAACCTATTGGAAGAGCAGCGCAAAGAGGTGTTTCAAAAACTCCATGCCCAGGGTGAGAGCTTTGTCTCCATTGCGCAGTCCTTGGCCTATAATGATCAGGCCGCCTTCAACCGCGCCTTTAAACGTTGGTACGGCATAGCGCCTGGTCAATATAAGCCCGCCCAAAGCGAGGCATTATGAGCCGAAAGAAAACCGTTGATGATTATCTCATAGATATTGCTTATTGGCAGGACGAACTCTTAGTCTTGCGCCGCATCCTTCTTTCTACAGACCTCACGGAAACCATAAAATGGGGTATGCCGTGTTACACACATGACGGCAAAAACATCGTTGGAATGGCGGGGTTTAAATCTTATTTCGGACTTTGGTTCCATCAAGGTGTATTCCTGAGTGACCCCGAAAAGGTTTTAATTAATGCGCAGACTGAAAAAACCAAAGCCTTACGCCAATGGCGCATGACCTCTACTGACGATATCAAAGCTGAGCTTATCGAAAAGTATGTTTCAGAATCGATCGAGCATAGCCTTGCAGGTAAAGCCGTGCCTAAATCCGCGCCAAGGCGCTTAAAGATGCCGCCCTTATTGGAGACTGCACTTATAGATGATGCAGAGTTACGCACGCATTTCGAAGCATTTCGAACAGCGCAAAAATGTGACTTTGCTGATTATATTTCGAGCGCCAAACAAGACGCAACAAAACAAAGACGGCTCGAAAAAATAATTCCGCTCATCCAATCTGGCATTGGATTAAATGATAAATATAAATAATTATTTCGTTGCAAGAGCCATCAGCGCTGCCGTACTGGCATCATGATCACCGGTCTCGCCTTTTTCCATTTCGTCCAATATCGTTTTGGCAAGAACCTTGCCAAGCTCGACGCCCCATTGATCGAAACTGTTGACGTTCCAGATAATACCTTGGACGAAGACCTTATGCTCATACAGCGCAATGAGGTGGCCCAGTGCGAAGGGCGATAATTCATCTAACGTAATCGTTGTTGAAGGTCGGTTTCCAGGAAATGTTTTTTGCGGCGCAATGGCATCAGCGTCAGGGCGCTCTTCTAATTCTTCGCGCACTTTATATTCTGGCTTTCCGAGCATGAGTGCTTCGGATTGCGCGAAACAATTAGCCAAGAGAGCGGCGTGATGCTCTGTTCTTTCGCTATGATCTTTTAGGACGGCAACGAAATCAACCGGTGCGCCCGGCGTGCCTTGGTGGAGCCATTGGAAAAAGGCGTGCTGTCCATTGGTGCCTTCATCGCCCCAGATAATGGGGCATGTCAGTCCTGCCTCTTTGCCGTCGCGCGTAATGCGTTTGCCGTTGCTCTCCATTTCGAGCTGCTGCAGAAAGGCCGCGAGTTTGCGAATGCGGCGAGCATAAGGAATGACCGCTTGTGAGCTATAGCCCAAAACATTGCGGTTCCAGATACCTGTTAGCGCCATCATGACGGGCAGGTTCTCTTGCAAAGGTTGGTCACGGAAATGCATGTCCATCTTGGATGCGCCTTTGAGGAAATCATCAAAGACTTTTGGGCCGAAAGCAATTTGTAGACTAAGCCCGACAGCGCTCCAGACGGAATAACGCCCGCCAACCCAATCCCAGAAGTCAAAGATTTGATCGCTGGGGATATCAAAGGCCAAAGCGCCGTCGCGATTAGCGGTCACGGCAATGAAATTTGCGCCCGCTTTTTTGCCTAGTTTATCCGTAAGCCAGCTACGCGCGGCTTCGGCGTTCATGCGTGTTTCTTGTGTTGTGAATGATTTCGAGACCACAACGATCAGTGTGGTTTTTGGGTCAAGACCATCAAGCGCATCATTTATCGACGCGCCGTCCACATTCTCAGCAAAGCGCAGATCCAGCGCCATTTCGCCTGTGGCTTGGAACGCATCAGCCACAAGACGGGGACCCAAATCAGAGCCGCCAATGCCAATATGGACTACGGCTTTAAACTTGCCCTCATCGCGAACCCTATCAGCGAAGGCAGCCATGCGTTTGCGCATCGCTTTGACATCCTTTTGAACCTCTTTAGAGCCGCCTACTCCGCGTAGGGCCATGTGCAAAACGGACCGACCTTCTGATGTGTTGACCGTATCACCTGCAAATAATTTCGCGCGCCATTCTTCGAGGTGACAGCCTGCTGCCAAATCTTGCAGCGCATTTAGAGCATTCTCGCTTATCGCCTGTTTTGAAAAATCCGCACGTAGCGGCCCCTCACGCATCACAAAACGTTCCATACGTTTGGATTCTGTTTTGAACAAATCTTGGATGGAGACAGATTTTCCCGCCAACTCTTCGAGGCGGCCGAAATGTGACGCGCGGTCTGTAAACTTATCTACGGGCATAAGATTCTCCATCTATTTGCGCGGCTTTTAATCCATCTTGATGTCTGCGCAATAAAAAACCCCACTGCCAAGAGGTGGGCAGCGGGGCGTCATGCGCTAAACTTACGTTAGCTCATATAATTATAAAGCTAAGATTTATATTTGACTGAGCAGCCATAGGGCGGTGTGTCTGACACAGCAACTGGGTTACCCGCTTTCAAATCATCCATGGCGGCCATGACATAATTTTTTGCGCCTTCAACTGTGGCCGGGCTTGCCGAACGGTTATCATCAATCGCGCCTTGATAAACCAGTGTTTGGCTCTCATCGATAATATACATATGCGGCGTTGTCTTAGCGGCAAAGGCTTTGCCCATATCACCTTCAGGATCGAGTACAATGGCTGTCGACCCTGCGCCTTGAGCCTCTTTCCATTCATTGGCTTGCTCACCCGATTTATAGCCTTGCTTACCGGGCGCGCTAGAAATCACAGAGAGCCATACAGCGCCATCAGCGGTCGCCATGGCTTGAGTCTTTTGCATATTATTCGTTGTGTAATGTTTCTTGACGTAGGGGCAGCCTTCATTGGTCCATTCAAGAACTACTTTTTTGCCCGCAAAATCGGATAGATTATGCTGAACGCCATTTGAATCTGTGACGGTCATGTCGGAGACATTAGACCCCGTAGCGATCTTTGCGCTAGCAGGCGCGGCAAGGGCCAAGGCTGAAACTGCGAGTGTAGAAAATAGAATTTTTGACATCGTCATTTTAAAGTCCTCTGTTAAAGTTAGCTTTAATACGCTTATCAAAGCTTTTGGGATTATTCCCCAGCTATAGCATCTTTTATCACATCATAAGTTAGAACTTGAGGTAAAACTGCAGGGCTCACGGAATTGTTAGAATAGACCAGATAGAGCGGAACACCCGCGCGGCCATATTTGGCAAGTTCAGCCGCAATCACATCGTCCTTATTTGTCCAATCCGCGATAAGGAAAGCGGTATTGGTATCGTTAAATAGCTTTTGCGTATCCGCTTTATTCAAGACCAGTTTCTCATTCACCTTACACGTCACGCACCATGCCGCCGTGAAGTCCACAAAGATAGGGCGGCCTTCGGCTTGTAGTTCTGCCACGCGGGCCGCTGACCACGCCTCAGCATTGACTTTACTTGAGACAATCTCAGACGCCGAACCGCTCGCCGTGACGGTCAAAGGAAAGACTATCGCCGCCAAGACGGCAATGCCGCCGATAACTTTACTGATGAGGTTTTTATTTTTGAAACACCAAATGGCGAGCCCTACGGCTAGCATCGCGGACAGCGCGATCAAGACGCCGTCTTCACCTGCTTGTAAGCTTAAGACCCAGACAAGCCAGATGGCTGCTGCAAACATAGGAAAGGCCAGAACCTCTTTAAACCGTACCATCCAAGGACCAGGCTTAGGGAGTTTTGACAAAAGACCCGGAACATAGGCAATCAATAGAAATGGCAATGCAAAGCCAATGGCAAGCGCCATAAAGACGGCAAGCGTGACGTAGGCGGGGGCCGCCAAAGCATAACCCACTGCGCCCGCCATCATTGGGGCCGTACAGGGCGTCGCCACAATCACGGCCAAGGCCCCCGTAAAGAATGAGCCCGCTGCGCCAGATTTTTGCGTCAGTTCCGCGCCTGTATTTTGAAGGCCTGAGCCAATTTCAAATGCGCCCAACAAGTTAAGCCCGATAACAAAAAGAAGCACGGCAAGCGCGGCCACCACTTTGGGAGATTGCAGCTGAAAACCCCACCCGATTTCCGCGCCGCCCATCTTTAGGCCTAAAATAAAACAGACTAATAGCATAAAGGTCGCGATAACCCCTGCCGTATAAAGCCAAGCTTCGCGTTTGATTTTCGCGCGTTCACCATGCGCAGATTTTGCAATTGATAAGGCCTTGATAGAAATCACAGGGAAAACACAGGGCATAAGATTAAGGATAAGACCGCCAATCAACGCACCGATAATGGCTGTCCATAGCGTGACGCCATTTGCATTGACTTTCGGAGTTGCCGCCGCGCCAATCTCAAGGGACTGGCCAACGGCAAGCGAGACCTTTGTGCCTTTTAATTGCCCGTCTTGTTTATATGTCAATACGCCTTCAAAAATATCTGGCACAGCTTCATCCCAAATATAATCGGGCACCGTGGTAAGGCGCAGCCCGTCCGCGCCCCTTGTCACGTTTTGCGGGTTACTATGGCCTAAAATGCCTTGCGCATAGGGGAAGAAATAAGCCTGTGAAAAATCGCCCTCCGGCAAGCCTGTAAAGCTCATCTCTAAAGTTTCGCCCGATTTTTTAATCGCGCCCTCAATGTCGCCGCGTTTCGGTGAGAGCGCGAGAGCGGCGTCAATTTCTGTTTTCCAGCCAATGTCTTCAACAGACTCGCCGACAGCAATCGGGAGGCTGACGCGGCCTTGCTCTGGGATACACACATCTTTGCAAACGAGATAATAAAAGTCGGATACAACCGTAATAACAGAACCACTTTCCACAGATGGGTCCACGGTGAATTTAACTGGGAACAGCGGCGCACCTTCGAAACCATAATTTACGATGGGGCCCGTCGGAATGGTCCTTGGCAATGGCCAGTTAATCTCGCCTGCACTCACGCCGCTCGGCAAAGTCCAATTGATTTGCACAGGCTCGCCGCTATCGCCAGGATTACGCCAATAGGTATGCCACTTATCATCGAGTTCTGTGCGCAGCGCGATATAGAAAGACTGCCCAGGCGCAACACTATCATGAGAGCTGACAAGGGACGCCGTGACCTTACCCGTATCGACAGGTAAGGATTGGCTCGCAAGAGCGGGGGTAGCGAGGCACCACATTAAAAGGCTTAAGAGAAAAGCGCGCATAAAGTCTCCGAATTTGAAGCCTTATAACCTGCTGGGCTTAACAAATCTAACCCTGATAAGCCCCTATCACAGGGAATTGAGACGCCGTTATTGGGATTATGAAGTTTTGCATTGACGAAAATGACAGCGTTGTCATTATGAAAGGGAATTTGATGAGGCAGAGTAATGGATATTTCAGCACGGCTAAGATTGAAATTACTAGCAGGTGCAGCGATTGTGGCGCTTGGCGCATGTGGCGGAAGCAGTAGCTCGTCTCCAACGCCCACAGCCGTTGTGCCGCCCACTCCACCACCACCACCTCCTCCTCCTCCGCCAACCGCAACAGATGGTCAGCTCAAAAATAGGTTCAGTTCTAACTTCATTGTTGGCGCCGCGATTGGCACTGCCCAAGTGGCCAGCGGGACAGAGGATGCCGACATTTTAGCAAAGCAATTTTCTTCAATCACTGCTGAGAATGTGATGAAGCCTGAAGCTTTAGCGGCTCAAGAAGGTGTTTATGACTTCACTGACGCTGATGCGCTCGTCACCTTTGCCGAGGCCAATGGTATAGCGGTTCGCGGTCATTCACTTCTCTGGCATCGCGCCACACCGGATTATTTCTTTCAAGGGACCCCTGCCCAAGTAAAAACTCGGCTACAAGCCTATGTCACGGATATCGTCACCCATTTCAAAGGCAAAATATATGCTTGGGATGTCGTCAATGAAGTCGTGACGGATGATGGTTCTGAATCGACAGCGCCTTACCGTAATAGCAATTGGTATCAAGCCGCGGGAAATAGCAAAGATTATATTGATTGGGCCTTTGAGGCCGCCCGCGCCGCAGACCCAGATGTTTTGCTCTTTATCAATGATTATAATACAGAGCTGCCGGGCAAGCGTAGCCGCCTTTTAGCGATTGTCAGAGATCTGATAGATCGCGGCATTCCAATTGACGGTGTGGGTCATCAACATCATTTACAAATGAGCAGTAATGTGAGCGAGGCCCTAAAAGCCATTGACGATGTCGATGCCATGTTCCCTAGCCTAATTAATCACGTCACCGAGCTGGATATTTCCGTCTATTCAGATCCAGGCGAGTGTTTTGCGTCTGGCACCAATTGCGCGGCCAGTTACGGCAGCAATGTCCCCGACAGCGTCACCCGTGAACAAGCTCAAATGTTTCGAGACTTATTTAACGGCTTTGCCGCGCGGCCTTCTGTGACGTCTGTGACGCTTTGGGGGCTAACAGATGATGCGTCATGGCTAAATGGTTACCCCGTACAACGTCCAAATTATCCGCTGCTCTACGACGCGGACCGAAACATAAAAACCGCCTTTCAGGCCGTTAGCGACCCTGGTTTTGTAATATAGGCGTCTATCTTTAAAATGAGCCTTGCACTCTCCATATATGTATAATGGGGAGTGATAAATTATATCGCTGGGAAGAGCGGCGCGCAAAACGAGACGCGGCTGATAAATCCTTCCACTTGGATATTTTAGATTGGGTCACGCTGATACTTATCAGCACCATGGCTTTCATATCACTACGGCTATTCTTTATGTTCGAAACCACCTCCTCGCCCTGCGTGGAAATGATTTTAACCATGGGGAAAAGCTCTGGACTGCCGTCCATATTTAAACTGACCTATTGGATATGCCTTTTGATGATCCTATTTTGGTTTTGTGTGTCAGTGCACCGCGCGTTCCACAAACGCCCAAATTGGGCTTTGATAGCATGGCATACCCTTATATTTTTAAGCCTCTTTTTCTTAGCCGCCACGAACCGTAACTTAACGGCTAGCTCTTATATTATCCCGCCCGACGGTGTTATGGTTGTAGAGAGTATGATGCCTCAAAGCACAGAGACGGAAATTAAATGGTTGTCCCCTACGGAACCCAACTGGGCAGAATATAAAAACGGACAATGGTATGCACACGGCCCAAAAGCATGCATTTGGCTCGACGAAGGCATAGTTAGTTTTAATGATAGGTACGACTTAGAGAGACCTTCAAATATGGCCTTTCAATTTGTAATAAATGGCCACGCATTTGAAACTTTGAAGTCCCGTCAAATGTATCGCCCATTAAGTAAATTAGAACGTGAGACATTCTTAAAGATGAAACAATGTCAGGCTGATATTACTAAGTATGGGCAACATCGGTCTGTTTGCATGTCGGACTATCTTTACCCTGTGTCACCAGAATTAGAACCTTCGCCAGAGTTTCTTGAATTTTGGCCTATCGACCGTAAAAAAAGCCCGCTTCGATGAGCGAGCTTTTCTTTAAGTCTGTGAAGAGGTTTTATTTCTTCTTTTTTGCCGCTGGCTTTTTCTTAGCGGGAGCTTTTTTGGCAGGAGCGGCGGCTGGGACTTCGTTAGCCCGGCGGAGCGTCATATTGACGAGGCGCTGCCAGTTACCGAGTGAAACCATATGCGCATGGGCCACGGCAAGATAACCATTATCTGTAAACTCTTTGAGCTTCTCAGCGGGGAGAGCTTTGAGGCGGTCTTCTGTGATCGCAAAATAATCTGCAATCTTCTGACGCTCGGCCGGAGATCCATCAGGGTTCTGACCTTGGAAGTTCATTTCCTTTTGCTCGAATAAATCTAGCTCTTTAAACGTGTTGATCATTTGCTCTGTGGCTTGGCGATCACGTTCAAAGTTTTGAAGGAATTGGAACGCCTCTTGCGTAAATTGTGAAGTATCCGCGCCTTCAAAAAACTTCTGCTGTGGTGCTTTATTGGTGACGCATTCTGCTGACTCGTCGACACAGACAACAAAGCGGTCATTGGCTTGGTCACTGGCGAGAACAAAAGGATAGCGGCGCGCAAAAGCTGGCATATAGAAATCTTGCTCGAACTGACCTTCTTTAACGAAAAGATTTTCGCCCGTACGAATACCCATAACAGCCAAAGGTGAACGGTCTTCACCAGCAAAAATGATCGGGAAAGAAGCCGCTGCTGCACCAAATTCAGGCGCGGTTAGCGGTAAAAAATGCTGTTCAGCCATGAATTCAAAAGGTTTATCGACTTGCTTAACGCCAAATTTTTCATGCGTCTCTTTCGTCAGCGGCTGTGGGTTCTTATAGAACATGACGTTGCCAGATACGGCGACGGGTGGTTGTTGTTCGGCCATGATGGTCCCTTTTTATTATCCTATGCCCCATATGAGGGCGTAAACCTGTATTTCAAGCTCGCCCTCTAGACAATTTTACAGACGCTTTCAACATCTGAATCCCTATTGGCGAATGGCGTTTGAGAGTCTAGGATAACGTCATGAGCCATGACCATTCCCATCACGATATGTCCACCGAAGACCGTGTTGCGGCAGCGCGCGCGGCTTGTGAAGCCGCAGGCAGGCGTTTTACCGACTTACGCGCACATATTTTTGAATTAATTGTCAAAGATGGCGGCGCGGTTAAGGCGTATGACTTGCTGGACCGCCTTAGCCCCGAGGTCGGGTCGCCCAAACCGCCAACCGTTTACCGCGCCCTTGATTTCCTCTCAGAGCTTGGGCTTGTTCACCGCGTCGAAGCGCTAAACGCTTTTATTGCATGCGATCATACCCATAGTGGACACCTCGCCGAATTTTTTATCTGCGAGGCCTGCGAGAAGGTTGAGGAACGCCATGCTCATGATCATACCGATTGCAAACCCGATGGCTTTCAAATTGATCGCTCTGTAGTCGAGCATTACGGCACTTGCGGAAAATGCGCCGCATAAGTGGGTCAGTTTCTTAAAACATGGTCGGGGGAATGCTCCGCTTGGGAGTGTGACGGACTCGGTCATTTAAATATGCGCCATTATATGACCAAGGTCATGCAAGCGCGGCAAATGTTTTTCATTCGCGCAGGGCTGACTGACGCTTTCAAACTCACGGCGTTCTCAACCGCGAGAGTGACTGACTTTCATATTAAATATCTCGGTGAAGCGCGGCCTGATAACCCTCTTTATATAGAGACGGGACTACTGGCTTTAGGCGAAGAAACGGCTCAGCTCTGCCATGTGATGTTTCATGGCGACGGACGGATCGCAGCAACGGTTGTTGAAAATATAGAGCACATATCTCTGCGCACAAAAAAACCATTCCCTTGGCCTAAAAGGTTTGAGGCCGCTGTGACCCCTTTCAAAGTTGAACAGCCGCAGCCCTCTAAGCCGCGAAATTTGTCCTACGCCACGATCCCGTCAAAGCCGCGCGAAGATGATATTAAAAAGCTCACCGCCAAACATATTGGCTCAGGTGTTTTTCAGCCCTTTGAAGTAGGTATAGATGGCGGCGTCACGCCCCAAGCCTTGATGGGGCGCACCACGGAAACGATTTCCCATATGATGGATGGCTATCCAGAATTCCTTGATCCCGAATATCACGCCAGCGGAAAATCAGGCGCATTACTTGAAGCGCAAATTTTTATCCACCGCTTCGTCCAAGCCGGAGATGCCTATCATTTTTACTCAGGCTTAAAAGCGGGCAACGCCTATACCCGCCAACTCGTCCATCATATTTTTGATGTTGTGACGGGAGACTGCATCTTCTCGATGATTGGGGATGGGTGCTTGTTTGATTTAAAAGCGCGGAAGTTAATTAAAGCCAGCGATGAACAAGTTGCGGCCTTGCAGAAAAATGTTGTTAAGGGCTTACAGGTTTAAAGCCGTCTGCAACCGCCCCGTCGCATAAGGTTGGTCATGCATCGGGAACATATGGGCGCGATTTTTATCGAAGATGACATTCTCTGAACCAATGACTTTTGCGAAAGCGTTGCGTCCTGCTCGGAAACTCACAGCGCCATGTTTGCCTGCAAAAGTGACATGAGAATTATCCCTAGGCAGATGCGGCACGGCTTTAAACACATTATGCCCTTGAGCGACAAAGATGGCTTGTTCCCAGAGCGGGTCACAGGCGAGCTTCACGCCCTTTCCATCAGAAACTAATCCGCCCGTTAAATAATCTCGCAAAGCTTCATCGCTAAAGCCGCGAAAAGCACCGCGATCTTTATAGCGCTCAAAAGCAGCCTCAAAGCTGTCAAAGCGCGATTTTCGGCGGCCTGCATTACGCGCAATGGGCAAATGTTTTTTCATATGCTCACGGCCACCCGGCAATCGATTCATGACGCGAAATGGCCTCGGCACCAGAACGGGGTCAAAGCCGACATAGCCACTGACTTTATCTTTAATTTGCGGCATAGACAGCACGCCCGTCACTGCGCCGTAACTATGCCCCGCCAAAACAACAGGGGCTTTGATATAGCGCTCGAAAAACTCGACGACATCATCGCGGAATATGTGCCAGTTTTTCAGCTCGGCAATATCCGTCGGGAGTTCACTCATGCCGTGGCCGCGCATATCCAGCGCGATGCAATGCACGCCGAGAGGCTCTAATATCGTGCGATAACTATAACCATTAAACCCATTGGCATTGAGCATGAGGAGGCGCGGCGGCTCGGACACATCTCCAAAATGCACCGCAGAGATGCGGCCATCACGCAGGTCATAAAATTTACGGGTTGGGGCGGGGTATTTCATCATTCGAAAGTTTGCGAAACTTCGTCTACAACAAGCTTTTCAAGTAAGTGAATGTATACAAAAATCAAAAACGTAATCGGAATCACAAGTAATTTCATATCCCAGTACGGAATACGTCGAAAAGCCAATATGCCTAATGTGAGGATTCCAATAGAAATGTAATGATGCTTACCTACTAGAATTGATTTCAACTTCAATGATGTCTCACATCCAGGACATTTAAATCCTTCCCCTTTGCGAATTTTTGGCATTCCTGCGCTAGGTAAAATGGGGAGGCGCCAGTCGCAATTCGGACATTTCGCGACCCCCAAAATAGCCAAACCTTGTCTCGCCTTTTCTTTCGGACGAACGGCATCGGGGTTATATTTGACAGCAGTCGCGCAGCCCTCAGAGAGGGAGAAAAAAACACCAGGATAGTTTTGTAATTCCGGAATTTTTCCAATTATATCTGATGCGGCAAATGAGTATTCTTTCCCATCCACTGATGAAAAAATTATTCCCGTGTTTTTGGCGATGTCAAAAGCGGTAATATACCCCTTAAGTGGTTCGGACTTTGTCATTTCAAGAAGCTACATCGCGTGAACTTTGGCGGGGTCCAAGTCATCCTCAATCGCTTGATCTAGAATCGCGAATATCTCTTTGCGGCTGCGTAGCTTTGTGCCTTTGAAGGCGGCGGGGTTGGCTTGCTTGAACATTTGGCCGGCCATGGGGATGGCCATGGGCCATTGCTCTGCGGGGACGACACGGTCAAAGAAACCTGCATGCATCGCGCCTTTGGGGCTGAAGATTTCGCCGTTAATGACGCAGCGATTAAAATAGTTTTTCGCCAAATGATAGC
>JAHDDT010000042.1 GCA_020629195.1 Hellea sp.
CACTCGCGCCATTTCTTTTGAAATGGCAATTTCCTTCCTCACATTAAATTATTAGAGCTATCACCTCTCTCCTCAGAGTGTGGCTGTTCCCGATGCTCTTTATGTGACTCACTTATCCTCCAACAAGACCTCCTCGATGAAACGGTAGTGTATTTTAAAATACAACTTGTAATATATTATTGATTGAGTTTATACACCTATAAGTGGTTTTACTAAAACACCACGCATATGGGGCCGCGTCTATGACTGCGTCCAAAGTGATTGTCTTCATGTCTCGCCCTTTCAATCCGAGTTCTGCGGAGCTCATATGACAGAAACCAAGGAGGATACTATGTCAGTAAAACTTAAAGCTAGAAGCAGGTCTGGAATTCAAAGCCCACCCGCAAACGGGCCGTCTGTCTCAAAAACGAATCTGGGTCTTGTAACACTTGAGCCCCGTATTCTTTTGGATGCGGCAGGCTTTATGACAGGCGCAGACATCGCCATGGATGCGGCTATCGCCCATGATGCGCAGCAAGGCGTTGAGGCTATTTTTGGCCCCGCCAATAATAACGCGGTGAATGATGACCCAACCTCCGCGCCTTTGGATGGTCCATGGCTGAATGAAATTACGGCAGATGACACTGATGCTTCAGATGACGGTGACCCTACGTCAGCGCCTCTGGATGGTCCATGGTTGGGTGAAATCACAGGAGAGGATGCTGATACATCTGATGATGGTGATCCAACGGGCGCACCACTTGATGGGCCTTGGCTTGATGAGATCACTTTAGAGGATGAAGGGGGTTCGAATGATGACCCAACGCATGCGCCTTTGGACGGCCCTTGGCTCTAAGATGCAGTTAATTTAAAGTCTGTAGCCCCGGCTCTAGGCCGGGGCTTTGCTTTTGGAGGAAAGCAAATTTATTTTTGAGCCAAGCGTATGGTGAGGGACGCCTTATTGGCTTCTGCAGGCGCATAATTAGGTCTTAGTTCAAGTGCCGTAACGCAAGCTTGCCGCGCTTCGTCTAGCAAATCTAATTTCGCATATGCAGCGCACAGATTGGAGTGGGCAATAGCGGCTCTTTTTGGGGATAGGGAGGTGTTTAAGGCTGCGCGCGTCATGCGAACCGTTTTCTCATAATTTCCTTGTTTATAAGCTTTAACACCTAGCTTGATACGGCCATCTGTTGTGGATTTGACAACAAAGCTGTCCGCAACCTTATCCGACGCCATGGCACTGGTAGAAGGTAATGTTGCGGTGAGGGCAAGCGCTGTCAGAGTTGCTAAGCTTGCTTTCTTGAGGAGTGTGTAAGTCATATCGTTTCCTTTCGTTTGACAGTTTCCATGTATTTTAGTTTAAAAAAGAATGGAATTGACAATATTTGTATAAATGCTATTCACATCCGTATGAGTAACTGGTCAGACTACCCAATTTTGTTAGCTGTTGCAGAAACAGGAAGCTTAACGGCGGCAGGGCGCAAGCTGTCTATGAGCCAGCCAACAGTCGGACGGCGTATTCGGGCGTTAGAGGATCATTTTGGGACGCCGCTTCTAAAAAAAGAAAATGGAGAACTTGTCCCAACGTCATTTGGGCATTCTATGCTTGATCATATTCGGCGCATGCAAGATGAGGCCTCGGCAATTGACCGCTCTTCCGCGACGCTTGAAGACTCTCTGGCGGGGGTTGTCAGGCTTTCGGCAACTGAAGGTATTGGAACGTCGTGGCTTCCTGCTGTGCTGCAAGTATTTCGGGCCAGCCATCCTGATATTCTTATCGATATGGGTGTCGGATTTAAAAACTATAATTTAGCCCAACGCGAAGCCGACATTGCTGTAAGGTGGATGGGCCCCGGAGATCAAAATAGTTTGATTGGCCGCAAGGTTGCGACGGCGACTTTTGGATTATTTGCGTCCGAAACTTATCTTCAACAAAAAGGGTCTCCCCAATCACTGGATGATTTAAAAGATCATGATGGCGTCATGGCCACCATCATGGATGATAAGCAGCTTTGGATCATGGATAATAATCATCAGCCGCATTACCTCCCCGGACGCGTGACCTTTAGAACAAATTCGATTTGGGCATTTGATGAAGCCATCGCTAATGGGTATGGAATCGGAGCCTTACCCGTCTTTGGGGGATGTGCACTAGGACGAAACGGTAATATCCGCCGCGTTCTTCCTAATGTGTCTCAGCAAGAAGATATATTTCTTGTGGCTCATGAGGATTTACGCCGCTCGGCGCGTATTCGGGCTGTATTTGATTTTCTGGTGGAAGCTTTCGCGCAAGATGCGGCCTATTTCTTAAATGGCGGATCTTCAATTTTTGACAATGTAGCGTCTGGTTTATCCTGCGGAGGCGCTAATGCTGACAATCCGGACCATGTACATGCCCCGGGGCCCCGCAGCCTTGATGTGGCGGAGTAAAGTCTTTTCCTAAAATTTCTGCGATGTCCTGCGGGGTAAAAACCAAACCCTCAGGGCCAGGATTTAAAATAGCATGATGTCCCATCAGTGAAGGAAAAAAGCTGCTTCCTGTCGCCCGTGCAAAACGTGTTCCAGAGGGTGCAAAAGCATTCATACGGTCTTCTGAAGAAAAAAGAACGACATGCGGTCTATTGTTCACCACAACAGCTTGAAGAGAGATTCCGCCTTTATCTTTTTGCTGTTTTTCACTTTCCTCAACTGGCAAGTAAAATTCACTTGCGAGCATAGAGATTGTAAATGCCTTCCGCGCTATGGGGTCTCCAGCCAATTGTTGAGGCGTGGTCTGCGCAAGTATCTCTTCAAAGTCAGACATTATTTGGAGGCCGCGTCTGGAAGAACCGATAAGCCTCTTTCACTCATATCCAATATCAGCTTTGTTATCGTTTCCGCATCCTGCTTGCCTTTATAAACATCGCCATTGATGTAAAAAGCGGGGACGCCTTGCAATTCCGCGCTATTGGCGCGTTCATTGCTCGTATGAATATTCGCCAATTTGTCTTTATTGGCCAAACATGCATTCACGTCCTCTTCTGAGTCCAGACCTGCCATTTTACCGATCTTGTCATATTCGGCCCGAGCTTCGCCTTTCTCGGCGGCTTCAAATATCATCTTTTGATATTCCATTTGATATTCAATAACCTCGAAATACTTATCCGAAGGTGCGCATTCAGCCATCATAAAACCAACCATTGCGAGCTGTGCGGGGGCCGTAGGTAATGGACGAAAGACGAAGCGCATTTTGTCGGTATCGATCAATTCTTTCTTTATACTGGGCCATTCATTTGTAAACCAGTCTGAGCAATGTGGACATGTCACAGAGGCCCAAACTATCATTGTAATGGGAGCCTTGTCAGAGCCAATTGCGTGATCATTCGGGGCTTCAGTCAAAGCGAAAGGAACGGCCTTAGCTGGCATTTTGGTCTGCTGGGCATGATCGTGATTATGACCATCATGTTCAGGCATAGGCGTCGTTTGTGCAAATGCCGTGCTTGTAAAGGCGCATGCAGCTAAAAGACTGGCGGTAAATTTAATCATCAGTGAGGACTCCTCGTCCGAGTTTTTCTAAAGCCTGTTTTAGACTATTATTCTCTATTTTTGAAAGACCCTCTTGCAGTTGGATCTCCTCTCGCGGCGAAAGGCCACGTTTGGGCATTGTGGGTTTGCTCTCTGCACGCATTTTAGTTTGGATCACGCGAATTCGGTGAATATATCCCTCGCCCAAATGTCCGTTTAAGCGTTCAATAATCGGGCCGCTTGCTGACATGATCAGTGTTGCCGCGGCGCCCGGCGCCGCAATGATGAGGGTGCGCCCCTCCTTTCCGCCTGTAAACTTCACAGGTTTTGATATTCTGGCCCAACGTGTACCCACGATATCCGGCCAATGTTTTGAGAGAGAGGCGGCTGATGCGCCGCCGCTGCCAAATTTCTTTGAAAGCGGCCTGAGAACTTTATTCACAGCCGCGCCAGCTTTGGGCGCAGGACGATATTGCGGTTTCCCGCGTTTTTGCTCAAGCCAAGTATTGAGCGTCTGCTTATCTTTACGTGAAAGTGACACAGATAACATTTGGCCTATTGCGCCTAGCGCGTAAAGCGGTCACATCGGTTTTGCGGATGAAAAAACAGACAGACATAGCGCAAATGCAGGAGCAGTTACTTGCATGGTATGATCGGCAGGGACGGGTTTTACCATGGCGTGTAAGGCCGGAAGACCGCGATGCGGGGCAGGTGGCTGACCCTTACGCTGTTTGGCTGTCTGAAATTATGCTTCAGCAAACGACAGTGGCGCATGCAACGCCATATTGGCAAAAATTCTTAGCCGAGTTTCCTTCAGTCATTGATTTGGCAAATGCAGATCGGGACCGTATTTTGACCATGTGGGCGGGCCTTGGATATTATGCGCGGGCGAGAAACCTTCATAAATGTGCTGGCGTTATTCGTGACCAATATGACGGAAACTTTCCCAAGACAGAGGCCGAGCTGTTAAAACTTCCGGGTATCGGGCCTTACACTGCGGCGACAATCGCTGCGATTTGCTTTGATGAAGCAACCAATATTGTTGACGGAAATGTGGAACGGGTTGTCAGTCGTATTTTTAAAATAGATGCGCCGTTACCCAAAGCGCGTCCTGAATATAGGCGTTTGGCTAAAACGCTCGCGCCGAAATTTCGGCCAGGCGATTATGGACAAGCTATTATGGATTTGGGCGCAACGATTTGTACGCCGCGTTCCCCTAAATGCCAAATTTGTCCGTGGCAGAGTTATTGCACGGCGCTTAAAAAAGGAACGCCTACAGATTATCCTAAAAAATTAAAGAAAGCGAAGCTTCCAATTCGGT
The DNA here is from genome assembly GCA_020629195.1 of Hellea sp. GTDB lineage: Bacteria > Pseudomonadota > Alphaproteobacteria > Caulobacterales > Maricaulaceae > Hellea. Next base: position 4,805 of record JAHDDT010000042.1, read on the forward strand.
ATGGAGCCGCATTCGTTTTGCGCCATGGGGATAGTATTTTACTGCGAAGGCGCCCAGATAAAGGCTTGCTTGGAGGTATGATGGGTTTTCCGGGGACGGAGTGGGGCGAGAAACCTAAAGACCCCCTAAAAGCTGCACCCGAGAGCAGGAATTGGGAAAAATGTGAGGGATATGTGAAACATATTTTTACACATTTTGAGCTTCGCTTGGATGTTTACCGCGCGGAAGCCATAGATAAATCTGTAACGGGGGTATGGGCTTCGCTAAAAGATATTGATGAATTTGCCCTGCCGACAGTTATGAAAAAAGTCATGTCAGCTTCATCTAAATAAAGACGCGGCCGAGCACTCAATGGTGAACTTAGCCGCGTCTATTATGAGTGCTCTCGCACTGAGTATTTAGAAGTTTCTATTACTTATAGACACTTTCTTTATTAAAGTGCTTCGCAAGAAGGTAATACACGACTGCGCGGTATTTTGATCGTGTTGAACGGCCATATTGATCCATGACAGCATCGATAGCTTCATCAAGAGCCGGGCCATCGCTGAGGCCAAGTTTCTTCATGAGGAAATTCTTTTTGACTGTTTCCAATTCGCTTTTGTCAGTGGCGGAGACTGTGGAAGCGTCACGGTTATAAATAGAAGGTCCGCAGCCAATTGTAACTTTGCGCAGAAAGTCCATATCTGCTGTTACGTTGCATTTTTCTTTCAGGTCAGCAGCATATTTTTCAATTAGATCGTCACGTTTACTCATAGGATTATCCCCCGTTAGTGTTAAAACATGCGGGGGACGCCCCTCGCATTGATATATTGCCTAAGACAAGGAAGTTAAACAAGAGCTGAACGGAAAATTTACCCTGTTACGGCCATTCCCGCTCGGATTTCAGTACGAATAGCGTCTATCGGAGTCAGACCTTTATCTGTCTTATAATGCCAAAATGTCCAACCATTACAGCTCGGCGCGCCTTGAACATGAGCCCCGACCTTATGGATAGAGCCTTTGAAATCCGCTGTCGCAAGGCTACCATCTGGCCTGATACGCGCGGCAATTTTGCCATTTGGTGAGAAGAGCTTTGTTCCTGATTTCAAGAAGTTGCGCTCTACCAGGGTTCCGAAGGGCACCTTAGGTTCTGCGCGTTTGGATTTTGTCACAGCGACGTTTTCCAGTGACCCTTCATTAATTTTCTCAATGCGGCGGCGGGCATGGATGATATATTCTTCTTCCATTTCAAAGCCGATGAATTTGCGGCCAAGCTTCTTGGCCACAGCGCCCGTCGTGCCAGTCCCAAAGAACGGATCAACAATGACGTCGCCAGGATTTGATGTTGAGAGTATGACGCGGTGCAAAAGGCTTTCGGGCTTTTGTGTGGGGTGGGCTTTCTTGCCATCAGACTTTTTAAGGCGTTCCATACCTGTACAGATAGGAAGCGTCCAATCAGAGCGCATTTGAACGCCGTCATTCATCATCTTCATAGCGTCATAATGAAAAGTGGGCTTGGCATCTTCGGTCTTAGTGGCCCAGATGAGTGTTTCATGCGCATTGGTAAAGCGCGTGCCGCGGAAATTTGGCATAGGGTTTGTCTTGCGCCAGATAATGTCATTTTGAATCCAAAATTGCTGGTCTTGTAAAATAGCGCCAACGCGGAAAATATTGTGATAACTTCCGATGACCCACATAGAGCCATTAGGTTTAAGGATGCGCCGCGCCGCTTGCAGCCAATCATGGGTGAAAAGATCATAGGCATCCATGGTATCAAACTGATCCCATTCTTCTGTCACGCCATTTACAACAGAATTATCAGGCCTCGATAAATCTCCGCCCAATTGTAGGTTATAAGGCGGATCCGCGAAAACAAGATCGACGCTATTGGCGGGCAGGGCATTCATATTGGCGATGCAATCGCCTTGAATGATTTGGTTTAGAGGCAGTTGGCTCACTTTTATTCCTTCATGCGGCTGACATCTTGTTGAGTCGGCTTTTTTATCATTGAAGGAATCATTGGCGCTGTTTTGCCTAACATAAGGTTAAAGCACTGAAAAACTTATCTTTTTAACCTTTTGTTAGGACGGGTTAATATCCACAGGGCATTTTCGCGTAAGGCCTGCATTCAGGGGATACTCTAAGTTCCGACGAGGACTTTAAGGCTAGAGAGCTTATCGGCCTCAGAAGCGGGTTTGTCCCATCTAATTCTGTGGATGCGGGGGAAGCGCAGCGCATAGCCAGATTTATGGCGTTTACTTTCTTGCGCAGAGTCGAAGGCAACTTCAAAGACCAGACCTTTCTCGACTTCTTGTACCGGCCCAAAGCGCTGGAGCTTGTGGTTGCGCACCCATTTATCAATCTCTTTGAGCTCTTCGTCTGTGAAACCAAAATAGGCTTTCCCGATAGGGAGTAAGTCGCCGTCCTCGCTCCAGAGCCCAAAGGTATAGTCAGAATAATAAGACGAGCGCTTACCTGTTCCGCGACGCGCATACATCAATACCGCATCCAACAGAAACGGATCGCGTTTCCACTTATACCACGCATGTTTAGGGCGGCCTGACACATAGGCGCTTGAGGTGTTTTTAATCATAAGGCCTTCAATGAGGCCGCCTGTTTGCGCGGCTTTCTCTCGCAAATTATGAAGGTCATCAATTGTCTTAAAGGGGAGTGTTTCAGAGATATCTATCCGCGTTTGAGGGTTTTCAGATAAGGCTGCGCCCAATTTTTCGCGCCGCTCTGATAGCGTCTCTTGGCGTAAATTGTGACCATCCACTTCTAAAATATCATAAGCGATGATGTGAGCTGGCAGCTTTTCCATCAAAGCCTTTGTCGGTTTTTTCTTGTTGAGGCGCTGTTGTAAGTCGTTAAATGAGCCGAGCTCTCCTCCGGGCTTGACCAGCAATTCACCATCCATAATGCCATTGAAATTTACAGAGCTCACAAGGTCGGGAAAGCTGCCTGAGATGTCTTCGCCTTTGCGCGAGAATATTTTTGTCTCGGTTCCATTGCTAGAGATCTGCACACGGATTCCATCCCATTTCCATTCAGCGATATGCGTCGCAGGAGAAATGCGCGCGAGATCTTTATCCTCGTCAATGGGGTGGGCCAACATGACGGGCGAGAAGGTCACTTTATCGCTTAAGTCTGGAAGCTCTGCCTCGCCATCTATCCACGCAAATAAATCAAGATATGGCGGAGTGAGTCCATGCCAAATCGACTCAATGACGTCGATATCGACCTTTTTCATCTTTGCGAGGGTGAGTTTCACAGACCGCGCCGACATACCGATTCGCAATCCGCGCGTGCCTAATTTCAAAAGCGCCCATCTTTGAGACGGCGTCATATTATCCAAGAGCAATATCAGATAGTCTCTAATGCCGGCTTTGTCGCGGGACTGAAACTCGGCAATCACTTCGTGTAAATCAGGCAGTCGGTTAAGCCGCACGGGATCAGCCGATTGCGGCCAAGCGAGCGCGACGGTTTCGCTCATCTCGCCGACATAGTCTCTGGACATATCAAACAGAAAGGGGTCCATCCGCTCCATCATGAGGGATTTAATGACATTTCGTTTGAACAGATCAAAAGATAATGTGCCGGCTATGGCCGAGAGCGCCCATCCTCGGTCGGGGTCAGGCGTCGCGCGCAGGTAGTTTGTGAGGATAATCTCTTTCGCCAAATTTGAATTGGTAAAATAAAGATCGTCCAGTAGCTGCGCAAACTTATCCATTATTCAACGCTCTCATCACGGCCAATCATATTGAGAGCCTTGGCCTTTATCCCGCGTTGCTTAAGCGCATATTCTAAGGCTTCGACGCGGCCATGCGTGATCCAAATATTTTCAGCTCCCGTCTCCTCACAGGTGCGTATCAAGTCTCCCCAATCGGCATGATCAGAAACGACTAAAGCCATTTCGGCGCGTTTTTGCCGGGCGCGCGCCCGAATTTGCATCCATCCACTGGCGACTGTTGGGAGTGGATCTTCAAAACGGCGTGACCAACGATCATTTATTTGCGCGGGCGGGCAGAGCACAATCTTGCCTTGGAAGACATGCTTATCCGCGCGGGGAATATCGCTGACCATAATCCATTCGCCAAAATCCTGCCCATAGCTTTCATAAAGCTCGGTGAGTTTTTTCAAAGCGCCATGCAGGTAAAACGGCGCGTCATAACCTGCCAGCCGCAGAGTCTTCATCACGCGCTGACATTTCCCGAGCGCATAAACGCCGACAATATGGGTGCGGTGCGGCAGCGTTTTCAAAGACCGCATCAATTTTTCGACTTCGATTTCCAGAGGTGGGTGCTGAAAAACGGGCAGGGCAAATGTGGCTTCGGTTATAAAGACATCACAAGGCACGACTTCAAAGGGCGCGCAGCTCGGATCGGGATGTCGTTTATAATCCCCTGCGGCGACAACGCGGCTGCCGTCATATTCCAAGACCGCTTGGGCAGAGCCAAGTATATGCCCCGCGCTCGCAAACCAAAGGGTCACGCCATGACCAAGGTCAAAACGCTTGCCATAGGCCAAGCCCGTCTCAGCAGTTTCGTCTTTGAGGTAATAGCGCGTGCGCATAATGGCGAGCGTTTCGGGTGTCGCAAAGACTTCGCCATGCCCCGAGCGTGCATGATCTGCGTGACCATGGGTGATGATGGCCCGCCCCACGGGCTGGTGCGGGTCGATATAAATATCTGCCGGCGCACAATAGAGCCCTTCGGGTCTTACTTGCATCCATTTTTCTGGTGAGGCGTTTGAGATGTAAGACTCCCAAGTCTGTTCGCGAAAGGCCATCGTAATATAGTTATGCTTGATACGGTATCACATAAGAAAAGTTTGGAAGGCGCAGAAGTTCCAAAAATCTTTGAGACGTGGTTTACGGCTCAAGGCTGGAGTCTTCGTGATTATCAGCGCCAAATGGTTCAGGCTTTCGATCGCCGCGAAGACACTCTTTTGATTGCGCCGACAGGCGGCGGAAAAACGCTTGCGGGCTTTCTGCCAAGCCTGATTGATCTCTCGCATAAGGAGGTGTCAGCAAAGCCAAAACTGCATACGCTTTATATCTCTCCGCTTCGCGCCCTAACAAATGACATAGAGCGTAATCTCAATCGCCCCATTGCTGAGCTTGGCCTACCCATAAAGGTTGGGGTACGTACTGGAGATACGAAAAGTTATCAGCGTACTAAACAGCGTAAGACACCTCCTGATATTTTGCTGACAACGCCTGAAAGCTTGATGCTATTATTGTCATACCCAGATGCAGAGACATATTTCTCATCTTTGCAGACCGTTATTATTGATGAGCTTCATAGTTTCTCCTCAAATAAGCGCGGAGATTTTACATCTCTGGCTTTATCTAGGCTGAAAACGCTTGCGCCGGATCATATCCGTTTTGGATTGTCAGCGACGATTGCCGATGAAACCTCTGCCGCAAAATGGTTAGGCCCCACTGACTCTCCTGCAAGAATTATCTCTGTCAAAGGCGACGCACCTCCAAAGCTTACGATCATGGAGAGTGAAAATAGTTATCCTCTGGGTGGACATAACCCCCGCTTTGCTGTGCGGGATATTTACAGTGTCATTAAAAAAGCCAAGAGCGCTATTATTTTCGTCAATACCCGCGCTCAAACGGAACTCCTCTTTCAGCAGCTCTGGCAGGTCAATGACGACAACTTGCCTATCGGTCTTTATCACGGCTCCTTGTCCCGAGAGCGGCGGCAAAAGACGGAAGACTTAATTGCATCGGGCAAGCTCAGAGCTGTGGTGTCCACATCGGCGCTCGAAATGGGCATTGATTGGGGCGACATAGATTTGATTTTGCAAGTCGGGGCGCCCAAAGGCGTCAGCCGTCTTTTACAGCGTATAGGACGCTCTAATCACCGCATGGATGAACCCTCAGAGGCTGTACTTGTGCCTTGCAACCCGCTCGAGGCTGTCGAATGCGCCGTTGCCATAAAAGCCATTAAAGGTGGGAAGCGTGACGGTGAAGATTATGGCAGCGGCGCGATGGATGTCGCGGTGCAATATATCGTGAATCGGTCTTGCGCGGGAAAATTTAAAAAACGCGAATTATTGAAAGAAATTCGACAGGCGTGGCCTTATCGCGACATGTCCAAAGCTGACTTTGATTTGCTCGTGAAATTTGCTGAAGATGGCGGCTATGCTTTGCAGAGCTATGATCGCTTTGCGCGGCTAAATGCGACCTCCAGAGGCTACCAGATTTCATCACCGCAACAGGCGCGGCGGCACCGCATGAATATCGGCACTATCGTCGAATATGCGAAATTAAAGGTGCGCCGTTTTCCAAATATGAAGTCAAAGCGGTGGCGCAATATTGGGGAAATTGAAGAGCGCTTTGTGATGGGGCTTGCTCCGGGTGACAGTTTTGTTTTTGGCGGGGAAGTTCTACGCTATCACGGGGTGCGCGATATGGCGCTAGAGGTTAGCCCCATGCCGAAAAAAACGCCGCCCAAAGTTCCGGCCTTTGCCGGAGGCGTGATGCCGCTTTCAACATTTCTGGCTGAGGGCGTAAGACATACAGTCTCCGATCCTTCGCAATGGACGGGCCTTCCGTCGCAAATTAAAGCTTGGCTGAAGCTGCAATCAGAATTTTCAAAACTCCCCGGTCCTCAAGGGGTTCTTGTTGAAGGGTTCTTTGACAGAGGCGCACATGTCATTGTGATTCACAGCTTTGAGGGGCGTAAAGTCAATATGGCTCTTGGGCTTTTGATGACGCGGCGCATGGAAAAGCAGGGCCTGAAACCTCTAACATATTCCATTACGGATTACGCTCTAACCATTACATCTATGGAGCCTGTTAATGAGGTGAAGAGCCTCATGTCTCAGGACATATTAGAGGAAGATTATCAAAAATGGGTCAAAGAAGCGCCTATGGTAAAGCGCGGCTTTCGTAAAATTGCGACGATTGCGGGCCTGACAGAACAGCGCTTGCCGGGGGCGAAACGCACCATGAAGCAAGTGAGTTTCAGCACTGATCTGATCTATGACGTTCTGCAAAAATATGACCCGAACCATGTTCTGCTGCGTATTGCCAAGGATGAAGCGGAAAGGGATTTATTGGATATTGAACGGCTTCGTCATTGGCTAGATGATGTTCAAGGTAAAATTGATTACATAACACTACCCCATGCGTCCCCATTATCTATTCCCTCGATGATGCAGCTTGGCAAAGAGACACTTATCGGAGATGCTAAGATTGCCATTTTAGAACAAGCCAGTCATGAGGATATGGCTGATATGCGGCTGGACACTGTAAAGGCTTTCGTGGATGCCAAAAACACAGACACATGAAACGCATAGTTTAAACACGCGGGCAGGCGAGCTTGTACTGGACTCGCGTAAAGTGGCCTTCATACCAGAAACCAAGACATTACTGGTTGCGGATATGCATTTTGAAAAAGGCAGCTATCTTCGCGAATTCGGGCGATCTGTTTTGCCCTCTTTTGATACTCATGATACCCTTGAAAGGCTTAGCCAAATTGTGGCGGATTACGCGCCCAAATCCATTATCGCATTAGGAGATAGTTTTCACGATGTCGCGGCGGATGAAAGACTGTCCTCCGAGGCCGCTCAGCGTCTCAACCAACTCATGACGCCTAGCTGTGATTTCGTCTGGGTATTAGGTAATCATGATCCCGATATTCCATCGGCGCTTCATGGCCAAAGAGAAGACCATATTCAAACAGGTGGCTTCCTTCTGACCCACCACCCATATGCCGTCCAAGAAGGCATCAATATCTGTGGTCATTATCATCCAAAAGCGAAAATCAAAGCTAAGTTTGGATCTGTCGCTTCGCCTTGTTTTGCGATTAGCGAGGACTGTATTATTTTGCCGTCATTCGGGACATATACAGGCGGATTATATGTGTCTGATCCAGCCTTTCAGGCCGCTATGCCAAATATGACGGCGGTCGCGATGACTTATCAAAATAGAATTTTCACAATCAAAGTCTAAGCCATAATTGTGGCGGCGACTTCGGTGAAAACCTCTCCTACTTTTTCAAATTTATTGGCAAGCGGGGAAGATCTTCGCCAAATGAGACTGATTTGCCTTTGGGCTGTAGGGTGGTCGATTGGGCGGACAATAAGCTGCGGGTCTCGCTTGGCTTCTGAAATAGCATAAAGGCTGGGCAGAACAGCCACGCTGCCGCCCATTGCGGCCATTTGGCGAATAGTGTCCAGACTTGTGCCTTCATATTCACCGCTGGTTGTCGCTTCTGCAAGACTGGCAAGATTTTGAACGACCGTTGTAAATTTATGACCATGTCCCAAGGTAAGAAATTCCCGGCCCTTAAGGTCTGTGATTGAAACAGGCTTACGTGACTCGGCTAACGGGTCATCGGGCGCGACACATATATATATATTCTCTTTGACGAGCGGCAGGGTTTTAGTGTCCAAGTGATCTTCGGGTGTGGAAATTATAACGTCAAATTCACCCGAGGCGAGATGGTCTTGAAGATCAACGGTGCGTTCTTCTCTTACAAAAAGCCGAAGGTCGGGATAGGCTTTATGTAGTTTTCGCGTGGCTTGCGGCAAAAGGTAAGGCCCGACAGTTGGCAAGACACCTAATTTCACGCGGCCCGCCAATGTACCTTCGGCTTCACGGCCTAGCACTTTCATCTCTTCAACTTGGCGTAGGACAATACGTGCCCGTTTGACCATTTCCTCACCAATAGGAGTCAGCAGAGCACCGTGACGTCCGCGTTCCAATAATGAGGCTCCGATATGCAATTCCATATCTTTGACCTGTGCGGAGAGACTGGGTTGACTGACGAAGGTCCGCTTTGCGGCTTCGCCAAATGTGCCTGTATCCGCAATGGCCACTAAATATTCCATTTGGCGAAGTGTAGGTTTCATAGTGTTTCCATAGCTTAAAGCTTTTAAAAGTATAGTATATTTATATTTTAACTATGACAAGTCTTTGCCTATCTCTTTCTTGTAACAAATCACAAGGAGTTTAAGATGTTACGGACTCATAACATGAAGTCACTATCGCAAAGTTTGTCTCACATGATGGCGAAGTTTTTCCCAGCCATGGAGGCCCCAGCTCTCATACCCGTAACACATGACGCAGAACGTGGCACAGAGCGTTTGGAATATGCACGTTTTAACCGCCAATCTCCACGCCGCCGTAGATATCGCCGTTCAGCTGCTGCCATGCCGCCCGCAGCGGTGAAATCATCGTGGTTCTAAACCACAATTAGCTCGACACCCACAAACCTGAAACATATAGGAGACTTAAAGTGACAGCCCTCAAAACCAAAATTGGACAAATGAAAGCAGAGCTCACCCTAATTAGCCTTATGATATTTTTCGGGATTGCGGCCTAACAGCCAAAACGCTTTAACTTTAAAAGTAATAAAACGTCGCCGACCTGCTTCTGAGCGGGCCGGCTCATTTATATTGGAAAAAAGATGCCCCGTATTGTTAATAAAATTCAGGACTTTTTAAAATACGAAACCTCTGCAGGTTTTGTCTTGATGTTTGTAGCCGTACTGGCTCTCGTGGCGAATAATTCGCCGCTCAGTGGATTTTATTCAGGCTTTTTATCGACGCCAGTCGAGGTTCAGTTTGGTAATTTTGAGATCGCAAAGCCACTCCTCCTTTGGATTAATGATGGCTTGATGGCAATCTTCTTCTTCCTCGTAGGGCTCGAGATAAAACGGGAGGTTTTGGAAGGGGAGCTATCCAGTTTTGATAAAGCCTCCTTGCCGATTTTCGCCGCGATTGGTGGTGTTGTCGTACCTGCATTGTTCTATATTTACTTTAACATAAGCGACCCAATTGCTGTGCAAGGGTGGGCTATCCCAGCCGCAACAGATATTGCCTTTGCACTGGGTATTTTGGCTTTAGTCGGCTCGCGCGTGCCTGTTTCATTGAAGATTTTACTTCTTGCCGTTGCGATTATCGATGACTTAGTGGCTATCATTATTATTGCGCTGTTCTACACGCAAAATCTCTCGCTTACGGCCCTCGCATGGGCGGCGCTAGGTGTACTTGCTTTGATAGCGCTTAATCGCTCAAAGACCATGCGCATTATGCCTTATGCGCTTATTGGTGTGTTTGTCTGGGCTTGTGTGCTTAAGTCTGGCGTTCACGCGACCCTTGCAGGGGTTATTACGGCGCTGGCTATTCCGCTAAAAGCAAATGATCCGACAAAAACATCTCCGCTGCATCACGCAGAACATGCACTGCATATCTGGGTGGCGTTCCTTATTCTTCCGCTCTTTGCCTTTGCCAATGCGGGTGTGTCGCTTAAAGGTATTACATTTAGCGATGTCTTGGCCCCTATACCGCTTGGTATTGCACTAGGTCTGTTCTTAGGTAAGCAAATCGGCGTGTTCTCTTTCTCATGGATTGCCGTAAAGCTTGGGCTTGCGAAGCTACCGAGTGGGGCCAATTGGTGCCAAGTTTATGGTATTGCCTGCCTCACAGGTGTCGGTTTTACAATGAGCCTCTTTATTGGAACGCTTGCCTTTGAAGGTGACGACACGCTGAATTCCGTCCGATTGGGCGTGCTGATGGGATCCATCGCCTCCGGTGTATTAGGATTTACATTACTCCGGTTTTTCTGCAATAAATCCGACGAATCTACAGTAGTTGTAGAGACATAATAACCTGAAAAGATTATATCCCGGATGCAGAAAATAGTGTTCGGGACACTCTTTCCTAAGGTGTTATTTTAAGGATCTATCATGGCAGAGACAAAATCTCTTAAAAAGAACCTGACCCTGTTTGACGTTTACGCCATGTCAACAGGCGCGATGTTCAGCTCGGGCCTGTTTTTACTGCCGGGCATTGCGGCATCTTACACAGGTAATTCTGTCTGGCTCGCTTATCTGCTTGCTGGCTTTTTAATCTTGCCGGCCATGTATTGCATGGCGGAACTCTCAACAGCGATGCCAAAAGCGGGCGGAACCTATTATTTCTTAGACCGCGCTATGGGGCCTCTCATGGGGACAATCGGCGGACTAGGTTCTTGGATAGCGGTTGTTTTTAAAAGCGCTTTCGCCCTTGTGGGTATGGGGGCTTATCTGGGCCTCTATCTGGACCTTCCCTTCACGGTTACGGCGATATTATTGACCATCGCTTTCGGTCTCATAAACATTTTTGGCGCGAAGGAAACAACGCTATTGCAGCGCATCCTTGTGACCACCTTGGTCGTTATATTGATCGCTTTCGTCATTTTGGGCCTGAAGGAAACAGGTATCGTCAATGCCTTCAAAGCCGATAAAGACTATGGGGCGTTCTTTAAATCGGGCTTGGTGGGATTTGTTTCTACAATTGGTCTTGTTTTTGTCTCCTATGCAGGTCTGACTAAGGTCGCGAGTGTAGCCGAAGAGGTTCAAAATCCCGATAGAAATATTCCCCTTGGAATGACGCTGTCCCTCATCACGGCGACAGTGATTTACACGCTGGGAACCATGGTGCTGATCACGATTTTAGAGCCTCAAGCGCTTTATGGCAGCTTGACACCCATTGCAGATGCCGGACGCGAGTTTCTCGGTTGGGCGCCTTTTGATCTTGGCGTCATTCTCATAGTTGTCGCCGCTATAGCCGCCTTCGCTTCGACGGGTAATGCGGGCATCATGTCCGCCTCGCGCTATCCTTACGCTATGGCGAAAGACAAACTTGTGCCGCAAAAGCTTAGTCAAATCGGCAAGTATGGAACGCCAACCATTTCGATTATCGTAACAGTGCTGGCGATGATCTTGGTCTTGATTTTATTCGATGTGGCTTCCGTGGCTAAACTCGCCAGTGCGTTCCAACTCCTGCTCTTTGGTCTTGTTTGTGTGGCCGTCATCGTGATGCGCGAGTCCCGTATTCCGACTTATAAGCCTGGTTACAGAGCGCCTTTTTATCCTTGGCTCCAAATTATCGGGATATTGGTTTCTTTCTGGCTCATAATCGAGATGGGCATCCTAGCTATTGCCTTTACGGGCATGGTCACAATTGCCTGTGTCTTGTGGTATTATTTCTACGCTTCCGACAGAACAGAGCGCCGGGGCGCGATTTTCCATATTCACGAACGCCTCGGTCAACAGCGTTATGAAGGTTTGGAGCGCGAACTCATGACAATCATTCATGACAGAACTCAGGCAGAGAACCTCTCATATGAAGCGCTGATTGCCCGTTCTGTGATGATGGATTTCCGTTATGGGATTTATGATAATTCTCACATTGCCGAAATACTAGCAGAGCAAGCGACTGAGAAATTCGATATCGCGCCTGAGGTCATCATGGAAATGATGCAGAATGAAGCCTTTACCATGCACCCCATTAGCGAGGGCGTTCATATCGCTTACCAGACTCATGATGATGTTGTTGAGCCTGAGCTTTTCGTTCTACGTTTCGGTCCTCAGGCAAAGCTCAACATAAATACGGCGACAGAGGCCCACACACTTATGTTCCTGATTACACCTAAAAAGCCAGTGGGACTTGATTTACGCCTCGCAGGTCACTTGGCCGAAGTTGTGCAGAGTGATCACTTTGAAATACGTTGGATGTCCTCACAGACAGAGCGCGACATGAATGAAGTGCTGATGCGTGACGATCACTTCTTACATGGCCCTGTAGCTAGTTTCCCGGCATTGCTTAGCCAAGCGGGACAGAAAATTTCAGAGATTACGCTTCCGGCCTCTTGTTTGATTGCGATTATCGAACGCGAGGGTGATATTATTATGGCGACGGCCGCAGAGACTCTTCTGGAGACAGATGAGGTGGCTATTATTGGCGAGCCTGAAGATTTGAACAATTTACGGGTGGATCCGTCAAGCTAAGCGCTTGGCGCATTAAAAGGGCTTATTATTATGTCAGTAGACTTAGTTCTTTCGACGATATTATCGCCCATTGTATTATTCTTTGTTTTAGGGCTCGGTGCGGCCCTCTTAAGATCACAGATGACGGTTCCCGAAGCCTTCGCCAAGGGGCTTGCGATTTATCTCATGATGGCCATTGGCTTGAAGGGCGGAGTCGAGATGTCCAAGACGGCTCTGACGTCTGATATCTTGTTAATTGCCTTAGCCGCATTACTCTTATCATTCTTGGGCCCATTTCTGGCCTACATGTTATTGCGTACAACCAGTAAAATGAGCCGCATAGACGCCGCTGCGACGGCGGGGCATTACGGCTCTATCTCAATCGTTACTTTTGTGGCCGCCACCCAAGCTTTGGAATTGGCAGGCGTAATAACGTCAGGATATATGGTGGCAATGGCGGCCCTTATGGAGGTTCCCGCGATTATGTCTGCGCTATGGCTCGCGAACCGAGGCTTACAAAAAAGTGGAGAGGTTGCAGGATCCGAAAAGGGGGAGCTCTTCCGTGAGGTTTTCTTAAACGCATCGGTCGTTGTTTTGGTCGGCGCCCTGGCGATTGGTTGGATCACAGGCGAGCGCGGCATGGAAAAAATCTCGCCTTTCTTTGTCATTCCGTTCCAAGGCGTGCTGTGTCTTTTCCTTTTAGATATGGGGCTAAATGCAGGACGGGGCCTTCGCCAAGGCTGGCGTCAGCTTGATCTGGGGGCGCTGAGTTTTGGCGTTGTGATGCCGCTCATAAGCGCCGCCATAACAACTCTGATATGTTGGGGGATGGGATTATCCGTCGGCGACGCAGCGCTCCTGATTACTTTGGCGGCGTCGGCCTCATATATAGCGGTTCCAGCGGCGATGCGCTTGGCATTGCCCAAAGCGCAGCCATCTATATATTTAACCCTATCATTAGGCGTGACATTCCCCTTTAATCTGACCTTGGGAATACCGCTCTATATTATGCTCGCCCAATGGATAGGGGGTTAAGACATCATGCATCAGAAAAAACGATTAGAAATAATCATTGAAAAACCCGCGCTTAAACGGGCGTGCCGTGTCTTAGAGGAAGCTGGAGTCAAAGGGTATACCGTTTTTCCAGCTATGGCTGGATATGGCAGTAATATGCGCTGGCAGCGGGGCACGGACTTATCGGCCAGCCGCGACATGGTCATGATTATTTCAATATTAGATAATTCAGCGGTTAAAACCGCCATTGACGATCTTGAAAACCTCATGGGCGCACATATTGCTGTCTTAAGTCTTGCAGACGTTGAAGTCCTAAGGCCAGAGAAGTTTTAAG
>JAHDDT010000043.1:0-4938 GCA_020629195.1 Hellea sp.
CGGCGCGAAGCCTTGGATGACGTCGAAGGATGGGACGCCCACAACGTGACGGAAGATGCTGATCTAAGCTTTCGGCTTGCCGCCAAAAACTGGACACTCGGATATATTACGTCCCCAACCCAAGAAGAGGCTGTTGCTGACTTTAGGTCTTGGCACTTCCAACGCGCCCGCTGGATGAAAGGCTATATGCAAACGTGGCGCTGCCATATGCGCGCGCCTTTTGCACCTGGTGGCGTGCAAGGCTTAGCCCGGTTCTTTACACTTCAACTCACTCTTGGCCTTACGCTCTTAAGCGCTCTTTTCCATTTTCCTGTCATGGCAGCAGCTGGAATTTACTGTCTATATCAATATATGGCTGGGGCTCCCATTGCCATACCCCTGCCTTTTATCATCAGCCTTGGCATCAGTTACGGCGCGGGCATGATTATCGGAGCCGTTGGGGCTGTTCGGGCAAAAAAACTAGCTCTCTTAATGTCTGTTCCCTTTATGCCACTTTACTGGTTCGCCCTTTGTGGACCAACTTTGCGCGCGCTTTGGGAATTACGCAGTAATCCCTTTCACTGGCACAAAACGGAGCATGGCATTTCAACGCTTCCGCCCTTGAATCCTCCGCCCGAAACCCTAATTAAAACCAATGAATATATCTAATGACCTCCTGCTGACAACGACAGGTTTGGCGACTTGCATTATAGTCGGTATTTTTGCGTTTCGGCGGCATTTTGCCAAGCATGACAAGCTTAAACCGCGCATGGTGCCATGGATTATTATTAGCCTTGGCGCCATTGCCACGGGCTTTATGCTACTCGTTCATTTGGTCAATATTTTAGGTATCGAAACAGGCCGCAATTAAGCGCCTGCTGTTTGCCGCCTAGCTTTATAAGTGAACTGCCCGGCATCATTGAGGCGGCGGGATATGAGCCCGCGGCCTTTCAGGCAATTTAAATGCGCGATAGACTCCCCTACGGCCATTATACGATTGCCATCATTGATTTCGCGGCGGAACAAAACCGAATAAACCTCAGTTGCGCGGCGAGGCTCTTTGCAATGTTCCAATAATCGCGTCAGGGCTTTTTCGTGATGCTCCACCAATTTATCCAGGCGGCGATGCGCCCCTCTGAAAGGCAGCCCATGCGCGGGGCCAACAAGCACATCCTCGGGTAATGAGGCTTTCAAATGTTTACAGCTGGAAATCCAATCTTCGAGCGGATTGCCCTCAGGTTCAGTTGGCCAGACCGAGACATTTGAACTAATATTAGGAAGAAGCTGATCGCCTGTCAGGCAGATATTCAGCTCTGGGCAATAGAGACACGCATGCTCAGGGGAATGGCCTGAACCAATAATCACACGCCATTCGCGCCCATTGATTTTGCCTGTCTCCCCAGCAGTCAACCTGTCATAGCTATGCGGAAGCGGTGAAATCGCTTTGCCAAAACCGCCAAAACGCATCTTATAAAGCTCTATTTGATCAGCCGTGAAACCTGCTTTGCGATAATAATTGACACCCTCGCGCGGCGCAACTTGTCCAGTATCGGCAGCCATTAAGCGGCAGAGGAAATATTCCCCGCGCGTCATGAGAAGGGGCGCGCCAAATTTCTTACAAATCCACCCTGCAAGTCCTGTGTGGTCGGGATGTAAGTGAGTGCAGATGACGCGGTTCACAGGACGCCCGCCCATAAGCTCGGCGAAGTGTTTTTCCCAAATGGCTTTACTCTCGCGATTGCCAATGCCGGTATCCACAATGACCCATCCGTCACCATCTTTCAGCGCCCATAAATTGATATGATCTAGCCCCTTCATAGGAAGGTCAAAGCGCAGCCAAAAAACTCCATCGGCAATCTCAGTCGCCGAGCCTGAGGCAGGCGCTTCATCGACAATGAACGTCAATAAACGTGAAGAGGTATCGCGCGGCGCCGTAAGACTTTCGTCAGGGGCTGTTTTGTCAGCAGTTTTCATGAAACCGTCTTACTCTATTCTGGTTCGCTTACCATTAAAAACTGCACGCTCAAGAAGACCAGCGCGTGATAAGCGGCGTAATTTCAGGGCGTGCTCTTTCCTTAGGCGGCTCCGTTGGGGTACCAATATAAATAAATCCTGCAACTTTTTCTGGCGGCGAAAGCCCTAACGCGCCCTGAACATCCTCATCATAAGCATACCATTCCGTCAGCCATTGCGCGCCAAATCCAGCTGCTTGCGCCGCAAGGCACAGATTGTAACAAACAGCGCCTGAGGACAGCACTTGTTCCCATTCAGGCGTTCCTCGCGGGCATTCTTTTGGGCTTGATATAACGCCAACAACTAAGGGGGCCCTTAGAAACCTTTGACCTTCAAAGATAGCTCTGTCTTGCGGCATATCAGGATTATTTTTCATGAATGAGGCCGCAATGTGTTGCCCGAAATCCGCGCGGGCTTTCCCTTGAAAAAGAACAAAACGCCAAGGCGCTAATTTACGGTGGTCGGGAACACGCGCGGCAATCGTCAATAGGTCTTCTATGACGTTATCATCCGGACCTGGCTGCGTCATAACCTTTGCCAAATTAGAGCGGCGTTTTTCTAAAAAGTCTGTGACAGCGGAATTCAATGAAGGTAACGGAAAAATGGTATCAATATCTGGCATGTTTATCTCTAGTTTAGCTTTACGCTAAATGGGAAATCCTCTAGCTCTTCGCAAGTAAAAAGGAATGACCCAATGACCTCACCCGACGAAAAACTCGCTCAGCTTGGCCTCACCCTTCCCGAAGCGGCGGCGCCTGTTGCTAATTATGTGCCTTATGTAATTAGCGGAAATATGGTTTTTATCTCGGGGCAAATTTCCAAGATTGGAGATAAGGCGATTGGCGGGCGTCTTGGCGAAGACCTCACAGTTGAGCAGGGTCAAGAGGCCGCTAAGCTTTCAGCTCTAAACCTCATTGCCCAGATGAAAGCTGCCTGCGGCGGAGATTTAACCCGTGTGACGCGCATCATAAAACTTGGCGGCTTTGTCCAAGCCCTCCCTACAGCAACACAGGCGGATATTCCTAAAGTTATCAATGGCTGCTCGGACATTATGGTGGCGGTTTTTGGCGAGGCAGGACGTCACGCCCGCTTCGCTGTTTCCGCGCCGAGCCTACCGCTTGACGTGGCTGTCGAAATTGACGCTGTCATTGAGATATCCCTTCCGCAGGTCGGCGCCGTATATAGTCAGTGACCACACCGACTTATACCGCCACAATTTTAACCCGCATCAGTGACGTCACGGAAGCGCAGTGGGACGCGCATCTGCCTGAAGGCAGACATCCCTTTCTCTCTTGGCGTTTTTTGAAGGCTTGCGAGGCGAGCGGGTCAGCCACCGAGGAGACAGGATGGACACCGCGCCATATCTGGCTCGAAGATGAAGACGGGACTGCGCTTGGCTGCGCGCCAATGTATGCCAAAACGCACAGCCAAGGCGAATATGTCTTTGACCATAGCTGGGCCAATGCCATGACGCAGGCCGGTATGGATTATTACCCCAAGCTTCAAGGCTGCGTCCCCTTTACGCCTGCGACAGGACCTCGATTGCTGGCGAAAGATAAAGACGTCAAAATCGGGCTCATCTCTACTATGGTTCAGGCCTGCCGCGATTGGGACTATTCTGGCGTACACCTCACATTTCTCCAAGATGAGGATTTATCGGTCCTCCAAGAGACAGGCTTTGCCCATCGCGAAGATCGGCAATTTCATTTTATTAATCGCGGCTATGACAGCTTTGATGGTTTCCTCGCATCCCTTGCATCGCGAAAGCGTAAAAATATCCGCAAAGAACGCACCGCCGCCCAAGACGGCATCACGATTAAACGCCTTACGGGGGACGATCTAAAGCCTGAGCATTGGGATATATTTTGGCAGTGTTATATTGATACCTCACAGCGAAAATGGGGACGACCTTATCTGACGCGCAAGTTCTTTGACATTATGCAAGAGACTATGCGCGATGACATTATCCTTATTATGGCTTTTGATGGGGCCACGCCAATTGCCGCCGCACTGAATTATATTGGTAGCGACGCGCTTTACGGGCGCAATTGGGGATGCCTCTCCCATAAGCCCTTCTTGCATTTTGAGCTTTGCTATTACCAAGCGATCGAAGCCGGTATTGAACTTGGATTGCCCAAGGTCGAGGCAGGGGCCCAGGGCGAACATAAATTAGCGCGCGGTTATGAACCCATCGCCACGCATTCTGCCCATTATCTCGCCCATGCAGGATTACGCGACGCGGTCAGTGATTATTTAAAACGCGAGAGACATGCCGTTGAATATGAGATAGATGTATTGGGCAAGCATACGCCTTTTAAGAAGAGTGAATAATTTTTGAAATCTGTCATTTTCAAACGTTACAATAATCTTCCAACTGCTTGTGTCGACTTCTCTACATTAGAGGCGGGCGGATTTCACCCGAGTTTTAATAACTACTATCATGCCCATATATCTGCTTTGCAGCTTATCGCCTATGGCGGCATAATCATCATAATACCAGAACAAGAATATCATAAGGCATTGGCATTTTTAAAAGATATGCAACAAACCCCAATGACGGATTTCGACCCTATCGCACCACGGCGCTTTGGCATGTGGAAGCGCGGCACGGTTTTTAGCTTGGCCTCAGGGATATTTTTACCAATCTTCTTCTTGGCTCCAGAACTGCTCCTCGTCATTTGGGTTGCGCTCTTTATTTATGATGAATTTCACTTTAGGGCTATCGCATCGTTCTGGCTTTTTATGCCGCTAATCCTACTGCACGCCAAATATATAGCCGTCCCCAAATTAAGAGAAACACCATGAGCCTCTACGGACAATATGACTCTGATAATATCTTCGCCAAGATTCTGCGAGGCGAGATGCCTTGCGTGAAAGTTTATGAGGATGAGAATATCCTCTCTTTCATGGATGTGTTTCCACAATCCGACGGACATACACTCGTTA
>JAHDDT010000043.1:5038-18769 GCA_020629195.1 Hellea sp.
AATATCCTCTCTTTCATGGATGTGTTTCCACAATCCGACGGACATACACTCGTTATTCCCAAAGCCCCGTCGCGCAATTTACTGGAGACAAATGCCAAAGATATCGGGCGGCTCTTTGGGTCCGTTCAGCGTATCGCCAAGGCTGTTGAGACGGCCCTCAAACCCGACGGCATTGTCATTACCCAATTTAACGGTGCGCCCGCTGGGCAAACCGTTTTTCATACCCATGTTCACATCATCCCCCGCTATGAAGGCACATCTCTGGGCGCGCATGGCGGCGCAGGTGACATGGCAGATATGGGTAAGTTGCAGGAATTGGCTGCAAAAATATCTGCCGAGCTGTGAACGCAGTCATAGCCACATCCCTGCCATAATTCTCTTATCTTTAGCCTTATAACAGGCGTTCAAATCAGTTAGACAAACGCCATAGACTTTTAACAGGATCTTTTATGCGCTCTCATCTCTTCACAACATTAGCTATCGCAGCTCTGCTATCTGCTTGCGGACCAAAAAACGAAGTCGCGGTTAAGCCCGTTAAAATTACGGCAGATGCTCAGAGCTATGACTTGGCCCAGCAATATAAAAAATTCGCTGAAGTTAAAATGAACCCCGACACATCATTCCTCGCCGAAGGTGAACGCGCCGCCATTAACAAAATCATTGAGGCAAGCAAGCTTCTCTCAGAGGTTTATTTACGTCAGTTGGATGTTCGTAATCCCGAGATTCGCGCAGAGATTGCCGCCTCAGATCGTGCGGATAAACAGCTTCTTCTTGATATGTTTGATCTACATTTTAGCGTCTGTGACGGCCTTGAAGACGGCTATGTATTTTATGGTGATACGCCCTGTCCAAAAGGGGCTGGATTTTACCCAGCTGACATGACGAAACAAGAATTTGAGGACCACATTGCCGCCAATCCGCAGGATGCCGAAGCTTTCACGTCAGGATATACGGTTATCAGACGTAATGAGAATGGCGGCTTAATTGCTGTGCCTTATTCCAAGGCCTATGCTGAATGGCTTATGCCAGCCGGAATACTCTTGCGCGAAGCCGCAGACCTTCTTCCGACCGATAGATATAATAACCGTCTGAAGCGCTTTCTTCGTATGAGGGCTTCGTCCTTTCGCACGGATGACTATTTCGACTCTGAAATGGCGTGGATGGATTTAACGGGTAATATCGAAGTCGCTATCGGACCTTACGAAGTTTATGATGATAAACTCTTCGGCTATAAAACGGCCTTTGAAAGTTTTGTCACCATTAAAAACCCCGAGGAATCCAAAGCGCTCGCAAAATATAAAGACTTCCTCAAAGATATGGAAAAGAACCTGCCTGTCGAAGAAGAGTATAAAAACTTTGAACGCGGTTTTGAATCCCCCATCGCTGTGACTTACCAAGTCCATGGTGGCGGCGATAATGAAAATGGGGTGCAAACTATTGCCTTTAACCTGCCCAATGATGAACGCGTGCGTGAAGCTAAGGGCGCGAAGAAAGTTATTCTCAATAATGTACTCGGCGCAAAATATGACCGTATCCTCGCCCCGATTGGCGAGCGCGTTTTAGTCCCAGAGCAAGCCAAGCTCACCGCGAAAAAATGGATGAGTAATAACACGCTCTTTCACGAGCTGTCTCACTCACTTGGGCCCGGCACCATCACCGTCGACGGTGTTGAAACGACGGTGAATGCGCAGCTCAAAGACCTCGCCTCTGGCGTTGAAGAGGGTAAAGCCGATGTTATGGGCGCCTACAATATTCTCTACATGATGGAGCGCGGAGAGCTGGATATCGCAGATAAGCAAGCCTTCCTTGCGACCTATTTCACAGGAAAGTTTCGTTCCATGCGGTTTGGTACAGGCGCAGCCCATGCCAAAGGTGCGGCCTATCAATATAATTATTTCCGAGAAGTTGGCGCGGCTGAATGGCTCCCAAAAGAGCAACGATTTAAATTAGATTTCGCTAAGCTCGAGCAAGCCATCTCTGACCTCACAGGTAAAATCGTTAGGCTACAAGGCGACGGTAATTACGACGCGGTCAAAGCTTTCTTGGATGAATATTTGCCGCTAGATGAGGAAGCCAATACCGTACTGGGGAATTTGGATGATATTCCATATGATATAAGGCCAATTTACCCTGATGGGATTTAAATCATAATTCAACCTCGTTAATCCCTTCGGAATGAGCAAAGCGAATTACAAAGTACCGTCTCAGGGTGAAGATAAGAACGGTTAAATTAAGACTTTGCGCGAGGTGTCACCTTCAAGGAAATTTCTTTCATTTGTCCTTTTTCATAAACTGTATTTGTTTCGTCATTATAGTCCGTAACCATCTTAAATTCTGCAGATTCTCCATAAATAGCTTTTATGATAGGTTCCGCGACCATGGTGTCTTCACCCTGAACCTTATGATAGATTGAAACTGTCATTGAGACATTTTTTTTGCCTTTTACTATGTCGACATTATTTACCTTCAGACTTAACCAGTTGCTGTTGTGAACAAAATCTGGGTCTGTAGATACTAAATTTCCATCAAAACCCATGGTAACTGTTGCGCCCGTTTCAAGTTCGACTTGTGTTTCAAATGTTCGCTTTCTGACCCCATCTTTTTCAACGGGTTGGATATGTTCGCCCGCAATATCTAATATCAGACTTTCAGCCGTTGCCGATGGAATAATCATTAATGGCGATAATATCAAAGCTGCCATGGCCGCAATCGCAGTCTTAGGTTTTGTAGTCAGTAATTTTTTGATCAACATAATTGCATCTCCGAGTTTTGAATTATGTGCCTTGGAAACGGGGAGAGCGAGATAAGAGCCTATTAAATGCCTAACAACATCGCTAACTGTGCGCCCTTCTGATTTAGCGCGTTCTGAAAGTTCGCGCTTAGTTTCATAGGATATGCGCACCTCCAAAGTTTCAGATTTTTTAGCATCGCCGTTTTTCATAAGCTATTTGCAAGCCTCCCAATTTTAAACACAGACCAAACCGAATCTGATTTGCTATACTAGGCAAGAAAAAGCCTGTCCCTACAAGCGCATTTTTGTGTCGGGACAAATCCTAAATCGGAATACCTTCTTCCAGACAAAACTCTCTCACAATATCGCGCAGCGTAGAGAGGCGTGAATTGATTGAGATATGCGGTTCAAGCCGCTCTCTTAGCTTTTCGGCATCTAATTTTAATAGCGCCGCTTTCACAGGACCAATCCCTGTGACGGGCATAGAGAGCTGGTCATAGCCCATCGCAACGAGCGTCAGAGCCTCTAAGGGACGGCCTGCTATTGCGCCGCAAACGGAAACAGGCACATCATTTCGGATACAGCCATCCGCGATAAACTTCAAGATGGACACAGCCGCGGGATGAAGCGGGTCATAGCGATCTGAAACCCGCGCATTATCGCGGTCAGCCGCAAAGAAAAACTGCATTAAATCATTCGCCCCGACCGATACAAAATCTGCATGATCGCAAACAGACCGCACTTGCCATGCCAAAGATGGAGTTTCTAACATCACCCCGACTTCTATCTTTTGCGGGAGTTCAAGGCCGAGTTTTTTCGCGCGTTCAACTTCGCGGTCAAAAAGAGCTCTCGCTTGAATAAATTCATCCACTGTCGCCACCATAGGGAACATGACTTTCAAATGCCGTCCTGCCGCAGCCGCCACAAGCGCGCGAAGCTGATAGCGCATCAAGCCTGGACGGTCCAAAGCAATACGAATGGCTCTCCAGCCAATGGCCGGGTTTTCCTCTGGTACAGGGTCCATATAAGGCAAGATTTTATCGCCGCCCAAATCCAGCGTTCGAAACGTGACAGGGCGGTCCCCCGCCGCTTCTATAGCTTTACGATAAAGCTCCGTTTGCTCTTTGAGACGCGGCATAAATTCCGACACCATGAATTGAAACTCGGTTCGAAACAGTCCAATTCCGTCAGCTCCAGCCTGGTCAAGCTGCGGGAGATCCACCAATAGTCCAGCATTTAATTGTAGTGAAATATGCCTTCCGTCGATGGTCTTGGCTGGCGTAAATTTCATTTCCTCATAGGCGCGGCTCATTTCGCCGGCTATGTTTTGGCGCATCTTAAAGCCCGCAACTTGGGTATCAAGCGGGCGGATATAGGCGATGCCCTCTTTCCCGTCGACTAGGACAAGGTCGCCTGTTTCAATCAAGTCCAGCACGCCTTCCGCGCGGCCAATCAGCGGAATGCCAATGGCGCGGCAAATAATAGCTGTATGCGAAGAGGCTGATCCCTCCTCGAGAACAATACCGCGTAATTTATCTCGGTCATAATCAAGCAGTTCCGCAGGGCCGATTTCACGCGCAAAAATAATCGCGTCATCTGAAATATTCTTATTCCCCGGCCCTAAGGCTTCGCCCGATAAGGCTCTTAAAAGGCGGTTCGCCAAATCCTCTAAATCGTGGAGGCGAGCGCGTAGATAAGGGTCTCGCGACTTCATCAACCGCGCGCGATGTTCATTGCGTACACGCTCAACAGCGGCCTCTGCTGTGAGGCCTGAATGCACCGCTTCGCGCAAGCGCCCGACCCATTTTCGGTCATAGGCGAACATGCGATAAGTCTCGTAAATGTCTTTACTGGCGCGGGATAATTTGGCTGTATCTCCGGCGACCATAGCGTCAACAGAGGCCCGTAATTTGCTCACGCCTTCTTCGAGACGGATTTCTTCCGCTGCTATGTTATCTGCCAGCATATTTGCGGGCGCAACGGGCGGCATATGCAAATAAGCATGCCCTTCAACCAGACCGCCAGCAAAAGATTTCCCGATGACAGTTTCAGGCTTAACAGGCGCAAGGGTAATACCTTTCAGCGCGGCCTTTTTCCCGCCCACACGTTCATCATCGACAATGATTTCCGCTAGGACCATTGCGACTGTCAGCAGGTCTTCAACCTCTTCTTCGTTAAAGCTTCGCGCTTTTTTGGACTGGACGACCAACACACCCAAGACACGGCCGCCGCGAAGGATCGGCACGCCGAGGAACGAATTATAAGGGTCTTCGCCTGTTTCAGGACGGTAAGAAAATAATGGATGCGCGGGCGCGTCCGCTAAGTTAAGGGGCCGCGCGGTCAAGGCCACATGGCCCACAAGACCTTCTCCTGGCTTCATGCGCGTTATATGAACCGCTGATTTTTTAAGGCCTTGCGTGGCCGAGAGCTCAAGCTCTTCACCTTGGCGCAGAAGATAAATCGAGGCCACTTTGACTCGCATCGCTTTGGATATTGCTTGAACAAAATCATCCAAGCGTTCCTGAACAGACTCCGTTCCTGCCATCGCCTCGCGAATAGCCCGCATTAACTTAGGCGGCTTCGTTTTGATATTTGGCTCTACACTCATCGGGCGCAATATAGGTGAGCCTTGCACGCGATGCGAGATAATTATTAGTTATCTTTGCGTGAACCAACCAAGCGCCCAATAAAAAACCCGCCACTAAGGACGGGTTTTGAAATCTTGATGAAAGACTGTGCGGTTTATGCGTCTTTCTTCTTTCTGGCTTCGCCTTTTTTACGGGCGGCAACAATGCCGCGGCCAGTTGTACGCTCGACGATACGCGCTGACTTACCACGACGATCGCGCAGGTAATACAGCTTCGCGCGGCGTACTTTACCTTTGCGCTTGATTTCAATCGCTTCAACAAGGGGTGAGTAAACCGGGAAGACACGCTCAACACCTTCGCCGTAAGAAATCTTACGCACTGTGAAGCTCTCATTTACGCCTTTACCCGAGCGCGCAATACAGACGCCTTCAAAAGCTTGCAGACGTGTACGAGTCCCTTCTGTAATACGGACTTGAACGACAAGCGTATCACCGGCTGAAAATTCAGGGATGACTTTACCACCTTCAAGAAGGCGGGCTTCTTCGGCTTTATTTAATTTTTCAATCACGTTCATGATCGTCTCCATTTTTATAGGCCGTCCACATATCCGGGCGTCGGGCCTTGGTAATCTCTTCACTTTTCTGGCGCCGCCAAGCTGCGATCTTCTTATGATCACCGCTTAAAAGCACCTCCGGGATAGCCCGGCCTTCAAATTCTCTTGGCTTGGTATAGAGTGGGTACTCCAACAAGCCGTCTTCAAAACTTTCCTCCGATGCACTTTGCGCGTCTCCGAGAACTCCCGGAAGAAGCCGCACACAGGCTTCGATCATGACTTGCGCCGCCACCTCGCCGCCCGCCAAAACAAAGTCACCTATGGAAATCTCTTCCATTTGGCGGCCTTCAATGACGCGTTCGTCGAGTCCTTCAAACCGTCCACAAAACGCAATAAGACCCGGACCCGATGCCAGCTCCCTCACCCGTTTCTGGGTTAGCGGCTTGCCCCGGGGGGTCAAATAAATCAGTGGGCGGTCAGACCCCGAAACAGAGTTCGAGTTGACCACGCTATCAATAGCTTTTGCGGCAATATCAGGTTTTAATACCATTCCAGAGCCGCCGCCCGCAGGCGGACTATCAACAGTTCGGTGCCTATTAACGGAAAAATCGCGTATGTCCACCGTTTCTAACGCCCAAATGCCGCTTTTTTCAGCCCCGCCAATAATTGACGCGCCAAGTACACCAGGAAAGGCGTCAGAAAACAGCGTCAGCACTGTCGCGCGCCACGGATTTAAGCCCATATCTGAGGGTTTTTCACTCATAGGCGCGGGTTTTAGAGGCCACTGACGTAAGAGTCACGGAATTCTTCCCAGTTTGTGCTTTAGTGTAATCAGAGCAAAAAAAAACTTGATGCAAAAGCACCAAGTCAAAGAAGAGTATAGATGAGGCGCACAACTAAAGAATTCATTTCTCAAAGCCAATGTCTATATCAGCTGCACTATGACTTACCTAGCAGAGCGAATGTGAACAAAACCCGAGTTTTCACACTCATAAGTGTTAATTTGGATTTACCATAAATATTCAGAAAACTCTACTCAGCCTCTTCAATTTTAATCACAACACGCCCAGCTCTAATATCGACTTTAGGTGTTCCAGCTTTGGTGAAGGGGTGATAAAAACTTGCGCCGCTCTTACCTTTAACCTGAAGCGGTTTTATCTCAAGCAGCTCACCTGCGCCAAAATCTACGACGTTGAGGATGGTTCCGACTCGCTTACCCTCGGTGGATTTAACGTCTAGTCCAATTAAATCAGCCGCGTAATATTCATCTTCCTCTGGTGCAGGAAAATTTGCGCGCGGCACATAGAGTTTAGTTGATTTAAGAGCCTCAGCTTGTTCACGCGTAGCGACTTCAGGGCATTTTAGCGCAACGCCCCCCTTAACGAGGCGGTAGCTCTCTGGCGTTAGAAGCACTTTTCCTTGCTTGGAAAGAAGCGGGCCATAACCCACGCAATTTTCTGGCGCTTCCGTGAAAGGTTTTAGCTTAACCTCCCCTTTAACGCCAAAAGCACCAGCGATCGCGGCGACACATATCAAATCATCATTATTCACGGCGTCGCCATAAGCAATTCATGGCCGCCTGTCATGATTATTTGGCCAAAACTGTGATATAAGTCACAGATTTTGGCTAAATTGGCTCCTAATCCAATCTCATGGGGCGCAATGTGGATGTTTAGAAAAACTGGAGCTCTAAGCATCTTTGGCGATGATATTAGGCTACAGTGCCCCGTAGTATAATATTATCGCCACCAGCCCCCCAACATGACTTTACGCCTATTGTATCTGGCTTTATCGCATTTGGGTCTCGTTCATCTTGAATTTGCTAATGCAAACTCAATCAACAGCCTGGAGGCGTGTTTTATGTTTCGTTTTGCAATCCCTATTCTTGTAGCCCTCACCTTTTCTTCAGCGGCCATGGCGCATCCTGAACCGCAAACAGAGACGAAAGCAGAGCTTAAAGCCCCGCTCAAACTATCTGAAATGGCCCCTCCGCAATTGCCAGATGCCTCAGACATACAAGATGCCCTTAAGCAAATGCCTGATATGAACCTCATTATGGGCGAAATGATGGGTCTCATGAAAAATGAAGCCTTTCGTGAAAATATGGAAAGCTCAGCTCGCGCCTTTGGTGACCGCTTAGAAAATTCAGGTGCATTAGAGGCTGGTAAAGACGGAATGCCAGACTTTAATAATGCTTTTGCTGTCATGCTCGAAACCTTTTCAGATGAACAGGCCATGGGCGGCATGATGGAAACCATGATGGGCCTCGCAGGCGCTATGGAAAAGCATGTCCCCATGACTCCCGAAGCGCCAAAGCTCGAAGATTTACATAAGGAAAAAGCGCCCAAATAAGATATTTTTGAGATGTAAAAATTTGTGACTGAGTGTATTTTTCTTATTTCCCGATAGCAGATTTTGGATATAATCTTCCCACAGAGCTAAGGTGTTAGGCTCTGAGAACGGCGTTCGAGGGAGGCTTTTATGTCCAAACGTCACCGTAAAACCAAACTTACATTCGGGGCGCAAGCCTATGATGAAAATGATATGCCGCTAGGCGATCCGCATTATGACCTGTCAATGTATCAAGCGCCTAAAGGTAAAAAACCAAAGGGGCGGGATAAACGCGCAAGCCACAAACGCGCCTATTACGACGATTAGTTTGAATTGCATTCATCTCAAAAATAGAGACTTAAAAAACAGGCACTCTTAGCCTGCTTTTTGAGACATCATTTGCAATTCAAACAACGTGCGCGAAGCGCGCGCCCTAACTCTATCTCGGCCCTTAGCCGCCCTAAAGAGCCGTCTGAGCAGCCTTAATAGCCTCAACCAGATCGGTCTTTTCCCAGCTAAAGCCGCCGTCATTATCAGGCGTGCGCCCAAAATGGCCATAAGCAGCTGTGCGTGCATAGATGGGTTGATTGAGCTTTAAATGCTCTCTAATGCCGCGCGGGGATAGATCCATGACTTTGCGGATAATGGCTTCGATTTGATCGCCGGACACCGCATTATTGTCATCAACATTGACGTAAATTGACGTCGGTTTCGCTACGCCAATCGCGTAAGACACTTGAATATCTACCCAAGGGGCGAGCCCTGCGGCGACGATATTTTTCGCGAGATAACGCGTGGCATAAGCGGCTGAGCGGTCAACCTTTGTTGGATCTTTCCCAGAGAACGCACCGCCGCCATGCGGGGCCATACCGCCATAAGTATCAACAATGATTTTACGTCCTGTCAGGCCCGCATCTCCGTCAGGACCGCCAATCACAAACTTACCCGTGGGGTTTATGTGCCAGATCGTATCCTCTGTAATCCAACCCTCTGGCATAACCTCATGAATATATGGCTTTACAAGCGCGGCAACATCGGCGCTTTCCATGCTCGCATCTAAATGCTGTGTAGAAAGAACAATGGCTTTAGCGCGAACGGGTTTACCGTCTTCATAGCTGACTGTGACTTGCGACTTACTATCAGGTCCAAGCTGGCTCGCGCCTTCATGTTTGCGGGCATGCGCGAGGCGCTCAAGAATTTTATGGCTGTAATAAACAGGGGCCGGCATGAGGTCGGCCGTATCAGAACAGGCATAACCAAACATAATGCCTTGGTCGCCAGCGCCTTCTTCTTTGTGAAGGCCATCGCCTTTGTCGACACCTTGGGCAATATCGACGGATTGGGCATGAAGAAGGACATCGATATCAGCATGAGCATGGTGAAAACCGGATTGCTCATAGCCAATATCTTTAATCGCGGCGCGGGCCACAGCCTCAATCTCATCTTTAGAGACATCCTTGCCGCGCGTTTCGCCTGCAATCACGACCTTATTCGTGGTCGTTAGTGTTTCAGCCGCAACACGCACATCCCAAGGGGACATGCCTGCCGCAACAGATTTACGGAAATATAGATCAACAATTTCGTCACTTATGCGGTCAGAAACTTTATCAGGATGGCCCTCTGAAACAGATTCAGATGTGAAGTCGTAATTTTTGCGGCTCATGGCACGCTCCTCGGAGTTTAAGGCTTTCGGCTTTTTATTATTATTGTGAGAGGCTTAGGTGAAAAGCGGCGCAGAATTACGCCGCTCAGTTATTTAATTAATAGCGGTAATGCTCAGGCTTGAACGGACCTTGCGTTGTGACGCCAATATAATCGGCTTGCTCTTTAGACAGCTCCGTCAGCTTCACGCCGATTTTTTCAAGATGCAAACGCGCAACTTTTTCGTCCAAATGCTTGGGCAGCATATAGACTTTATTCTCATATTGATCGCCGCGCACCCAAAGCTCGATTTGTGCGAGCACTTGGTTGGTAAAGCTAGCCGACATCACAAAGCTTGGATGGCCTGTCGCGTTACCCAAATTGAGCAAACGTCCTTGCGAGAGCAAAATCATACGATTGCCTTTGGGGAAGGTAATCATATCAACTTGGTCTTTGATATTCGTCCATGTGTGGTTTTTTAGCGCCGCGACTTGGATTTCATTATCAAAGTGACCAATGTTGCCGACAATCGCCATGTCCTTCATCTCGCGCATATGTTCGATACGGATGACGTCTTTATTGCCTGTTGTCGTGATGAAAATATCCGCGTCGGCGACTGTATCTTCGAGCGTCGTGACTTCAAAACCATCCATCGCCGCTTGCAGCGCGCAAATCGGGTC
This sequence comes from Hellea sp., assembly GCA_020629195.1. Lineage (GTDB taxonomy): Bacteria > Pseudomonadota > Alphaproteobacteria > Caulobacterales > Maricaulaceae > Hellea. The sequence continues at coordinate 15,563 of JAHDDT010000043.1, forward strand.
AATCTCCGTGACTTTCACGCGCGCACCCGCCCCGCGAAGTGAAGCGGCTGAGCCCTTACCCACATCACCATAGCCACAGACCACAGCGGTCTTACCGGCCATCATTGTATCAGTGGCGCGGCGAATACCGTCCACGAGAGATTCCTTACAGCCATATTTATTGTCGAACTTAGATTTCGTAACAGAGTCGTTCACGTTAATCGCCGGGAAGGGAAGCTGCCCTTTTTCAACCAGCTCATAAAGGCGGTGAACGCCTGTTGTGGTTTCCTCAGAAACACCGACAATTTGTTCGCGTGTTTTTGTAAACCAGCCCGGGCTTTCCGCGAGGCGCTTTTTGATTTGCGCGAAAATCGCTGCTTCTTCCTCAGACCCTGGCTCACCTTCGATGAGGTCAGTCTCGCCTGCTTCGACGCGAGCGCCCATTAAGACATAAAGCGTCGCGTCGCCGCCATCATCCAAAATAATATTCGCGCCTTCCGGGAAAAGGAATGATTTATCTAGATAATCCCAATGCTCTTCCAATGTTTGGCCTTTAATCGCAAAGACAGGCACGCCGCCCGCTGCAATCGCCGCCGCCGCATGGTCTTGAGTCGAGTATATATTACAAGACGCCCAACGCACATCCGCGCCCAAAGCCGTCAGCGTTTCAATCAGAACCGCTGTTTGAATGGTCATGTGAAGCGAGCCCACAATGCGCGCGCCTTTGAGTGGCTTACTCTCGCCAAATTCCTCACGCAGAGCCATCAGGCCCGGCATTTCCGTTTCAGCGATATCAAGTTCCTTGCGGCCATATTCGGCGAGGGAAATGTCTTTTACGATATAGTCATTGGCGCTCATGGGGCATCCTTCTAATGAGGTGTCTATTTTAAAATTTGGCTGCATATAACGTTTTTATTATATCTTGTGCAAGCTGTAATATAAGGTGACCTACGCTTTGAAATTTGCCACACAGGTTTCGTGACCCCTGCGCCCAAAATATCCGTCATTATCGTCAATTATAATGGCGAAGAATGGCTGTCGCGCTGTGTTCAGTCCGTAGCCGACCAAACCCTCACAGATTTCGAGTGCTTCATTGTTGATAATGGCTCGGCAGACGATTCCATTGCCGCACTCCCCGAGCTTGATAGCCGTTTCACGATTATGGAGCTTGGCGAGAATACGGGCTTTGCGCGGGGCAATAATATCGCGGCAAAACAAGCTCGTGGCGAGTGGCTGGCCCTGCTAAACCCCGATGCTTTTGCAAGGCCTGATTGGCTTGAGAAATTGCTCGAAGCCACCACCCTCGCGCCAAATGTGACCATGGTGGGCAGTACGCAATATATGGCGCTGGAGCCTAATATATATGACGGCGTCGGCGATTTTTATCATGCCGCAGGATTGGCGTGGCGCGGCAAACATGGCCACAGTACGGAAGGTCACACCCCCGAAACCACCGAAGTTTTTGGCCCCTGCGCCGCCGCCGCGCTTTATCACCACGAGACTTTTGAACGGCTTGGCGGATTTGATGAGCGTTTTTTTTGTTATCACGAAGACGTCGATATCGCATTTCGTTTTAGGCTCGCGGGCGGTATCTGCATTCAAAAAGCCGATGCCATTGTTGATCATGTCAGTAGCGGCATATCGGGCAAAGCCTCCCCCTTTGCGGTATATCACGGCACGCGCAACCGCCTGTGGACATTCATAAAGTGTATGCCTCCGCTTGGCCTCTTCCTATTTGGTCCTTTTCATATCGCGCTCAATTTGGCCTTTATGTTTTGGTCGCTCTTCAGGAAGGGCCGCGCAAAACCCACATGGCGAGGCGTAAGAGATGGCGTGAAAGGCATTCCTGCAATTTGGAAAAGCCGCAAGGATGTTGAGCGCAATGTCGGGCTTTTCGCCTTGCTGCGCGTCATGACTTTTAACCCAGTAAAGTTCCTAAAGCGCGGTGATGGGTCTGTAGCTATAAAAGTCAAGCGCAACGGATAGCGTAACAGCGCTTAGCGCTTGCTATTAGCCGCAAAACCGCCCAAGGCACTTTCACACAGTTCCAGAACTCTGGGACGGCTTAGGAAGCTTGGACAGATTCCCTTCCGGAAAGACCCCGAATGACACATTTTTCCCGCGCGGCTCTCGCCGCGGCTACCGCTATTGCCCTATGCGCTTGCGCTACAGCTAAAAAAACAATGCCTGAAACAGGCATAATGAGTGAAAAACCAGCAACCGTCGAAACCTCGGAAACGATGACAGCATCCGCCTCTGTTATGGAACCAAAGGCTGAAACCCCTGCCGCCACAGAAACACTTCTCTATGGCGCGATGACAAAGTTTGAACTGATGACATTTGTCGAAACAGTCCGCGCCGCCAATCTCGAAAGCGCATTAGAAGCTTCTGGCCCGCTCACCGTTTTTGCGCCCAATGACCAAGCCTTTGAATTTGCAAGGCTGGGCGCTGATGCCAATATTCCGGCCATTTTAAAAGGCCATATCGTCAAAGGCGCTATGGATGCCGCTGCGCTTAAGGCGGCTGTTGCTGAAAATGGTGCGCCGGTAAAAATGATGAGTCTGGCTGGCACTGAACTTACTGTCTATGTCATGGGCGACAGCGTGAAAGTGGCAGGTCCAAGCGGGACGCTCGCGACTGTTACCCAAGCCGATATGATGCAGTCTAATGGCGTCATGCACCAGATTAGCGGCGTTTTGAAACCAAAATCATAAAGAGGGAATCTTTTCATGCGATCGAAAGGTCATTGATTGCGTGTAAATGTTCGAAAACGAACATTTACTGTTATAAATCCTTAAGCCTTATGCTATATGCGGCAATTTAAATTTGAGGATATTTTTAAATGACAAACCGCACCCCTAAACCTGCTCTCTCTCCGAATACGATTGAGTTTGAAACCCAAGCCCTCGTTAAACCTACGGGTTTTAGAGAATATGATGCGCGGTGGTATTTTGGACTTCCAGGTGATGAAAAGCCTTCAGAGCTAAACCTTTACGGCGTGCAGGCGCTGGGAGAAGGTCTGGGCACCCTCATGCATGAGCGCGGCGTCCCGCCTAAAATGGCTGTTGGGCATGATTTCCGTCATTATTCGCTAGGCATTAAACAAGCTCTGATGCTCGGCCTCGTCAATGCAGGTGTTGAAGTTTTGGATATCGGTCTCGCCCTCTCGCCCACCGCTTATTTCGCGCAATTCCATTTAGATTGCCCTGGCGTGGCCATGGTCACGGC
>JAHDDT010000044.1 GCA_020629195.1 Hellea sp.
CCTCCTCAAACCTCGCACGTTATGACGGCATGCGTTACGGCCTGCGCGTTGACGGCGAAGACCTCAACGACACTTATGACCGCACACGCACGGAAGGTTTCGGCAAAGAAGTCCGCCGCCGTATCATGATCGGGACCTATGTGCTCAGCGCGGGTTATTACGATGCCTATTATCTGCGCGCGCAAAAGGTCCGTACGCGGATTGTCGAAGATTTCGAAAATGCGTGGCAGACATGTGACGCTATCCTAACGCCAACCGCGCCGAGTGCGCCCTTCGCAGTCGGCCGCAAAGTCAACGACCCCGTGAAAATGTATCTCAATGATATTTTCACCGTGACAACCAACCTTGCGGGATTGCCGGGCATTAGCGTTCCTGCGGGCCTCGATGCTGATGGATTGCCGCTAGGCTTACAGATTATCGGAAAAGCGCTGGATGAAGATACGGTGTTTGCAGCGGCAAGCGCGCTTGAAAAGTCGGCTGGATTTACGGCTAAGCCAGAGAAGTGGTGGGTTTAAAATGAAAAAAATAATTACATTAGCAGTTGTTTCAAGCTTTGCTCTCGCGTCATGTGGAACAACTTACACACCGCCCACAGAGCCAGCACCTGCGATTTGGCAGGGTAAGGCCGGATTGAAAATAACAGGTAAGGAGTATAGACTTGCTCCTGGAATAAAGAATGAAGGCGATATTTTCGCTGAAATTGATGCGGATCATGTGCGAAAAGGTCGATTAACTGAAGATGTTACATATACATCTGGTCCTGGTGTAACTCAAATAAACTCAGAAATGACTTTGAAAGCAGGGACACCTTTATATGCCCGTCAATTTACGCAATCCATAACAACACTTAGGAATTCTCGAGTAGTATCTCAAACCCAACAACGAGCGGACCGTAACCCTATTGAGTGGTGCGCGGAACGACCTCAGAGCAAAGGCGCCGTGTGTATATTTTGGCAGGACCCTATAACAGCGTTCTATTCTGAAGACCGTCGTGGAAGCTCTGTTTCGCCTGAAATGCGGACGGGCGTCGGTGCAAAAGGCCCTATGCCGAAGGTAGTCGAGGATATGAATGTTTCATTTAACAATGATATCAAGTTAGCTCTGGTTATTGCTCGTTCTAATAAGAAAAAAGTTCTTATTCAGCAAATTGCGGGGTCAAATGTAGACGGTAGGTTCCGAGGTAATGTTGTTACTTTCCAAGATAAGCGTTGGGGAGAGGATGGAACTACTGAGCTTTCTATGGCTGGGGGTAAGTTTAAGCTAACTAAGGTTTTTGAAGGCGAAAAAGAAACAGATAAAGTCAAAGTTGACGTTGTGGAGCCCCCTAAGTTTACAGGCCTAACAGCTCTTTCGAATTTATCTCCTGAAGATAGAGCTAAACTTATGCAGTTATTGTTGAAAGCCGCAACTCCAGTAGGCTCTAAGTAAATGATAAAAGAGTGAGCAAATAATGTTTACAGCAGAACGCATAGGCGACCCACGCGATTATATTAAAGGCGAGACCGGTGATTGGGAAATCATCATCGGGCTGGAAGTCCATGCGCAGGTCGCGTCTAATTCCAAGCTCTTTTCGGGCTCGTCCACGGAATATGGCTCCGAGCCTAACTCACAAGTTTCGCTTGTTGATGCGGGTATGCTCCCTGTCGTGAATGAGTTTTGTGTCGAGCAAGCCGTAAAGACGGGTCTTGGCCTGAACGCTGGTGGAAATAGATAATAGGAGTTTGATATGAACACTTTAGACGCCATTCGCGCGCGACGCGCTGTTAAACATTACGATCCTGAGTTTACAATCCCTGAGGGTCAAATTGCCGAATTAAAAGACTTCATTCGTCAGGCCCCGACCTCGTTTAATATTCAAAATTGGCGATTTGTTTTTGTTAATGACAAAGCCCTGCGCGCAGAAATTCGCGCTGTTGGATGGGAGCAGGCACAAATGACAGAGGCTTCGCATCTGATTGTTTTATGCGCCGATGTGCAAGCTTGGGCGAAAGAGCCCGGCCGTTATTGGGAAGATGCCCCTAAAGAGGCGCAAGATTTCCTTGTCCCCGCAATTGGCGATTTTTACGGTGGGCGCGAGTGGCAACAACGCGACGAAGCTATGCGGTCTGTTGGTATCGCTGCCCAGACGATTATGTTGGCTGTTAAAGCCATGGGCTATGACAGCTGCCCCATGATTGGTTTCGACGCTGATGCGGTGGGTAAGCTAATCAACCTACCAGACGATCATGTTGTCGGTATGATGATAGCTATCGGTAAAGCCAAAACGCCTGCGCAATCTAAAGGCGGATATTTGCCTGATGATGAAGTCTTTTTCGAGGATAAGTTTTAATGTTCACAGCTAAGCGGGTCGGAGACCCACGCGATTATATTAAAGGCGAGACCGGTGATTGGGAGATTATCATCGGATTGGAAGTCCATGCGCAAGTCGCGTCTAATTCCAAGCTCTTTTCGGGCTCGTCCACGGAATATGGCAGCGAGCCGAATAGCCAAGTATCGCTTGTTGATGCGGGGATGCCGGGTATGTTGCCTGTGGTGAATGAGTTTTGTGTGGAGCAAGCCGTGAAGACGGGGCTTGGCCTGAACGCGCAGATTAATCTCTTCTCACGCTTTGACCGCAAAAACTATTTCTATGTCGATCTGCCCCAAGGTTATCAAATTTCACAATTTGAGCATCCCATTGTGGGTGAGGGCGAGATTGAAGTGCTGCCTATTGATGCGGACGGCAATACGCTGGAGCCTGTTACCGTCGGGATTGAGCGTCTGCATTTGGAGCAAGATGCGGGTAAATCCGTCCATGACCTTTCGCCCGATGAGACCTATGTCGATTTAAACCGCTGCGGCGTGGCCTTGATGGAGATTGTGTCCAAGCCTGATATGCGCTCCCCCGAAGAGGCCTCAGCCTATGTCGAAAAGCTTCGCGGCATTGTCCGTGCGCTAGGCACTTGTGACGGCGATATGGAGAAGGGCAATCTGCGCGCCGATGTGAACGTCTCTGTCCGTAAGCCGGGCGGAGAGCTCGGCACGCGCTGCGAGATTAAGAACGTCAACTCCATGCGCTTTATCCGCCAAGCCATTAATTATGAAGCCCGCCGCCATATCGAAATTATCGAAGCGGGTGGTACAATTGATCAGGAAACACGTCTATTCGATAGCGTCAAAGGTGAAACCCGCACCATGCGCTCCAAAGAGGACGCCCATGATTACCGCTATTTCCCCGATCCTGATTTGCTCCCGCTCAAGCTCGAACAGAGCTTTGTCGATAAGGTCAAAGCGGAACTCCCAGAGCTTCCTGACGCGATTAAAGCGCGGTTTATGAGCGATTATAATCTCTCGGAATATGACGCGCGTATCCTCACGGCGGATAAGGTCAAGAGTGACTTCTATGAAGCTGTGGCCAAGGGGCGCGACGCGAAACTCGCCGCGAACTGGACAATGGTAGAGCTTTTCGGCGCGCTGAATAAGGCAGGCACTGAACTCGAGGATAGTCCTGTCACGGCGGATATGCTTGGCGGCCTAATTGACCGTATTAAAGACAACACCATCTCAGGCAAAATCGCCAAAGACGTCTTTGAGCGAATGTTCAATGGCGAGGGCGATGCCGATACCATCATCGAAACCCAAGGCCTCAAACAGGTCACAGATATGGGCGCAATCGAAGCCATGGTCGACGAGGCCATTGCAAATAATGCTGGCCAAGCCGCAGCCGCCAAGGAAAACCCGAAACTCCTCGGCTTCTTCGTAGGGCAGGTGATGAAAGCCAGCCAAGGCAAAGCCAATCCGCAAGCTGTGAATGAGATCTTGCGCAAGAAACTGGGGTTGTAACAACCCTGTCATTACCCAACGTGTTTGGGTAATCCATTTGATAAGCTTCCGATATAAGCAAATCATGTGCATGGATCACCCGAATTAATCGGGTGATGACAGAAAGAGGGAGGCGAACATGAAAATCCAAGAAGGTCCTGCCTTTGGGGCTCTGATCATTGGAATGGGTTTTGCTTTTTTTATCAATCAGAAAACCAGTAATCTCGCTCTGGCCTTAGGGGCAGGTATTGCTATAGGTTTAGCTGACTATTTTCTCCTTATTTGGATTCGCCGTTTTACAAAGAAATGAGTTATGCCGCTAAATACTGATAAATCCCCTTCCGTCACTGACGCACTCAATACCCGCATTACGTGCCGTGACTTCCTTGATACGCCTGTGCCTGATGAGGTTTTGATGCGGATATTGAACATGGCGATGCGTAGCCCATCGGGCGGGAACTTACAGCCGTGGAAACTTCATGTCATGACGGGCGAAACTTTGGCGGAGTTTAAAAAACGGGCGTCCGACCGGACTCTCTCTGGCAAGCTTGAAGAGCCGACTTATCGTCCTTATCCGTCCCCCCTTTGGGAGCCGCAGCGCAGTTGGCGTTATAAGCTGGGCGAGGATATGTATAATTTAGTCGGAATCCCGCGTGAGAATAAAATGGGCCGCCTCGTTTGGCTCGCGCAAAATGCTAAATTCTTTGAGGCACCCGTCGGCATCATCATCACGGGACATAAGGGGTTGGAGATGCCGCAATATATGGATATTGGGATTTTAACGCAGAGCTTGATGCTGCTCGCACGCGAAGAAGGCCTTCACAGTGCCCCGCAAGGCTGGTGGCGCAATTGGACGTCTGTCTGTCATGAACTGCTAGACATTCCCGAAGAGGAAGAGGTTCTCGTGGGAATGGCCATTGGCTATGGCAATCCCGATGCCTCCGTCAATAACCTTTACGCGGATCGCGCCTCGCTTGAGGATGTTGCGACGTTTTACACTTAAAGCTTTGAACTAAACTCAGCTTCATGCGTTTGTCGTGCATGGAGAAAGTTATGATTGATACGCAACACTATAAGACGATTCTAGAAGACCGCCGAGCTTACCTTGTGGGTAAGACAAGTGACATTGAAGAGAGCTTTGAAAAATCGGGCGACGAGCCTTTTGATGGCGATAGCGCCGCCGTTGATGATTTAGAGGTTCTCGATGACCTTGATGATATGGCGCAAAGCGAAATTCGCGCAATAGACGCTGCGCTTGATCGGATAGAAAACGGAACTTACGGTATCTGCGTAAGGTCTGGGGAGCCGATTTCTAAAGAACGTCTTGATGTTTTACCGCACACACCTTTTTGTAAAAATCACGCTTAAGGGCGCCTTAAATCGCAAATTTCTTGCGGTTGAACTGTCCTAAATCGAGAATATTGCCCCTGAATACGTTTTTTATTTTGGAAAACGTATTTTTTTATGGGCTATTTATAGTCTAGCTATAGTTAGTGACCTTTCTAGTTTCATTCATTGTTTACTTAAAAGTACTTGAGTGTAACCTCGTTTTAATCATGTATAAATTCATAATTAACTTCTTTTTACTTCATTTTAATCAAATAAATCTTGGTTAACCTTTATTCTAATTAACCTTATATTTATCTGAACTGGCACAGTATCAATTTAAGCGATGAGAGCGGGAACAAATTCCGCCAAATAGCTTCTTCGAAGAGCAAGTGTTCCCGAAGGTATTAGATGAAAAGTGAAGATAGGAGGCAGTAATGGCCTTTACAGATGTTGAAGTAAAAGAAGCGCAAGCCGCAATTATAGCCGGTGCAAAATCAGAAGACTTATTTCGTTTAGGGTTGATCTATTCGACTGATCTAGAGGATCGCGGTCCAGATTTCGTTGAGGCCCATAAGTGGTTCAGTCTCGCGGCTATGATGGGATCTATGCCCGCGAAAAGCTACCGTGAAGAAATTAAACTCGAAATGAGTAGCGATGATCTAACTTTAGCGCAACGTGCCGCACGTGGATGGCTTGCTGAAAATCGCAAACTGCTCGTAGCATAACGCTAAATAGAAAAAAGCGGCGCCGCAAATGCAACGCCGCTCTTGATTGAATGTTTCTCTAATTTTACGGAGAAACAACCGTTGTTCCGCCATTATTCTGGCCGAATTGATAGCTAAGGTTAAAGTCAACGGGCAATGCAGCTCGGAAGTTTTGCATCCAAGTACCAATCTCAGCGATATTAGACTGCGGCACATAAATGATATCACCGCGGCGTAGCTGCATATTATCATCATATTCTCTGATGTTGAGAAGACCATTTCTGATATTGACCGTTCGCATCATCATGCCGCCATTGGGAGCGCGGCGCAGGACGGCAACTCTTTTAGCTCTGGCCGTAGGGCGCATGCCTCCCGCCATCATTAATGCCTCAAGTGCTCCGACGCGGCCTGGCAGCGTATATGTGCCTGGCTGCCCAACTTGCCCGCCAACATATATTTGCTCAGGTGAATAGGCACGCGGCGTGACGGCCAATGTGGGGTCACGAAGCTGTTTGCCGAGTTCCGCAGATAATTGCCCCTGTAATTGCTGAAATGTGCGTCCAGCGGCCATGATGGGCTTACTCATAGGCATCACAACGCGTCCATCTGGGCCAACCGTAAGTGTTCTGGAAAGTTCTGGCGCGCTTGAAACAACAATGTCCAACTGATCACCGGGATGGAGTGTGTATTCAGGCTCATAATTGATCCATTGCTGGAACATGCCCAAACCCGGGTGAGGGGCGGGGATTTGATAAGCAATATGTTTTTCACCGCGAAGGCGTGCCATCAAGCCGCTATACTTTTTTTGCTTTTTATGTTGAATATTCTGCGGATACTGACCTGGCATAGGCCCTCTATTGATAACCGGATTAACCATTGGCGGCATGTGAACACGGTTATGGTTAATCATGGGGGCATGATTCGGCATAGGCGCACCGTATCGATTCTGCGCAAAAGCCGTCGAATCGACCAATAATGCGAGGCTCGAAACCCCCATAAATAGGGCGATTATGGGAGATTTTATGTATTTGCTCATGAAAATGGCCTCAGCACATGTGTTTTTCGTCTTTTTTCAAGTGTTAACAAGAATGGATAAGGAATTGTTAAATTTTGACCTGTCTTATGGTTAACAGAATCATTTGAAGGGTTGGCCATGGCATTTTTGCGCCGAAATAAGAGCAGTACGATGAGAGGTCATGATGACGGCTCTCAATCTGCAAGAAATTACAGCCAATCCAGTGCGCCGCGCGCAGCTGATCTAACGGTTGGGGACTATGCGAACGGTATGCCCAATATTCGTTTGGGCGAAATGCTTAAATCCTTCGGGCGTCAACTTATATGGGTCGTGCCGCTGTTCTTGATTGGCTCACTTTTAGCGTGGCATCTAACGCGTGACTTTAAGCGCAGCTATACAGGGGATGCACGTATCCTCGTCCAGATTGGTGATGAATATGTTTATCAGCCAATTACAGGACAACCTGGACAAGCTGGCATGACGATTACGGCTGATACGATTGCGCTAAACGAAGTGGGCATCATCAAAAACGATGAAATTATCGAGCAAGTTTTTGGTGAGATGACATCTGAAACTAGTCCTTATGCAAAGCGTTTTGATCCGGCGGGAATGAAAAAATTACGTGAGGCTGGAAATAATCAACGTTTGCGCAGAGAAGCCAGATCCGAAATGTTCCGTAAGATGGACAGATCTTTCATGGTGGCGCCGCGTCCTAAGTCTTCCATTATTGACCTCTCATATAAGCATGAAGATGGTGAGGTTGCTGTTGCGACTTTGAATGCGTTGATCTTGGCGTATCAATCCTATCGCCGCAAAATTTTCGTGGAAGGGGCCGCTGGCATCATTGGAGAAAGCCGTAAAGAGACAGAGTTACAGCTTGGCCAAAATGAACGAGCTATTGCGCGTTTTCTGAAGAAAAACGGTATTTCTGACTTTGATTCTGAGCAAGGGGGCGTGCGTAAGCGAACTGAAGAGCTCCGCGCCGCATTAAATCTGCTAAGAGCGCAAATGGCTGAAACAGAAACTGCTTTGGCAACGGTAGAAGGACAACTGCGCCAGACGCCCAAAGAAATTAATCTTTACGTTGATGACCGCGCTTCAGCGCGGATTTCACAAGCGGAATTGGAGCTTAAACAGCTTTTGGCAAAATATCTGCCAAGCAGTGACCCTGTGCGTCAAAAGCAAACTGAATTAGCCGAACTAAAATCACTGCTAAATGCAAATGGCGGGAGAGCAACTGGCGGACGCCGCGTAGGTCCAAATACAGTATATCAAGCTTTGCTCACGCGTCGGAACACACTTCAAGCGACGGCGGATAGCTATCGCGAAAAAGAATTTACATTGCAGCGCCAACTCAATAGCGCGGATGCGAAGGTACGTAAATTAACGGCCCTTAGCCCTGATTATGCCAGCCTTTTAAGGGAACGCGAGTCACTTGACGCGCGTCTGAAGAATTATAATGCCAAAGAACAAGAAGCTTTAGTAAAGCAAAAGCAAGCTGAGGCGACTAATGAAAATGTAAAAGTTATCTCTTGGCCCAAATATCCCAATAAAGGTTCGAATACACGTCTTTTGGCGGCTGCAGGAGCTATATTTGCTTGGGGCTTAACGCTCTTTATGTTGGCTCTTTTACGCGTCTTCCTTGATCCGCGTTTATATGCTGCTCCAAATACACGTATTGATACGGTTGCAGCACCTAGCTACATCCCTGAACCTGTATCCCCTCATATGCCTGAGCAAACACCTTATGTGCCTGCTGCAGCCAGTCATGAGCCCGCAGCTTATTATCCTGAGAGCTATAATGGCGGCGAGTCTCAGCAAGGTTATGATACAGGTCATTATGCCGCTAATGTACAGAGTTACGCCCAGCAAGATTATAGTCAGCCTCAATATGCGGGAGGCAATACCGCTCAATATGTGGCGGGGCAGGATAGCTATATGCAAAGCAGTGTAATGCAGGACGGCACAGGACCTCAGCCTTATGATCCGAATGCTTATTCACCTTCGCCTTTCGATCCTACACCCTATAGCGATGGATCTGCAGCTCTGGATGTAAATAGCAATCCTTACTTATCAGGACAGAGTGCTGGGGCTCTGGATCAGAACGGACAAAATTTTCGGGCTCCGGATGATTTTCAACCGCCCAAAATATAGATATCGGGCTAATGGTCACCCAAACCTATACTCATGATAATCTTAGGCAGCGTAACTATGCGTTGGGTTCACTTTTACACGGAATAGAGAACGCTCTTTTTTTCTTTGTTATCTTCTATTTCACGGGTGCGATAGGCGGGTTGCTCTTTACAGATCTCAATGATTTGGAGCGGGACTTTCCCATGGCGCGGCTGATGTGGTATCCGATCTATGGCATAATTTTGCTTTTAGGGTTTCGTTGCCTGCCACAATTGACGCGCATTGCCATCTTTAGTCCCTTATTGATTTTTTCCGTACTGGTCTGCGGGGGGTCAATGTTGTGGTCTATTGACCCTGGTATCACGATGCGGCGCTCTGTTGCCTTGCTGATGACTACATTATTTGGCCTCGTTTTGGCTGCCAGATATGACTGGAACGGCTTGGTACAACGTCTGGCATTGGTTTTCGGACTATTGGCTCTGTTTTCCTTTTTCCATGGTCTCATAGATCCTGGACGAGCCGTTCACACTGAAATTCACCCCGGAGCCTGGAGGGGCCCTTGGGTTGAAAAGAACTACCTTGGCTCTCAAATGACAAGAGGTTTAGTCGTGTTGATGTGTGCTTTTGCCATGAAACCTTCACGCGGATGGATATGGATTCCTCTTGGGTTTCTTTGTTTTGGTCTTGTTTTACTGTCGACGTCAAAGACTGCTCTTTTGGCCTGTTTAGCAGCTATAGGATTGTTCATTGTTTTAAGGATATTCCGAAGGTTTCCTGTGCTGCGAATTCCTGTGGCCTATCTGTTCTTGGCTGGAACGACTATTTTAGTGGGGTTGGTTCTGACCGTACCAGATGTGATGTTAGAGCTCATCGGTAAAGATAGAACGCTTACAGGTCGTACGGATATCTGGGATGCGCTTCTGCGTTCCATCAAAGAAAAGCCTTATCTGGGATATGGCTATGGCGTGTATTGGATGGATCAACTAGGACCATCTTATTATGTGAGATTACAGTTACAATGGGGTATTCCTACGGCCCATAATGGTTGGATCGAAACGTGGCTTTCTGTTGGTGTCTTGGGCGTCGCTTTATTTGCTCTCCACTATATTTGGACATTCATATTAGCGTTTCAAAGAATTTGGCGCGGGGGCTCCGAGACGTATTTCGCCATATTGATAGTGATTGTGTTTCTGGTGTTCTCAATTTCTGAAAGTTCTATTTTGCAGCAAAATGATCTCAGCTGGGTTCTGTTTGTGGCTGTATCCGCAAAACTCTTTGCTTTCGAAAAGCCTTATTGGCGCAATAAGCCAAGAGAGAACTATTTTACGCAGGATGTACGCAGAACCATCAGGCGCGACTAGGCTTATTCTGCTGGGGTCAATTGAGCGTTGGGCGTCTTCTCGTTACGGTTCTGATCCGCTTTAATAATATGGGCACCGAACCTTTTTCTCAGCGCTATGAACGGTTTTTCAACAATATAAAATGAGAAAGCGGCAAGGGTAAAACTCACAATTATGGTGGCAAATAAGCTCAGAGGTGAGCGGTCCATAAAGCGGTGGGTGACATCATGAATTGGAACGTGCCAGAGGTAGAGCGCATATGAAAGTTTACCAATCCATGCGAGCCATTTCCACTCTGCTATATTAATGGCGAAACTTAAAACCTTGAGATAATAAAAATTCAGAACCAGAACGAATAGGGCGGCACCTTGCAATGTAAAACGCAGCGTGTAGCGGAAGGTCTCGTCACGAATGAGGAATGATGCGATGATCCCAACGCCTGCTAACAGTGTGGGTATGACACCCAATAGAGGCCTAAAGGCTTTCAAATTACCTTTTATGTGCAGGAGGACGCTTAAGAGGCAACCCCAAGCCACGCTATCAATACGCGTGTCTGTCATCATGTAGTTGTAGTCGGCGTAGGGCAGGTTAGTCCCAAAAATTATGAATGTACGCCAAAACGGCACAGCGATTAGCGCTACAATCAATATAATTGCAGCGCGTTTCCAATTCTTGCAGCAGAGCAACATGAAAGCAGGAAATATTAAGTAAAAATGTTCTTCTACGGCTAATGACCAAAGGTGCGTCCACGGCATAAAGGGGAGGCTGTCAGTCGTTGTTCGAATAAAAACTTGATAGAAATTTGTGAAGTAAAAAATACCAGCCGTAAGTTCTGTGGCTGTCGCGCCGCCAATTCCCAATAACCCATATATTGCAACAGTTCCAAGCAACATAAATAGGAGAGCAGGGTAAAGGCGCACAAAGCGTCGGGCGTAGAAATCTCTTAGTCCAATCCCGTTTTTCTCAGATTCAGCGAGTAATAATCGTGTGATTAAAAAACCAGAGATAAAGAAAAATACAGTGACACCAAAACCCCCAGGAACAATATGTTCAAAGCCGAGATGTGCCACCATAACGATCAGCACAGCAATAGCGCGAAGACCATCCAAGCCTGGGATATAACCAAATTTAGCTGTTTCGCTAAGGTGGTTATTGTCTGTGGCTGACAGCCAATTTGACATTATGCACTTACGCCGGTTGTGGCATTCTTCCCATAAAGTTTCTGCTGAAAGCTATTCCACCAGAAGAATTTACCCAAAGCTTGCGCCGTGCGGTTTTGATAATGAATGTATTTAGGTTTATTCATAACCTTAAATACTGCAAAAACTGGGCCATATACGCAAAACTGTAAAATGCCTATGCACATCCATTTGAGGATTCCTAATATACCAGAAAACCCTTTATCTGCTTCCGATTGAGTAGGTCCCTGTCCAAATGCAAAATTTCGCTTCCACATATATTCAGGTGTTGCCCTTGAGGCCGGCACGATTTCATAGCTTTCAGCCTTAATCGCCCATGCGACCATAGCGCCGTGGTCTTGCAGGTGGTGGAATAGAGCATCATCCTCACCGCCAGTTTCATTATGAATAGGGTCAAAAGCAGGACTTGGCATATTGCAAAGTGATAGGTCCAAAAGACATCCACCTGTTCCCAGACATTTCGTAATATAGCCTTCAGGCGCATCCGCGATCCGTGAGAAGAAAGGTGCCATGTAAGGATTAAGAGGGTCATCTTTATTTGGCATGACAGCTTTGGCAGGGCCAAAAGTTATCGCCGCTTTATATTTCAGAGACGCTTTTACCAGCTCCTCAAGCCACCCTGGGAGAGCATCCATATCATCATCTAAAAAAGCAATAAAACGCCCTCTAGCGACATCTAAAGCGCCGTTTCTGGCGTTTGAAACGCCTGGTTCCGGCACATGCTTATATATTATTTCGATGTCGGAGCTCTTGGCAAATTCAGTCACAAATTGTTTTGCACTCGCAAGGGGATCGTTATCGGCAACGATTATTTCAACTAGCCGACCTTGGGCACTCTGTCCCATCAAACTATTAAGGGCAATACGAATACCTTCGGGCCGTTTATAGGTTGGAACGACGACCGAAACACCTTCTGACCAATCTGCTTTATCAATTGGCTTCATGAGTTAACTCCATCTTTTTTATTGCATCAGCCATTGTTAAAACCTCCGCACCGGATGATTTTACGGCGTCGATAACTTTCATCATTTGCTGAGGAGTACATCCATATGGACTGGGGTTTTCGCGAACATCATGCGTGAAGATCGGCAACCAACCAGGCTTTCCGCCCATGTGGTTAATCTGTTCTATAAGTGTATCAAAGTCTTGTCCTGCGTACAGACGGTTGGCCCGTATCTGATTAAGGTCAATATCGTCTTTGCTCTCTCGGCTGCGAATGCCGCGAGAGCCTATGAATTTGGAGGCTAACTTTAGTTTCAATTCCGCAGTGACCTGTCCATAAGGATAAGCAAATGTTTGACTAGGCGGGAGTCCAAGGGCGTTAAGAGTAGATTGGTTCTTGTTTATGTTTGCCATAAATTCCGACGCGATATGTTGCGCGGCATCAATATGATCAAAGGTATGATCGCCAATTTCATGGCCGCCTTCATGCAGGGCTTTTACGTCACCCTGATTCATATGAAGTCCGAGATGGTTTTCCGTCTCGCACAACCCCATAGCGATATAGATAGTCGCACGCCATTTTTCTTGCTCAAACGGTATAATGGCGTTCTCAATGACAGATTTAGGACAATCATCGAAGCTAAAGCTTACGATAGGACGTTCTAGTCGAGGCTTTAAAACGCGCCGCGCCATAAACGGCGTAATGCGCCGTTTGATCTTGGCTTTAAGTGACATATCAGGTTGATAAACACTCATCACGCAAAGGCTTCCGCATAATGACTTGCGCGCCAAAGCTTAAGAGCTAAGAGCCGTAATTTCATTGGCAATACCCGTAACTTTACGGCGATCTTTAAAGCAGGGCGCATCAGCTTTTGTCCGGGCGTTTTACGCAATTTTTGCGAGATTTTAAACAGGCTGAGAGTCTTTGCTATATCAGGGTGCTTTTCTGTAAACCTTACATAATTGTGACCGCTCGTTTCAAAGCGCCGCAATAAGGTTTCTGTTGTTTCCAAACCCAGATGAAGAGCAGGGATGTCAGCATGTAACAAAGTAAATTTCTTCGCGATACGAGCCGCCCATTCACTATCTTCCCAACCCCATCCGCTAAATCCATCATCAAAGCCTTCGGCGCTTAGAACAGTTTTTCTAACGGCCAAGTTAGAAGAGGCAACGAATTGTGGGCCTGCGGCTTGACGCGCCGCTAATGAAAGACAGTCCGAGACCTGAGATAGGGCGCGGTGAAGCTCTTGGTCTGATGTCTCTGCTTTCTCTGGAACCGTAAACCCGCCAAAAATAACGTCGGCGATATCGGCCTCGATAAGAGAAATGTATTCGGATAAAAATTTATCGGATACTGGGCGCATGTCAGCATCCAAAAATAAAACCCAATCCGCTCGCGCACATTCTTGTAGCGCATTCCGCGCGGCCGACCGTCCCTTGTTTTCATGAGCAATCATGAGGTGCACTGAGCTGTGAGCCGACTTTACAGCTGCGGCAATTTTTGAATTTAGGCGTGAGTCTCCTGTTCCATCATCATAGATAAGAACTTCCACGTCTAGCTGAGCTTCAGTCTGAGCCAACAAGGCGTGTAATAATGTCGTTGGATCATCTCTGTAATAAGGTATCAGCACTGATAACTTTGGCTTTTGCTTTGTGTAAGCAGCGCTTTTAATATGTGTTATATTTATGCTCATACGGATACCGCCCTTAATCTGCGTTTCTCAAGCAAACTTTTGATATAAGTGCGTGAATTCGCGGCATTAATAGCCATAGACACAACACCATATGTTGTTGCGCCAATTGCTGCTTTTATGATGAGTACTACAAAGTCAGGCATCTGGCTCATATTGGGCAACGCTAATATAGTTGCAGCCATGCAAAGACACCCAAAGCCAATTTCAAAGGTGGCTCGAATAGGAAGCGGCAATGGGTAAAACTTACGGCCTACAGCAATAGCCAGAACGAAGCCAAGAGCATAAGAAATTACCGTCGCATATACAGCTCCCATAAGGCCGTGTAGCGGAATGAGCCATAAATTTAGCCCGATGTTGAGGATAACTGGAGGCACCATAGCCCACATAAACATTGATGTTCTGCCCGACAGCATAAATGCGCGTTGCGCATAGTAACTAATCAAGCCGTTTAAAACACCTGCAAAGGCAATAAGCGGCATGACTGTTACGGCCTCGGCGCGAACACTTTCCCCTAAGATAAAACCAAACTCTTTTGAGACTAAAGCAATGCCCGTGGCAGCGGGCATAGCAATCCAAAGTAGGGAAGCTCCGTAATCTTTCATGATTTCACGAGAGCGCTCTACGCCTTCTTTTTCCATCAGGGTCACGGCAATGGGCGTAGCCGCCATAGATATCCAGACAAAAAGAATCTCAAGAGACCGATTAGCCAGATTATATCCAGCATTATATTGCCCAGCTGATGCTTCGCCCATCATATAGGCAATTAAGTACATATCAGCGGAATTAAGCGCATAGGCCAGTAACAATGAAATGCAAATTGGCACTCCGTAATTGAAATATATTTTGGCTTTAGCGGGTTGGCTAGTTCCACCTTTCATTTTTTTAAGCATGAAAGGAAGGTCGATGACCATAGTCACGATTAAAGCGATAATGATACCGATAAAGGGTGCAATTTCTCGCAAGGGCGTTGTTAATATCAACAGGATACCAATGGTGAAGCTCATCAACATTTGGGTGGAATAAGTAAAGCTATACCGTTTGATACGGTGGGCGGCCTTATGGGCTTCCATGCCCAAGTTGAAGAAAATTTGTAGAGTTGTAGAAGCAAGTGTGGCCACTAAGACTGTTTTCATAAGCTGAGATATTGGCAGCGCCCAAAGAACTACCATCATAAGGGCAAAACCTGCAGCCCCACATGCAAGCGCATATGTATAAAGAGTTTTGAGGTGCGAGCTGACATCTCCTTCGCGTTCAGCTCTTGCTTGGAAGCGTGCCATGGCAGCCTCCAACCATGTGAAGAGCCCCATATGAGCGAACTGCATTGTAATCATGGCTAAGGCATAGCGGCCAAACTCCTCGCTATTAAGCAAGCGCGTAAGAACCACTATCGTGCCAAAACTGACGATAATATTCGCCAGATTGACAGGAATATAAGCCAACATTGAGCGGCCCATCATGAGCTTAATCCCGAAAGATATGAATAATCTAAGATCATTAGCGGATGTTCTCACTATCGCCCAACAAGACAGGAAGTGTCTTTAGCATGATATATAAATCGAACATCGCATTGCTGCGTTCGATATACTCGACATCCAGTTCAACACGTCGAGCGACATCGTCACCATCGTGAAGAGGTCCGCGGGATCCATTTATCTGTGCCCATCCGGTCATACCGGGTTTGACTTTGTGACGATGCGCATATTCTGCGACGAGCTCCATAGAGTCTTTGCCTTGTGTGCGCATACCAACAGCATGTGGACGTGGACCCACAAGTGACATGTCGCCTTTAATAACGTTCAGAAGCTGCGGAAGCTCATCAATAGATGTTTTACGAATAAAGCGGCCGATTTTAGTCACGCGAGCATCACCCGCAACTGTCTGTTGCGCAGCTTTCAAATCTGCCTGATCGTTGCGCATAGAGCGGAATTTATACACATTGAATACGCGGTTATTAAACCCGTGACGTGGCTGCTTAAATAAGACAGGTCCAGGGCTATCTTTCTTAATCATTAACGCAACCATGGCGAGAATGGGTGACAAACCAATTAATGCTATTGTACCGATAGTAATGTCCATAAGCCTTTTAATGGCTGTATGAGCGCCGCCTTTAGGGTTGCCTGTGACTTCCCGCATACCGACTTCAGCAATTTGCGTAAGGCGTTGCTGTACATGGTCTAAGTTCTCAAATTCATCGACCACGAAGGCAATACGGTTAGGCAAGAGTTTAACTTGTTCCAAAAAGGCTTGCTTACGACTTTTTGCCATGCCGGGTAGAGTAACTACAATGCGATTTATATATGGCAGTTGGTCCCAATTTAACAAATCTTCGATTTTTCCAACAACAGGAACGCCGTGAATATTATGAGGCGCTCGCGCCAAACGTTCGTCAAATATAGCTAAGATATTCAGCTCGCGCGTTTTAGCATTTTCTTCAATAAGACGGCGGGCAGACTCTGTTGCGCCTAACATTACAATTGTAGGAGCCAAAGCACCGCGGGCATGAAGACGTTTTACTTGCATGTGGTATAGACTATGTAGAAGAAACAATATTCCAGTTGCACTAAGCCCTGCTAGAGCGAGAGTATCTGGCAGGAATGTGTCAGGCTTAATGATGAGTGCAATTGTTAGCCATAAGCCTAAGGCCCCGAAAGCGGCCATCATGACTGTTTTCAAATGTTGCCCGAGTGTCTCGGCTGCAGGAAACTTGTGCGCGCGATTAACAAACAACATTGAGATAAAAATGATACTGCCTAATACGGCGGCCGCCACAGGAGCCAGAACACCTCTATCGTTAATTCCGACATAACCATTCCATACGCTCAGTACGATTATGGCTGTCACCCAAAAAATATCTGATGTCCGTAGGGCAAACCTCAAAGCACTCATGCTTGTTTGTTTTTGTGGGACAGCTATTTCCGAAGTTGTTTTTCTTTTACGGCGGCGATCAACCGTAACACGTTTCTGATTTGGTCTAACCTTTTCAGCAAAACTATCGAGAGGCGTTGATCGGCGCTGAGCCGACCCACGTTTTTCGTCAGTTTCGCGAGCAGGTTTTGTCTGCAGCGCGTCTATTTCGAGCGCGAGCTCAGATGTAGTTTTCATTGGTTTTGGCATTATCCCACCTTATTATTAGGCATAGCTTTACTTTAAATCCGCAAAGATCTGGTAAACGTCAGATGGAAAAATATCTGCTTGAACTGTGCCAATTTGGGTCAGTCTGAGCCAAAGTGTTACACGCGATGCGTACTATGGTTAACAGTCGGTAAAATTGAGAGGATTAGAGAAAATTATAAATATAAATTCAAATATTCTTCGGATTAATTTATTTGAAGGTGCGATAATATTTCATGGACTGTTTCTTTTTAGGTCAATCATGTAGAGCAGTTGTTTTGAATTTGAACAGATTGATAAATAGGGTTTAGAATTTTAGCGGGACATATAGGAGTAGCGTCAAAAATCTTTTTTGTATTTCAAAGAAAAAGTCTGATCATTATCCGCTTGAAGTCTGGAACGTAGAGAGAGGTTTTTGCGTATTTCCCATTCAATAATAGCCCCCGTTTGATCTTGTCCTGCGCCTGAAAAAACTTGCAGATATACATTTCTAGCCAGATATCGCCCGCCTGAGATCTGCGCTGTACCGTCTTCTGCAAAGCCTATACTCAGCTGACCTATGCCAAAAGCGTCACGAAGCCCGCCGAACAAGTCAAAACCTATGCCTGATCCTGAAAACTGGGCTAGGGCGCCCGCAAGTTGGGCCGCCTCTATTGAGGACAATTCTGTTGCAGAGCGTCCGAAAAGGAGAACTGACAAAATTTCATCTTGTGGGCGTTCGGGTGTGCTGGTGAGTTCAATTGAAGGTTTTTCGACGGTTCCGCTTATCTCAACCTTGGCCGTAATATCGGTTGTTTGTGTTTCCGCCAACAAGGACAATTTGGCATCAGGCAAGGCGCCGTCAAATTTTATCTCTCCATCCGTGAATTGCAGCGTCTTTCCCGCAAGTTTATAGCCGCCGCGCACAACTTCTGCCTTACCATTGAAAAGAGGAGCGTCAATTGCGCCAGTAATGTCCATATCCACAGATAATTCAACATCAAGACCACGGCTGCGTACATAGATTTCGCGCGGCGCTTTTACTTTTACGTTTAAATTTACGGGTAGAGGGTTGTCTTTAAATTTTACTGCCTGAACTGTGTCTGGACGATTGATTTCGTCCACTTCAATCTCAATGACACTTTGTTCGCCCGTAATAAACTCTTTGACCTCAGCCTCATTTAATTTGATCTCACCGATTAATTCAGCTTCTTCTTGGCGACTCTGATATCTTAATTTACCGCTAACAACACTTTCGAGATCGCGGCGATCCAATGCTTGGAATTTTTTTGCATTTATTTCAAGTGATCCGAGGGGGCGTCCCAGCTCCCCTAAAGTAAATTCACCTTTCCCTGTTAATGTGCCTTGGCGCGAGTCCTGAAAGTAAAGATCAGTGACAGATAATCGATCATTTTGAAATGTTGTTGTGAATCGTCCTTTTCGAATTCGCGTGCCAAGCTCAGGCGCTTCGAAGCGAATGTCTTGCCCAGAAGCGCTGCCATCGACAAGGGG
>JAHDDT010000045.1 GCA_020629195.1 Hellea sp.
CATAAATAAACACATGTTCACTTGGCGTCGAGACATTCTTTGGCTATGACAACCTTGAAATTTGGAGACTCACGATGAGACTTAAGACTTTAATGTTAACAACGGCGTGTGGCGTTATGGGATTGTCGGCCTGTACGACGACGTCCAAAGCGCTTGGCATCACCAAAAATGCGCCCAATGAATTTAACATTCTGACCAAAGCGCCGCTTGTTGTACCGCCAGAATATAACCTGCGCCCGCCGCAAATCGGAACGAGCTCGGCTGAAAATAATTACAGCCAAAAATCAGCTCGTGAAGCGCTGCTAGGGGATATTGACGAGGCCGAGCCGACACGCGGCGAAGTCGTGCTTATGTCCAAAGCGGGTGTTGGCCGTGCCAATCAGGAAATCCGTCTTGAAATCGATGGCGCGAATTCTGTTGAGCGCAAGTCAAAGAGCTTCTCTGACCAAGTCCTGTTCTGGAGAGATGGCCAAGTTGTCATACCCAATGGCGCGCCTATGGATCCCGAAATCGAAGCGCGGCGTGTTGAGTCTATGAATGCAGCCACGGGCGGCGGTGAGGTGACTATCACAAAACGCCCTAGCGGACCAAAGCTGCCTGGCTTGTAGTGCTCGTAATCGATTGAGTATCGATTACAACGAAAAGCCGACATCGCCGGCGATGTCGATATCCACACACCAAACCTAAAGAGATATGGCCTAATCGTCTTGCGGCGGTTAGGCTTTTTTTGTGAGTGCTAACCCCATATCGATTCGCAGACTTCCTCCGCAAACCGTCAACCGTATTGCGGCAGGTGAGGTTGTTGAGCGCCCCGCCAGCGTGATTAAAGAACTGGTCGAAAACGCCATTGATGCTGGCGCGACCCAAGTGGATATCCGCTATGAGGATGGCGGGCGCGCGGTTATTACGATTACTGATGATGGGAAGGGGATGAGCGCTGAAGAACTGCCCATTGCTATAGAACGTCACGCGACATCTAAGCTCTCGCCTAATGCGGCGGGGGAATGGGATTTGCTCAATATTCATTCCATGGGCTTTCGGGGCGAGGCCTTACCCTCTATCGGTTCCGTTGCGCGGCTGACCATCACAAGTCAAACCGAAAGTGATGACAGCGCATGGGAAATCGCGGTGGAAGGCGGCGCCGAAACTTCGCCTAAACCCGCGCCGCGTTTTGGGATGCATGGCACGCGGGTGGATGTGCGGGATTTATTTTATGCCACACCTGCACGGCTCAAATTCTTAAAGTCGGAACGCTCTGAATCGCTTGCTATTTCCGACATTGTAAAACGCCTCGCTATGGCGAACCCCTCCGTCGGCATGACGCTGTCAAACGGGAGCCGCATGACGCTAAAAGTGGCGCGGCAAAGCGGTGATCAAGAGGGCCGCCTCGCACGGCTTGCGTCTATCCTCGGCGCGGATTTTGGGCAGAATGCCATTGAGATAGATAAGGAACGTGAAGGTATCCGCCTGACAGGATTTGCAGGACTTCCGACCTATTCACGCGGTAATAGTCAGCATCAATATCTGTTCGTCAATGGACGTCCTGTACGTGATAAGTTGCTTCATGGGGCGCTGCGCGGGGCCTACCAAGATTTTCTCGCGCGGGACCGCCATCCCGTTGTGGCGCTCTATATCGATTTGCCCAGTGACCATGTCGATGTAAATGTCCATCCCGCCAAGACCGAAGTGCGTTTTCGTAATCCAGGGCTAGTGAGAGGGCTCATCGTGTCTGCCATTCGTCACAGCCTCGCAGCGGCGGGGCATAGGGCCAGCACAACGGTCTCTGATTATGCGCTGGGCAAGATACAGGCCGGCCAAAATGATCATCAGGCGCAATATGTCTTTCAACAAAATTATGGGCAACAAAATTATAACCGTCCCTATGCGGGGTCACCTACGCCCTACCGAAATGACCCTGCGCTGCAGCCGCTTGTGGATGGTGTCGCTTACAATGACTATGGTTTTTCAGCTAAAGTCGAAGAGGGGAGCGAGGCTTATTCATTTAATTCCAATCATCCCCGCGCAGGCGGGGACCCAGAGAGTGCCGCTGCTGAACTCGTGGAACGTCCCCTCGGCGCAGCGCGGGCACAGCTTCATGAAACTTATGTTGTGGCTCAGACCCAAGACGGCATTGTCATTGTCGATCAACATGCCGCTCATGAAAGGCTTGTTTATGAACGGATGAAGATGGCGATGGCCGGTAAAGGGGTGGAGCGACAGGCTTTGCTCATTCCCGATATTGTTGATCTTGGAGAGACGGATGCGGCCCGCGTGCTTGCCCGCGCCGAAGAGCTCGCGGAAATGGGTTTGGTGATTGAACCCTTCGGCACAGGCGCCGTCGCTGTGCGCGAAACGCCCGCGCTCTTAGGCGAAATGAATATCCAAAGCCTATTACGCGACCTTGCCGATGATATATCCGAATATGACGAAGCGCTTAGCTTGAAAGAAAAATTCGAACATGTCTGCGGGACTATGGCCTGTCACGGCAGCGTGCGTGCAGGACGGAGACTCAATGGCGCGGAAATGAATGCGCTGCTGCGGGATATGGAAGCCACGCCGCATTCAGGACAATGTAATCACGGTAGGCCAACATATGTGGAGCTAAAACTCGCGGATATAGAGCGGCTATTCGGGCGGCGTTAGAACGTATATTACCCCAACCTTTGAAGCGCCGCACTCGCCAGAATCGCACTCCGTGTTATGCCTTGTTCTTTCGCCGCTTGGGCGATGCCGTTGAGGATAGACGTTTTAATCGAAAAATTAACATTTTTTGTCGGATCAATTTAAGCACTAAGTGCCATATAAATTGAAACTGGTAACATAAATCCAACGCCTTATAAGGACAGATGGGAAGGCGCTTTTAATAGGCCAAAATGTTTATCAATCCGGGAACAATTCGCAGTTGGCTTTACACAAGCGAGTTCAAAAATTTTGCGTCGCAGCAATCCATCGTGGCAGATATAGAGCGTTTTAAAGCTCACAATAAAATACTCGGTTTGTCAGGATTTCTAATTACAAATGGCACAGCTGTGATGCAGTTATTGGAAGGACCAGAGGAAATTCTTGAAGCCGTCAAATCCAAAATTTTACATGATAAGCGTCATATCAATTTAAAAACAGAGGCGTGGGAGCTTGAAACGTCACGCGCTTATCCGGATTGGTCTATGCGGGCTATAGATGCCGCAGATTATGAGGCGCTTTTCAGTGAAATCCAATCTGCCAAAATCGCGACGATAGCCACAGATATTGCGAGGCTTTTATTTGATGTCACATTTGACCCCTAGTACTAGCTCTATTTTACGGCAGCTTGAAATTCTACGCTGAAGGCGCTTGGGGTAAGGGTGCCTTCGCTCATGCTTCCTTTTGGTGCCAGGCAGATAAATTTTATATTCGGATCATAAGTTCCGCTGGGTGTGTCGGTACAGTCTGAGAAGTCAGATGGCGCCGTTGCGGATTTAGAAAAAGCTAAGTCCGTGAAAGGATCAAAGGTCAATCCGCTATCACTATCAATAAAATTGACTGAGCCTGTTTTAAAACTCAGCTCACCGGGCATAGCGTCAATTAATATAAGAGTGTCAGCATCAATTGCGCCGCTGCCTGTATTCTCCACGTTGATTTGGTAAACAACGTCACTGCCGGGAATGGCATAAGGGCTAGAATTGCCCGAAAACATTTTGACATCTTTATCAGCGGTCATGTTTGGCGCTTGATTGTTATCAAAAATCCAATAACCAACATTTTCAGAGGTATGTGTGCGCGACGTGTCGCCTGCGACGGTTTCTTCATCAATCGCCCAACTAATTTGATTGGCTGCAAGAGGGTCGTTCCCATAAAGAACTGCCCATCCGCCTTGGCCGCCATCCTCGCCTTGCT
Organism: Hellea sp.; assembly: GCA_020629195.1. GTDB lineage: Bacteria > Pseudomonadota > Alphaproteobacteria > Caulobacterales > Maricaulaceae > Hellea. Next base: position 3,874 of record JAHDDT010000045.1, read on the forward strand.
GCGTGAGAATACCGATGTCAAAATCACCGGATACAGAATAATTATATGGTGGGTTATTGCCGACTCCCGCGCCGCTATCTGGCCCGACAGCAGCTGCGAACGATATATCATTAACTGTACCGCTACCGGCTTCAATGACTATATAGCCCAGAGTTTCAGCAGCTCGTGTCCCATTAATTTGGCCAATATGTTTGCCGATGCAAATTCCGTCCGCTTGGCCTGAAAAGAATGCGCCATTGCCGCGCGAGTCGCAATCATAGTTCCAAAACACGCTCGCATTAGCATCATTAAAGCTCATGACTTGCCCCACAACGTGGGGATTGGCATAAGTCTGTGAAATATCTGCCGAAACATCTTCATTATTGACGTTCCCCCATCCCCCGGGCACGGCTAAGCCACTTGTTTGATCGGAGATAACCTTACGAGCCTCATATTTCAGTCCGCCGCTATTATAAGCGCCTTCATCGGAAATAACGCAATGTACGTCAGAGGGTGTCACGACAGAGCTATTTTCATATTGCTGAATGCGAAGTTGAAAACTCGTGGAGGTAATATTTTGTATACGGGTTACGACGGGCGGCGATGCTGCGCTGGGTAAGTTATAAGTACAGACAACAATTGCATCAGTATAACTGTTTTCCAGAGCAACCGTTTGCCAAGCCGCACCTACATTCGGAACTCGTTTCAGTTCCAAATTCTCGGTCATTATTTGCCCATATGCAGGCGTACTTATCATCAATAAGCCCAGGCAAATCTTAGCTAATAATTGCCGCATCATATCATAAGTATATTTTATGCATTATTTACCAAGGCTGAATGACTCCGTCTGATGCCGTTAAACAGATTTAACCATGAAATGATATGTCTAGGTGGGGCTGTCTATAAATTTGAGCTAATTTTTCGTCAAAATTGTCAGTAACAGACATCTACTCTCTTGGCTGATAAACCCGCACATAATCGATTTCCATCTGTGCAGGGAAAGCCTTCTTGCTAAGGCCTTTCTTCCCGCCCCAAGTTCCGCCTACAGCCATATTCAGAAGGATGTGGTGCGGACGATCAAAAGGCCAACTGCCTTCGCCTTCGCCGTCATTCTCATAACGAAAATAGCTTTCACCATCCATAGCAACGCTAATAGCTTCGGGTGTCCATAAAAGGCTGTGAATGTGAAAAGCTTTACAAGCCGTTTTTACCTTTAACGACTCTCCAACTTGGTTTCTAAGCAGATGATTATAGTCGCCAGTATGTACGGTCGCGTGGAAACGTTTTTTATCGTGGCCGACATATTCCATAATATCGATTTCGCCGCTATCTGGCCACTCTCCCGGCTCTTCAGGAAGCGTCCAAATAGCAGGCCATAGACCACGCCCGCACGGCATTTTCGCGCGGATTTCAAAATAACCATATTGCCAAGCGCTCTTGCCCTTGGTGTAGAGACGGGCGGAGCTATAGTCCTGCCCACCATAATCCATAAATTCTTTTAATAGATCGCCATCTTTATGCGCTTCGATAATAAGGTGGCCCTTTTCGATACGTGCATTTTTGGCGCGGCTGTCTGAATAATATTGTTCCTCATCATTCCACCAACCGTGTTGATTGCGATAAGTGTCATAAGCCCATTTCGTAGGGTCAGGCAGGCCCTCTGCTTCAAATTCATCAGACCAAACGAGGTTATACCCTGCGGGTGGAGATATGGCTGCATTTTGATCCGAGGATTGTGCAGTGGCGTGAGGTGCAGTGGCGTATATTATGAAGCCTGCTAAGAGACTCATAGAGGACGCGTAGAGTAAGCTGACTTTATTTTTCATGGTTGAATAATAGCGGTGATGACGCGCGGGACAAGGCCGTTTCTTTTTAGCTCTCAGGCCATACAGCCTTTAGGTCAGACGCATAAATAAAACCCGTGCTGCGCCCCATCTTTTATCTGCGAGCACTTCAAATCCGCGCGGATCTAATTCTGCGTCTTTGCTTTCCTCTAGGATAATGATACCGTTCTCGGCGATAAGGTCATAGTCTTTCAAACGCGAGAGAACAGGTTTCCACATCCCTTTATTATAAGGCGGGTCCATGAAAATATGGGTAAAGGGGCCGCGAAGATTGCCTGGGGCTATTTTAAGCTTGGTGGCATTATGACGGTGCAGGCGCGTGCAGCCAAAGAGACCCATCTTATCAACATTTTCCCGAATAGCGCCCCGTGCTTTGGGCTCCGTTTCGACAAAGAGACAAAACTCTGCGCCGCGGGAAATGGCCTCTAATCCAAGCGCGCCTGAACCTGCAAAGATGTCAGCCACAATCGCGCCCTCTAAAGGCGGCGCCCATTCTGCATGGGTAAGGATATTAAAAATTGACTCGCGTGTTTGGTCGCTCGTGGGACGTGTCTCTTTGCCTGGCGGGGTGGTGATATTGCGTCCGCGAAGTTTGCCTGTGACGATACGCATTATCTACGCCGTCCGTTGGGTTTGCCACTCGGACGTCCGCCGGGTTTACGGCCTGATTTAAAATTCATTTTCTGACCGCTTGCCGAGCCGCCGCCATATGAGCTGCCGCCCGATTTATTCTTGCCGCTGCTTTTATGCGCAAACTTTCCGCGTCCTGTTGGCGGAGCTTTCGCGTCGTCTTTTTTACCGTCTTTCGCAAAGCGCTTGGCGCTAGCATGGGTGCCGCGCTGAGGTTTGCCCATGCGCTGACCTTGAGGCTTGGTCTCGATGACAGGTATGTCAACAAGGTGGCCAACTTGCTGACGTAGGACGCGCGTTTTGACTTCTTCAATCTCGCCCTTTGCTAAACTTCCTAGCTGGAACGGGCCGTAAGAGACGCGGATAAGGCGGTTAACGTGGAGTTTTAGCGTTTCCATGGCGCGGCGGACTTCGCGGTTTTTACCTTCGCGCAGGGTCACAGCAATCCACGCATTGTCGCCTTTTTGGCGTTCAAGCTCGGCCTCGATCGGACCTGTTTTTATACCGTCTATTTTTATACCGTCTTTGAGCGTGTCCAAATCGGCTTGTGTAATGTGGCCATAAGCGCGGACACGGTATTTGCGCTGCCAAGCCGTGCTTGGGAGTTCGAGCTGACGGGCGAGTTCTCCATCATTGGTAAGAAGCAAAAGCCCTTCTGATGTGATGTCCAGTCGCCCGACAGAAATGACGCGGCCCATCTCTTTTGGCAGAGTGTCAAAAACGGTCTCGCGTCCTTTCTCATCTTTGTGGGATGTCACAAGGCCATCAGGTTTGTGATAGCGCCAGAGGCGCGGCGGTTCTTTGGCCGCGATGGGGTTATTGTCAAACAGGACAACGTCTTTATTTGTGACTTTAAAGGCCGGCGTGTTGAGTGTTTTGCCATTGACCTTGATGCGGCCATCTTCAATGAGCTTTTCAGACTCCCGCCGCGAGGCTATGCCAGATCTGGCGAGGAATTTTGCGATGCGTTCGCCTTCGGGATTAAATTCCATGGTTGACCTTATTCGCCGCTCATATGATGAGGGCATATGACTGATGAGGACTATATGCGCGAGGCGCTCTATGAAGCGCAAGCCTCTTCTGCTCGCGGCGAAGTGCCTGTCGGCGCGGTCATTGTCAACAGCGCTGGCGTAATCATTGCGCGAACGGGCAATGCACCTATTAGTATTATCGACCCGACGGCCCATGCAGAAATTCTGGCTATACGGGATGCGGCCTATAGGACGGATAATTACCGCCTGAACGGGACAACACTTTATGTCACCTTAGAACCCTGCACCATGTGTGCGGGCGCGATCTCCAATGCGCGGATTGGCCGTGTAGTTTACGGCGCGAGTGATCTCAAAGGCGGAGCCGTCGAGAACGGCGTAAAATTCTTTGATCAACCGACATGTCATCACAGGCCCAAAGTAACGGGAGGCATCTTAGCCACAGAGTCTGCCGCACTACTCAAAGCCTTTTTCAAAGCGCGTAGAAAATGAAAACAAATTTACGCGAAGTGACAACAGCACCCTTAATGGGTGAATCGCAAAATGCGGGGTTTGGAGGGCGCAATTTAGGCTATCTTTTGGCCTTAATCGGCACAGTTTTCTTTTCGATGAAATCCATTTTTGTAAAATTGATTTATCAACCCGTGAACGGGATGGAGCTTAACGGTGTTGAAGCCATTACGATTATGGCAATGCGGCTTGGCTTTTCATCCCCCATATATGTGTTAATTTTTTGGTTCGCTTTGCGGCGGCGAAAGCAGCAAGGTCTTTCGCCTTTACTGAAGCGTGATATGGCTTTGGCAGCGCTACTGGGATTGCTCGGCTATTACATTTGCGCATGGCTCGATATTGAAGGCATCAAATATATTACAGCACAGCTAGAGCGGCTCTTGCTCTTTACCTATCCGATATTCGTTTTCATTTTCGGCGCGATGTTCTTTGGAAAACCGCTGACCAAAGGTACAGTGCTGGCAGTATTCATTGCCTATGCGGGTATAGGGTTAATATTTGCGGGCGGGGATATTGCCGTGGGGATGAATGTGCCTTTGGGTTCTGCCATGATTTTGCTCTGCGCCGCTTGCTTTGCATTCTTTCAGCTTTTTGCAAAACCCATGATCGGGCGTTTGACAAGCCCAGTCTTTACATGCTGTGCAATGCTCGGCGCAGGCGTGATGATTGCGCTGCATTTTACGCTCGAAAATGTCGTGTTAGGTGATGTATCTGAAGTTTTAAATCTTCCGCCGCGTATATGGATTTTGGGTGTTGCGCTAGCTTTTTTCTCTACGCTGCTCCCGTCCTTTATGGTCAATCTGGCCATATCCCGTGTGGGGCCACAAGCAACCTCTGCGGTGGGAATGATTGCCCCGATTTCGACAATCTTGCTCGCCATATATATTCTGGGTGAGCCTTTTGCATTTATTGACGGTATTGGCACGCTCATTACTGTGGCGGGTATAGGGCTTTATACTTACTTTGATAGACGATCTGCGTAACCGCGCTTTATTGACCACAGGTCCTAAGAATGGCGCATAATTCGTCTGGGTATGTAGTGATTATAAATCGCATATCTTAGATTATTTTTCTTCATTTTAGTCGTGAAGTGATAGGTCGCCGTATTGTTAAAGACTTCAATGGGGTAGTATTGATAAGGCTCTAGAGCCTTAGAAATGTCTTTCAAGAAAGGTTTATCTGCAGCCTCGATAATCAGCTCCGGGGCATCCTCGCTTAATATCCTTTTCATGCCATTTATGACGCCGATCTCTCCGCCCTCTACATCGATCTTAACGAGAGATACGGGCTCATTAATGACTGAATCGAGAGGTACCATATCAATATCTCCGCCCTGCCTTGTACTGGCACCCCCTATGATATCTGACGCGACTTCAACGATATGGCACTTACCTTTTATTTCGCCAACGGCTTGGTGATAAGCTATTGCGCCGGATGTGTTCGCCTCAAGATTTTTGGCTAAATATTTATAGATTTCGGGATGAGCTTCGAAAGCATATACTTTCTTTGCTTTGGTGCAGAGGTCAAAGAATAGCGTATGGTTACCGATATTGGCGCCGACATCTATATACACACCGTCTAGTTCCAAACGATTTATATAGCTGAGGAGTATTTCTTCATAGAAACGACCTTTTTTGAGCTGGGTTAATACGTTCCCGCTTGCCGTGGGGGCCGTTAATGTAAGCTGTTTATCGCCAAATTTTATATTGGTCACCACGTCATTATTAGCTCTATTTTTCATCTATTTACCCTGGCGAATGCCCCCGTTCTGGGACTTCGAAGTCGCTTTATTTTGCCTAAAATCGAAAGGCCTGTCCCTCATATATGCGCAACTGTTAGCAAATTCTAAAACTCGTCGGGCTCTATATCTATTTAGAGCGGTAAATTATATTACCCCCGCGAGTGTCAGTCCCCGCCACAGATAAATAATGCCAATCGCCGTTACGAGATATTTCGTGTAGCTCTTAAAGTGAATATCAGAGAGGCGGTGCAAAATTTGCGTGCCGATATAAGTGCCCAAAATAATACAAGGGATAGCGGCGGCAAATACCCAAAGGGGCGGTAATGTCGATAGGCCAGATGCCGCGATAAGCGGAATGCCAAAATAGACAATCTTGACTATATGGGAGGCGAACATCGTGATGGCTTTTGTCGCAACGATTTCTTTGCGAGTGAGGGCTGTTTTCACATAGAAAAAATCAAGGGCTGGTCCTGCGACTCCTGCTGAGAGGTTTAGCCCCATCACAAGCGCCCCGCAAAGCACCGCATGTAAAGGCTTAGCGGCGTCGCCTTGAAAGATACCCTTAGGGAGCCATAATATAAAAGGTAGGAGACCAAGCCCAATAAAGAGCGCTGCTTTGTTGGGCACGTAAGCTATCATCGCCAATAGGGCTATCGCGGGCAATGCGCCCAGCAATGTGAAGCCCAATATATCCCACCTTATATCGGGCCGTAGCATCCAAGCGCGTGAGGAATTACTTACGCTCTGCACGGCGCCGTGGACAACCATAGCTTCCGCCACGCCCATGACGGAGGCGATTATTCCCATAAATATCATCCCGCCCGCCATGCCAAAAATGCCTGAAATACAAGCGGTGAGGGCAGCAGAGATGAGAATCAGCAATGCGAGTTTCATGCGACTATCTAACCTTTGAATTCCCAATCTAACAGGCGTAACTCCGCGGCCATGACAAAACGTGATTTTTGGAAATATTTGGCACGCGCGCACAAATGGGCGGGATTAGTTTTGGGTGTTCAGGTGCTGCTCTGGTTCGCCTCTGGCTTATTTATGGCGCTCTTTCCGATTGACGAAGTCCGCGGCTCGCATTTGGCGGAAAAAGCGACATGGACGCTCTCTGACGTAACAGTCATTCCGATTGAAATTGCGATGACGGCTTATGAGGGAGAGCTAACGGGAGCGTCACTGACCTCTATCGCAGGGGAGCCCGCCTATGCGTTAATTGGCGATAAGGGTACGCAGCTTATCAATGCGCGAACGGGCAAAGCATGGGAACCTATCGGCGAGAATGCTATCCGTCTGGCCGCTGGTAAATATTACAAGGGTGAGGGCAAAATTGTTGCGCTGAGGCGGCTTACTGAAACGCCAAAAGAATATCGCCGTCCGCCGCCTGTCTGGCAGCTAGAATATGATGATAGCTCAAGGACACGGCTTTATTTAGATGCAGAAACAGCGGAGCTTCGCGCGGTGCGTACAAGGCTGTGGCGCGTTTATGATTTTATGTGGATGCTCCACATTATGGATTACGATACCCGCGATAATTTCAATAGCTGGTGGCTCAGACTTGCCGCCTTTTTGGCGCTGCTCTTTTCAATAAGCGGATTAATGCTTGTGGTGCAGAGAATATTCCTGCGGCCAAAGCCGAAGCTTATTAAAAGCTAGCTATGGCTCTTTTCAACGATTTCCAACGGATACCCTATTATACCAAAAATCACGAGTGGATTCGAGGTCGCGTATTTTCTGAAAAGTAAATGAGAATTATTGATAGTTTCATTTAATTCATAAGAGCGCGTTTTCGCGCCCCAATACATTTTTCCATAAATGACTTTACTATCCTTGGGGATAGTAAATCTACGCGTTTCATTCCCGCATATTTTTCCAATTTTCTTTCCATCAACGAAAATCGTCAATCCATAGGCATGATCCCAAAGAATTGCGTCTCGTGTGATTTTAAGACTTAGCATAATCAATTAAACGCGCCTTTGCGCCAAAGCTTCCATCCCAGAACAGGTGAACATATGACGGGGTGCTTACGCTGAAAGGCGCTCGGCTCAATTGTGACGCCTGAATGGTTTTTGAGTTTACGCAAGACATAATCAAGGCCGCCTTCAAAGGTTGCGGCGCTGTTGATGACGCGGATGGCTGTCATGGGTTTGCCAATCAAGCGGCGTAAAAACCATTTTGTCTTGGTAGGCCCGGATGGGAGGTCAGGAAGAATATATAATCCATTTTTATCCGGCTTGCCATAAAGCGCCGTCATGAGCCGTGCATAGCGCTCGCTATAGCGGTCTACAATTTCTGCTGCGCGGCCTTCATTGCTCTCAGGGCGGAGTTCCGTGCGGTAGCTCTCATAAAAACCTTTAGCCCAAAATTGTGTGGAGGTAACGGGCCGCTCAATTAGCGGCGCGATTTGTGCGGCCATATGCCGAACCGCAGTCTCGCGCGACGCCATGAGGCGCTGGGCGACGACATTATCTTTGGGAAAAAGCATAACGCTGGGCTGGCAAAAACGGCCCCAAACCATAGAGAGGAGGGCGTGCGCGCCGCAGCGCTTCTGAAACTCGGCCAGCGAAATGATGGAGTATTTGCAGGTGCTCAAAATGCCGTTTTCATCTGTCTGCTCATAATAATAAACAGCAGGGGGAATGAGGCGGTTGAGCATTGCGCGAATGGGATTTTTATGCGTCTTGCGATAGCTGTCGACCACGACATAAAAATCGAGCATTTTCTCGGCGTCATCCAGATCGCGCAAAGAGGAGCCGTAATACATAAAGGCTTGTACGCGGCCAGAATGACGTGCGGCTATGTCTTTACAGACAGAGCTTACTCGCGCATTTGGCGTTACGTTTTCTTCTGCAAGAATATCAGTGATCGTTTCTATGTCGCTATGCTTTTGGCTCATCTTGCAAACCGAATAGGTTGTGTAGGGCGGATTTTAAAGCCCTTAGTGAGGTCAAGAACCTCACCGTCTAAAACACAAGGGCCTTTATAACGATAGGAAAGCCTATCCGCTGTCCAGCTATACATACCATCTTGGCTACGATCTTTGGATTTATTACCAAGCCAAAGACTCGCCACATGGCGCACGAGTTTCTGATATTCACCTGCCACATAAGTCACGCGTAATGGCCTCTCCCCTTCGCCCCAAAAAGGATCAAGACCCAACATCAGACCGGGCAGAGTCGTGACAATCGTGCCCAGATGTGGGCCGCGCAGTTTCTGAAGGCCGTCCGCGTCAATATTCAGTTTTACTTTGGTCGGGTTAGTTATGCTGCTCGTCCCTGTAGCGCCTTTCAAGATACCGCCAATGACCGCCAATGACCCGCCAATGCCGCGGTCGTGAAGTTTGTCCTTGGTGTAATCGGTCACCTGCGGGAGAGCGCCAGAGGAAAAGAGAAAGCCGTAATATTTACGCTGCGCTTTATCTTTGATGCGCAATAGCGGCGCACTTTTAATCTCGCGCCGAGAGCTTAGGGCTTTGGCGAGGGCTTGGGGGGTTGCCGTGCTCAGGCCGATATTACGGGCGACTTGATTTGTATTGCCGCCGGGCACGAGGGTGAAGAGAGGGAGGTTGCGGGCTTTCTCTTGCCGTAAAAATTCGGTCAATATCCCCTGAACTGTACCGTCCCCGCCTTCAATCACGATATGCTCAGCCTTTGCGGCTAGGGCGTCTTTTACGAGCTTGTCTACATCAGAAAAGTCACCGACATCCCGCAAAATGGCCTTATATGTTTCGGCTAATGTCGGGAGAAGGGCGCCTTTTTTAGCGACCTTTGCACTGGCCGTATTCATAACAAACCATGGCGCGGAAGTCTCGGGCTGCATGGCTTAGAGGCTTTCGGCCTTAAGGCAGAGCCACGTGCCAAGAATGCCAAAAAACACAATCGGAGTGGCGATAGCGAAGGGAACCGACATGCCGCCTGACGCTGCAAAGGTGGCCATAGCCCCGTCGATGATGAGGAATAGAAAACCACCCGCGAGGCCGATGATAAGGGCTTTATCGCCTGTATCTTGCCGCGCTGTACGCTGCATGAGCGGGACCGCAACTAAGAGCAAAACAAATGCTGCCAGAGGGCGGGTGATACGGTGGGCATGCCAGAAAGTATAAGCAAAGCGAGGCTTGGATCCTGAGTTGCCGCGCTTTGAAAAATTACGCATTTCCGACATCGACAGATCGCGCGGTTCGGCGGCAAGGCGCGCAATGGATTTAGGGTCTTGCCGAGTTTCCCACAAGCGGGGATTTAGCTCTTTCGTGGCTGAGCGAGATTCACCATCTAAGCCTTTGACCTGAAGAAATTCAATGCCTTCCAAAGTCCAATTGCCATCCTCATAAGTGGCGCGTTCAGCCCAGACAATGTCCTCAATCGCGCCAGTCTCTGAGCGGGCATAAAGTTCAAGGTCACCAAGTGTATTGTAATCGATACGCTTAGACGCCTTAATAATACGTCCATTATCTTCGAGCCAAAGCGGGTTATCCGCTGTGATATTTTTGACTTTATACTCGCCAATGCCCCAAGCTTGTAGGGTGCGTACAGCTGGAGCGATGCTGTAATCAATAATTGTGATGGACGAGAAAGCCGCCGCCAGAACAACAGGCGTCATCAACATTAATTGTTTGGGCACAGAGATGCCAAAACCGAGCAGAGCGACAAGCTCATGTTGCCTTATAAGTTTTACAAATGTCAGTAATATCGCCACGACAATGGTGAAGACAAAAATGCGGTCAAAAATAACGGGCGCACGAAGGGCCATATACTTAAAGGTATCCGAAAACCCGCCGCCTCCTGCGAGGATATCACTGCCATTGGCAAGGCTGTCGAGAAGCCCGATCAGAACCAGAAAGCCAAAGACGGTTGTCAGCCAAGTGCTGATAAACATTTTGGACAGATAGGAGAGAAACTTAAGCATTACCCAGCTTCCGCTCCAAAGCGGCGAATGGCTTTTAGCTTATTGCCAATCTCGCCTTGTATGTGACTCATATAATGCGACACGGATGTCAAAGGCGGTTGCCCCATTTTATAAGCGCTCTTACGGAATATCCAGAACGCGAAAAGCGCCACGGCGATAATAACCGGCCAGATGCCCGCCCATGGCGGTATCTTGCCCGCCGCGCCAAGGCTTTGCCCAAATTCCAAGGCCTTTTGCAAAGAGATAAGAAAGACTACGCCTATGGCGATACCCGCAGAGGACGGGTTGCGGCCATAGTTAAGGCCAAAGGGTACAGCGATAAAGGGAAGGATAAGAAGCAGAGCTGATTTAGCGAGGCGTAGATGCAGCGTTGCGTTATTCACGTCAGAATTAATGTTAAAGCGTGCCACATCACCTTTACGGTTTTCAAGAAGTTCAAGAGATGTCATTTCACGCTCATCATCCCCGCGCGGACGGAATATAATAGGGTTAGCGGCCCCTGCGATGGAGCTACTCTCAAATTGTAAGTCGCCATCCAGTTTTTTATCTTCGATGACGCGGTGAATCTGACCTTTGGAAAGCTGCAAGACAGGGTCCATTGTTTTTTCTCGGATGATGATCTCGCCCTGACTGGCTGTGGTCAAGCGAATGCCTGTTTGCTGAAACCCGCTCATCTGTTTTTCATAAATGAAGATCGGTCCAATCGCAGCGCCCGGCAGGTCGGTTCCCGCGAAGAACGTGCGGTTCCCGACACTTGTGAACGTGCCCTCGCGCAGGGCGGCTGTGAAGGATTGCTGCTTCACAGAATGTTCAACTTGACGATAATTATAGCGGCCTACAGGCTGCATGTAGCCCTCAATAAAGAGTGTAATAACTGCCAAAAAGGCGCCAAGCAGCAAAAATGGCTTGGTCATATGGAAGAGAGAAATGCCCGATCCAAAAGCCGCCGTGAGTTCGCTAGAGCGGCTAAAACGGTCTGTTGTAATGATAACGCCAAGGAGCAGGGCCATCGGAACCGCTATGCCCAGATAATAAGGCAAAAGGTTGACAATCATTTGTGAGGTGTCGCTAGCAGGGTTTGTTGAGGTCGCGACAACTTGGAAAATCCGCAAGATACGCTCCATTAAAAGAACGCAGCATGCAAAGATAATAAGCCCGCCAATTGTAACGGCGGCTTTCTTCATAAGATATCGGTTGAGTCGGTCCATATGTTAAATTGCTGTGAAATCGCCTTTACTTAACAGGGCCATATACCCATATGGTAGCCAAGAATGGCCAAAACATTAAGGCCGCAATATAGAGGCTTATCGGTGAAAGCAAATCACGCAGGCAGATTTTTTGCATCTCTGACGACTTTGTCATGTTTGGCGCTTATGTCCGCGCCTACATATGCCAAGGACGGCTATAAGCCCGGAGACCTTGAAGGCGAACACGGCACAATATCTCAAATTGGTTTAGAGACTGGTCTTGAGCTTTATGACCGCGACGCGGCTGACACATGTGTAGCTGGCGCTTTGCAAATTCGCGCCACGGTGACAAATGTAACGAAAAAAGGCATGGTCAAGGTCGAACTCTTTGGCGAAAAAGACTTTATGAAAAAATCAGGTAAGCTACGCCGTATCCGCGTTCCGGCTGAAAATGGATCTGTAAAAGTCTGCATTAATCTTCCAGCGCCCGGCGAATATGCGCTTGTCGGATATCATGATAAAAATGGTGACCGTAAGCTGAAAAAGGCGTGGAACTTTAAACCCAAAGAGCCTTATGGTGTGTCTAACAACCCTAAAATTGAGAGCTTACGCTTGCCAAAATGGTCGGAGGCTGGCTTCCAAGTGCCTATGAATGGGGTCGATATCACTATGGAGTTGATGGATCCGTAGAACGGCATAGCTTTTAAGCCTAAAAGGTTGACCTAAAGCAGAAAGATTAGCACAAACGGCGCAAATTTGCGTGGAGGCTTTGTGCCAGCATCATCTGTGAATATTATGCCTGTTCTGGGCAAGGCGATGACGCGGCGTTTTCTCGCGGTGCCGGATAAAATCTATGCGCATGATAAAAATTGGCGGCCTCAACTGAGTTTTGAACGGGCGGCGCATCTCAACCCTCACAAAAATCCAGGCGCGGCTACGCTTGATAACAGACAGCTTTTTTTGGCCGTTCGGGACGGTCAAGATATTGGCCGCATCGCCGCTTTTATCAATCCCGCTCATAATGTGCATTCAAATGCGAATGACGGTTTTTTTGGCTTTTTCGATTGTCAGGATCAAGCTGATATTGGACAGGCTTTGTTAAGCGCAGCTGAAAATTGGCTGCGGGAGCGCGGCGTGGATAAAATGATTGGCCCTGCGCAGTGGAGCGTGAATGAAGAATGCGGGCTTTTGGTTGACGGATTTGACACGCCGCCCGTGGTGATGATGCCTCACGGCCACCCCGCTTATCAGTCTATGATTGAAGGCCAAGGCTTGAGCAAAGCCATAGATATGTTTGCGTTCCAAGCTGATCTAAATGCAGGTTATCCTCGTCCGAAGATGACGCAAGCTATGGTACGTTCGGCGCAGCGGAATAAAGATGTCGTCATACGTCCTATGCGTCCGTCTAAATTTATGGATGACGTCAATATCGTCATGAAGATTTTTAATGATGCTTGGTCTGAAAATTGGGGTTTTGTGCCGTTTTCCGACAAACAAATCACGCATATGGCCAAGGAAATTAAGCCTATCATGTTCAAAGAAGGCATGTGGGTCGGCGAATATAAGGGTGAACCCATTGCTTATATCTGGATGATACCCGATCTGAACGAGGCCATCCGCGATCTGGGCGGCTCTATTTTGCCATTTGGCTGGGCGAAATTGTTATGGCGGCTTAAAGTCAGCGGCGTGAAGCAAGCGCGCATTCCGCTTATGGGCCTTAAGAAAGACTATCATAACACGCGAACAGGGCTGTCTATTGTAGCGTCTCTTTGCGAGACGGTCTTTGAGGCGGCCCGTCAAAAGGGCTTTACCCATTGTGAGTTGTCTTGGATACTAGAAGACAATCCCGGCATGATTTCTATTTGCGAACAAGCCAGCGCTAAGGCCTATAAAACGTATCGCATGTATGAGAAAAATCTCTGATGCCAAACAGCTTAACATCTGTTTCGGTGCTGATTTTAGCGGGGCAGCGCGAAGGCGTTATTGACCCGCTCTGCGCTGCAGCGGATGTTGAGCGCAAAGCGTTAATTCCGATCCTCGGAAAACCGATGCTGAATTATGTTTTGGACGCTTTAACAGCGGCGAAATTGGCGGCGCCCTTTCATGTCAGCGGTCTGGAGGCCGATTATGATGCGCGGCTGACGCAATCACCGTCTGCGCCAGGTCCCGCCGGAAGTGCTTATGCGGCTTTGACAGACGGAATTTCATTTCCGTGCCTTGTCACAACATGTGATCACCCGCTTTTGACGGCTGAGATGGTTGAGATATTTGTTTCCAAAGCTCAAGAAAGCGGCGCTGATTTTTGCGTTGGACTGGCGCCCAAAAGCGTCATTCAACCCGCCTATCCAGAAACGAAACGCACTTATTGGAAATTTTCAGACACACCTGTTTCAGGCTGTAATCTATTTTATATTGCCAATGAGAAAGGTTTGGCGGTCATAGAGTTTTGGAAAGAGGCGCAACATCTACGTAAGCAGCCCCTTAAGCTTGCGCGTATGATTGCGTGGGGGCTTGTGGCAAAATATTTGACGGGACGCTTGACCTTAGCTGAGGCTTTTAACTATGTGTCTAAGCGGTTGAACATCACGGCCACGCCTGTTCTTATTCCCATTGCAGAAGCCGCGATTGATGTGGACAAGCCATCAGATAAAGAGCTGGTCGAACAGATATTGACAGGGCGGGGCGCATGACCCCGAACCTGATCGTTGACTCCAAGCATAGCGTCGGAAAACGTATTGCGGCCAATACGGGCTTGATGATGGGGTCCAAA
>JAHDDT010000046.1:0-13388 GCA_020629195.1 Hellea sp.
CAACAAACCTACGCGATTGTCTGCCCAAAAGCGGGAACAGCTGACTATAACACAGTCTTGGATAGCCGAGAATTAAGTTTTTTAGATCTTAGATATAACGCCGTTTATTGAGGATTTACCCAAGGATAGATCGTTCAGCTTAAGCCCATATCACTGTGAAACACTTTGTCTGCCCCTCCCATTACCGCATGTTTTATGCGTGGAGCGACATGTGGATATATTAAAAGATAAAGCCTCATTACAGTATTTCTGTGATTGGATTGCAGCGGCGAGTTCTATTGAGGAGCTAAGCGCGTGTATAGAAACGCATCTGCGTTGCGGCGAGATTGAGGCTCTAGCCTATGCGGTTTGGCCTGAAAGCAAAAATGATAATAGCGTGCAAAGCCATATAAAAATTCATTTTGGTCTATCATCACAGTCCCGACGCTATATCGAAAGCCAATATAAGATTGATTATAATGCTGGGGCCGCACCATTCCTTATGACATTGGAAGAGGTCTCTCTCGCCTCCATGTTGGGCGGTCATCTGCCGCGCCATCGGAAGACGATTTTAATTTTACCTCTAAACGAAACCGAGGCGTTACGCGGCTATATGGCTTTGCAATTTGATGACCAGTTCGCGCTCATGTCATCACAAAAAAAGATGAATTTGATAAAGCTGTCTCAGGCGATCCATAGCACATATGAAAAATTGACAGACAAGTTGCATCAGGAAACGGAATTGCTGTCCCCCTTGGAATTAGAGATTATAAGATGGGCGGCTTTAGGAAAAAGCGATAAAAAAATTGCAGATATCCTAAGCTTAACACCGCAATCTCTTGAGCGCCATATGAGCTCTATCTTTAAAAAGCTCGGTGTCTATGACAGGATAAAAGCCGGACTTCGCGCCATTGCTTTGGGGTTGATCTAAATAGAGTCGCCTTAGAGCGTTCTACCGCGCCCTGGCCATTCTACAATCAGAACACCCATGCGCCTTGCCTTTTGTTTCACATCAGGAGACGTGCGCCCTAGCACATGTAAAGCACTTTTAGGATGGCTGCGTGATAGCGCTTCGAGTCCTGTCATGAGTTGCGGCGAATACGTAAGATAATCAGCATAGACGGGCCAGATTGCTGTGCCGTCACGTGATATAATAAAGGGATTGGCTGTTTGGCTGACAAAGCTTACGGCCTCACCGCTCGCGGCTAATTCAGATATATATTCATATATTGTTATATGGCTTTCAGCGTCATAGCGCTGCGGTAAGTCAGCTGAATCGTGAAATAATCTTACGGCAAAGGCTTTGTCGGGCAGAGCGTCTAAGGCCGTAAACATTCTGCGGCGAAGAGCTTTGGTATAAGCGGTATTACTGTAGAAATTTTCGATGGCTTGCGGATTGGCGCCCCAATGTTTTAAGGCTTCTTTTTCGAAATTTTTGCGGCGGTGGGCATCTTCATATCCCCCTACAAATTCACCATTATTGATATAGCCAACACCCGTAAAGGCTGGACTGATATAATCGATACCGGCCTGTCCCATGCCAAGCTTGACCGTCGTGCCTGTATAGGCATTGGCATAGGCGAGGCGGTCAATCTGTTTGCGATAAGCTTTGTTATCTGTTTGAGGGTCAGTTCCAAACTCTGCGTGAAGGCGGCGAGAGGCATTGTGTTTTCCAGCCAAGGAATTCACGCCAGACCAAATATCGCTTCCTGCTTTTTTGGCGCAGCCAAATCCAGAGCATTTCGTGCCAGCCGCGCCTTTGGTTATCCGAAGAGCTGTCACGCCAAGTTCGCCCACGCCGCTTAATAAATTGCCGGCAACTTCGCCGACTTGTTCAGGGATAAACAACACAGCGTCTTCGACATTACTGATATCTCCAGCGCGGTTCACGAGGCCTTTTCCGAGCCGGTAGGGGGTTTCAACCAAATTGGTTGTACGATCTTTGGCAGAGCCTAAAATTGCGCCGCCCGTTGAGCGCTGACGCAGAATTTCTGTGGCATGAATTTCGCGGATGCGAGTCTTGGTTTGTTCGGTACCGACTATGCTGAAAGTCTCATAAGGTGTTTCGATGTGATAGGTCAGCATGACACCGTCAGAGCTCGCTTGCGGCATCACGCGGTGGTGTTCGCTTTGCATATATTCGGGGCTTAGAAACTGCGCGGCATCTACGTTCATTTGCGCATGAGATGTTGCCGTTATGGCGCTAAGGCCAAGTCCTAATATAAATATGCGCCGTGATCTCATGTCCCATTTATAACCAAGGCGAGCTAAAAAACAAATTACATTAGAGGAGGCGTCCGCCGCTATTGGCGTAACCTTGAGTACCCTTGGTATAAACCTTATCCGTTTCAAGAATATTAGTGATGGGATGAATGTGTTTATCACGGCTCATTTTCTCATAGAGTGGGCCAAAATCTTGTTGTGTGGCTTCGAATAACTCTTCGAAACTCTCAATCGCGAAATAGACCTGCTGGAAATCGTCAATACGATAATCTGTATGCATAACCCGTTCCAAGTCAAAATGGAGACGGTTGGGAGAGGGGTCATCAACGGAGAAAACAGACTCTGTTCGAGAACTGACAATGCCCGCGCCGTAAATTCGCATGCCGTCATTTGTTTTCATCAGGCCAAACTCCACGGTGTACCAATAAAGCCGTGCAAGATTCTTCAGGCAATCATGCTTTAGGGCGCGTAAACCGCCTTGGCCGTAAGCTTGCATATAGTCGGCAAAGACGGGCTGTGCGAGGAGCGGGACATGTCCGAAAATATCATGAAACACATCGGGTTCTTCGAGGTAATCCATTTGATCCCGTCCGCGAATAAAGCGTCCTGCAGGGAAGCGTTTATTGGCTAGATGTGTAAAGAAAACATCATCGGGCACAAGGTGCGGAACCATAACAACTTCCCACCCTGTGAGGGCTTTGAGCTTAGGGTTTAAGATGGATAGGTCGGGAATGCCGCCCATATTGAGATCAAGCGCGTCTAGGCCTTGGTAAAATTCGGGGACTGCGCGACCCTTAAGAACGTCAATTTGCTGCGCATATAAGCTGTTCCAAATGTCATGCTCATCATCTGTGTAACGGTCCCATTTTTGCGCAATTGTAAAATCGGCAGCGGGAGTTTGTTCAGCAATGACAGGGTCGTTAAGTGGCATAACCTCTATATGGAGACGAAGAGGTGGAAAAACTCTAACGAATATGAAGAAAGTTAAAAAATCTCAGCCCCTGAGAGCCTTGGAAGTTGCTAATAATAGAAGATTTCTCTCATTTACAAATTATATAGCCGCGTATTACTCAGCGGGCTCTTTCTTTTTTTTCTTCCCAAAAAGTCCAATTAAGGCGTCTTCAACAGAAGGCTCTTTATCTTGGGATACCTCCGTTTCAGAGTCTTTCTGTGTTCCGTCCGGATCCGTCTGAGCGTCAGATCCGCCCAGAAATCCGCCTATAAGACCGCCGACAACGTCTTCAGTTTTCTGAGGCTCCGTCGTTTCGCCTGTCGTTTGCGAACTGCCATTGATGAGCCCGCCTAGGACTTGGCCTGCTGTGCCGCCGACTTGCTCTTGGATAAGACTTCCTGCCTTAGCGCGGGCGCGCTCTGCTGCTATGCGGCCCAGCATATCTGTATCAAGGCCAACCTTGGCGCTACCAAATCCGCCCTTAATTTCGATCGGAATACCTAAGGCTCCCAGATTACTGGCGCTTTCCCCAGTCAGGCGCGGGCGTAAGCCAAAATCTATGGTCTGGTTGCCGAGGTCAATTTTACCGCTACCATCTGCTAAAACGCCGAGACCTTGAAGTGTAAAGCTATTGATTGAGGCGACGCCATTTTCAATTTTAACCAGACCTGCAAGGTCTTGGAATTTAGTTATTTGACTAGGCCCTATGCCAGAGGGAAGACTGCGGCTTGTGAGAGCTTGGTCGAGTCCCGTCAACAGCGCGGGCAAATCCACGCCTTTAATGACGCCGTTGAGGAGTTTAAAATCACCTGCACCATTAAGCGACTTCATAATGTCCGCTTGGCTCGATCCGCGTCCACTAATTTTGAAGCTACTGCCGAGTTCACCTTCGGCCTGCGTAAAGCCCGCAACAGAGGCCAGAAAGCTGTTCGAATTAACGTCATCAAGCCCAATATCTAGAGAGACTTTGGCTTCGGAACCTGAACCGTCAAGCGTGGCAATCATCCGCCCCAGACCGCCGTAAAGCGCAATATTGGGCATATTAGCCGTCATCACGCCGCCGCGCAATTTGGCGGAAATATCAGACTGCCCCATTGCGATACGGTCGGTTTTAATATTGGGTGTGCTGAAGTTAAAGTCGCCCTCCACGGCGCGCAAAGGCGCGGTATTGATAGGCGCCGTGCTCCAAGGCTGAATTTCACCTGTCGGATTCTGCGCAGAATAAGCCGCCATATAGGGCGAGAGATCAAGTCCGTCTAAATTCATGTCTCCCGTGACGAAAGGCGTTGCGGGTTTCATGTTTACCGCAAATGTGCCTTCGCCTTTAATATCGTCGAGAACTATATTGGCGTTTGTAAATTGGATGTTATCTGGCGTGCCTTTCACAGTGCCGTCCACGGAGAAACCGCCAAAGATGTCGCCAGATTTGGTGTTAGGCGGAAGCTCTGTTCCAGCTGTTTTGGCCACTTGGCGCAAAGACGGGATATCTATGTTAAGCGTGCCGTCCAAAGAGGCGCCGCTGTTCCATGTGGCTGTTCCGTCATAGCGGCCATTGATTTGTCCGTCCGACAAAGCTGCGCTGAGACGGGGCAGTGTAATGGCTTCGCCTTGGCCTGAGACTTGACCCTCAACCGTGATTTTGCCGATGGCCTCCGCATAAGGAACGTCTGTGGCGGTGACAGATGCGAATTCTGATAGGGAGGCTATGGTGACATCAAATTCACCGTCATAGGCAGGAATGTCTCCTAGCGTTGCGCCGCCATTATATTGACCGCTAACGATACCGCCATCCGTCTTAGCGCTGACACCAGAGAGTCGAATAGTTTCGCCCTGCATGTCCACGCTGCCCGAAGCGTTTAAGCTTTGCACGGCTTTGGCTTGAGGTAAGTCCATGTCAAGTGCTGCGATGATTTGGGGAATAGAGGCGAGATCAGCCGTAAAGTTACCTTGAGCGGAGAGCGTGTCGCCATAGCTACCGCTGCCTTTGAATGTTCCATTAAGGCCATCACCTGAAATATCAGCGTCAATGTTATTAGCCGTGAAGCCAGTCTCTTGCCCTGCTAAGTCGGCGCTCATCTTGACAGTTTTTAAAAGAGAGAGGCCTTTGATATCTTGCCCCAATTTTTCAGCCAGAGCCGCTACATTATCAGCGTCTAAGTCTATGCGGCCATCAAAGACGGGTGTTTCTGCTAATGTCGCGTCACCTTTAAAGGCGGCGTTGAAACTCTCGCCTTCGGCTGAAATATCTGCGTCTTTAGCTGTCAATATCGTGCCATTGTAACCGTAATTACCTGAAATTTTCGCACGGCTGACGATATCTGCATAAGGCACCTCTTTGGGTGAAAGAGCGATAAGTTTGCCCATGTCAGAGACGTCGCCATCCACATCCACATTAAAGACAATATCTTGTCCAGCCAAGAAACGGCCCTTCGTAGAAATATCTGCGAATTCTGTTTTTAGGTCTAAGCTGATGGGCGCTTCTTTTCCGTCCAAAAAGGCGCGGATGGAGTCTAGAGAGAGTTGAACATTGGTGGGTGTGCCATCATATGTCAGTGAACCGTCAATTTCGAGGGTTTGTGACAGGCTTGGCAAAGAAAAGTCTACATTAACATCCCCAATGTTAAGATCCGTGCCAGAGACCGCATCGATATAAGTCACAGTACCGTTTTCAAGGCTGAAAGCGCCAATATTTGGATCAATCTCGCTATAGCGGCCATCCCGCTTGAAGGGGCCTTGATCGGCAGACTGAGCTGCGGCTTCCTCAGGCGTTCCAAAGGTCCAATTGGTATCGCCGCTAGCAAGCTTTTCAAGATTAATGGCCGGGTTTTTAAGATTAAATGAGGCGATTTCCACGCGCTTGGAGAAGAGCGGGAAGAGTTTGATTCGGGCGCTCATTGCGTCCATTTCTGCGAAGTTGTTTGCTTTAAATCCATCAGGATTAGAAATTTCAACGCGGCCTGTATTGGCTTTGATGAGCGGGAAAACACTTAGCTTCACATCACCCTGTACGCGCACATCTCGCGCGAGCTCACGGCTTAGCTGCGTTTCTATTTTTTCTTTGTAAACTGATGAGGGAATGAGGGACGGCAATGCGATAAGTCCGCCAACTAACAAAACACCTAAAATACCTGTCCCAATGAGCAGTTTTTTCATAATAATCTCCTGTGGGCGCAACGTCTTCTTGACGACTTTGTTCCAACTGCGTCGCATTAATAGGCGCGATATGAACCTGAGCATAATATTTTTACAAGCTATTCCACACTACGTATTTCGGTGCTTTGATAAGTAAAATTACAGTCTGCCTCTGTATTTCCCCTAAAAATATGATTATAGTTAATCTAAGGGTCATGAGGACGACCCAAAATTGGAGACCCATTATGTGCATGAATCACTGCGGAACTAACGAAACTCATGAAGATAAGGATATGCTTGCGCGGCGTAATCTTGTCCAAGCGCTGGGCGCAGGCGCGATTATTACTGCGGCTCCAGGGCTAACAAGCTGTGCCACTAACCCTGAGACGGGTCGTAAGCAGCTTATCGGGCTTGCACCAGGTGCTGGACAGCTTAACCAAATGGCAGCTGCCTCTTGGGCAGAAATGAAAAAGAAGACCCCAACCTCGACGGATCCCCGTTACACAGGCCGCCTTCGTAATATAGGCGGACGGATTGCACGCGGAGCTAATCGCGCAGACCAGAGCTGGGATTATGCTGTCTTTGACAGTGAAACAAAGAATGCCTTTGTTCTCCCGGGTAATCGCGTTGGCTTTTATAAGGGTATGATGGATTTTACAGATAATGATGACCAAATCGCGGGCATTATGGGACACGAAGTGGGCCATGTGTCTGGACGGCATGCGCGCGAACGTTATTCCATGCAAATGGCCTCTCAAGCTGCTGTTGTTGGCGGCGCTGTGCTTGGCGGGTCAACCATGAGCCGCGGCTGTAATAAATATCAGGGGGCTCAGCGCCAACAATGTATGCGGAGTGCCAATCAAAAAACGCAGTATTTAGTGCAAGCTCTTGGACTTGGCGCGCAAATTGGCCTTGTGCTGCCATATTCCCGTCGCCACGAAACAGAATCAGATTTGTTAGGTGTCAATTATATGCACCGTGCAGGTTATGATCCTTATCAAGCGGCAAAATTATGGGAAAAAATGGCGGCGAATAGTAAACGTAGCCAGCCTGAATTCCTCTCGACCCATCCTGCACCGGCTAATCGAGCCAGAACTATCCATGACTATATTAAAGCTCAGGAAAAAATGGGGTCTCAGGGCTTTAAAAATATTAGCACATTTAAAACCTAAACCTATTTAGTGCGATATTTGGCTTGATGATGCGCGGCGCTTCGTATAGAGCTTCCGCGCATTGTTACATGTGCAAACGCACATTTATGGGCCGCTTTAGCTCAGTTGGTTAGAGCGCTGGTTTGTGGAACCAGAGGTCCTTGGTTCGAGACCAAGAAGCGGTACCATTTCCTTACTTATGAGAGAATATGCTCAGTAAAGCGCAAAGCTGCCAGGCCTTCTATGAGAGGTGCGCCTTTTGAGGTTTACGGCTTAGCGAAGTTAGACGTCTGAATGGCTTGGTTGACCTTTTTTATAAGACGGCGTGATTCATTTATGACTAAGGAGCTTTCAGTCAGGTGGCTATTTGTATCAACCACTGTTTTCAACACGTCTTCATAGCGTTTGAACATATCTTTATATTCGCTCATGTTAGCCTTTGTGTTTACTTTTTCAGGCGAAAAGCATGTAGGATGTGAACGAACGCTGAATGTTATTTTCGAGTATGGTTTAGTTTTAAGTGCCGCTATTGTATGTGCATAAATTAAAACGCCGCTTAGCTTTAATAACACACTGTTTACCATAAACGCTTAGAAACGCAGTGATGGAAAAGCTTGTCCTCAAATCTTTAAAAACAGCGGATGTTCAAAATGCTGTGCGCCACCCTGATGCGACTACACGCTCATTGGCCGCGCAGCGCGTATGCCGTGATATTCGCAGCAAAGACTTAAGCGAGCCAGAAAGGGATTTCGCCCATAAAATTTTAAACTATATTGCGCATGACAGTGCAGATATGGTTCGTCGTGCTTTGGCGGTAACGCTTAAGAACTCCCCTAAGTTACCTCGAGATATCGCTGTTAAACTGTCCAAAGACATTGAAAGTATTGCCGTACCTGTCTTGACCCATTCTCCCGTCTTTACAGATGACGACCTTGTTGAAATCTTGAAATCCAAAGCCGCAGCGAAAGCCTTAGCTGTGGCGAAACGTATATCTGTTAGCGATCACGTCGCCCGCGCAATCATAAGGTTCGGAGATAGTCACGCCGTAGCAGAAGTCGCCGCCAATGATGGCGCTCTGATTTCCGAAGAGACAGCCTCTCAAATGCTGGATTTATATAGAAATGATGACCTTATCGCACAGAGCATGATTTCGCGCAGAGACCTTCCGCCAAGGATTGTCGAGAAGATGATTACTTTGGTTAGCGACGAAATGGTCATCAGACTTACACAACGTCACTCCGTATCAGCAGATGTCGCGATGGATTTGGCCGAGCGCAGCCGAGAACGCGCTGTCGTAGATTTAATAGATCAATCTTGGGTGACGAAAGATTTAAAAAGCTTGGTGCGGCGGATTTATGCGGAAGGACGCTTAACGCCATCACTGCTAATTCGCGCAATATGTTCTGGCCAGATGCGTTTTGCTGAACAAGCCCTCGCGATTATGTCAGGGGTTGGCGTTCAAAAAGCGGTTCTGATGATTCACGATGGCGGTCCTTTTGGTCTCAAAGCGCTTTGCGCCCGTGCAGGTCTGAGCGAAAACATATCCAGAGTCATTCACGCCGCGACAGTTATCTATCGTGATTTGGAAGTGTCGGGTCTTGAATATGATCGTGCTAATTTTCAAGAGCTTATGATTGAAAGAGTTCTAACTCTTCCTTTTGATCTGCCTGAGGCTGACCAGCTTTGGTTTTTGGAAAAACTAGACGGTTTTTCAGATATAAAACATAATTAAGGCGCGAATTGCTCCCTCAGGATTTTTTCGCCGAGACCATGTTCTTTATCAAATAAAAGCGTCAGTGATGTGTCGTGGTCCTGAGAGATTTTGACGTGGGTGATATTGCGAATTTCCATATTATCGGCAGAAGCTGCAACGGGGCGTTTATCAGGGTCTGAAATTTCAAACTCAACCGTAGCGTCAGCATTCAGCAAAGCCCCGCGCCAGCGCCTAGGGCGAAACGCACTAATCGGGGTAAGGGCAAGGATATGTGATCCCAAAGGTATAACGGGGCCATGAGCTGAGAGGTTATAGGCGGTTGACCCCGCAGGGGTCGCAAGCAAAACGCCATCTGCGATAAGGCGTTCGAGACGTGTTTTCCCATCTACAATGATTTTAACATGAGCGGCTTGTTGGGTCTGCCTGTAAAGCGAAACTTCGTTAAAGGCGAGCTCGTTATAAGTGCCGCCCGCGCCCTTTGCGACCATCTTCAGCGGTTTAACGGTGGCGACTTCCGCTGCAGCAAGGCGTGCAGGCAGGTTTTCTTCGCTATACTCATTCATTAAGAAGCCAATAGTGCCCTTATTCATACCATAAACGGGCAGGCCGCGGCGAATGAGCGGCATATTTACACGTAGGGTACGCAGCATAAATCCGTCGCCGCCCAAAGCAATTATGGCGTCCGCTTCGGCGGCATCATAATTGCCGTATTTCGCGATAAGGGCATTGCGAGCCTCTTTGGCTTCCGCGCGTTCACTACTCACAATAGCCAATTTTTCATATGATTTAGGCGTAGCGTTCACAGCATCTCCGATAAGTTAGAGCCGCTATAGCATTTGACCTTAGGCAGGTGCAAAGCTTAAAAGTAAGAAGAGAAAATTGTGGGGATTAAGCTTGAGGTTTGATGTATGCACCTTCGCAGTGATGATTTTATCGCTATTTTTACCGCAATTGGCTTATGCAGGAGCTTGGAACTTACCGCCTGGCGACGGGCAAATTATTACGACCTATAATTACAGTCGCGCGAGTGAGGCTTTTACTGACAGAGATGATTTTGACACAAATGTCGAATTTACAAAGTCAGAGCTGCGGGTGTTTTATGAACATGGCCTCACAAAACATGTAACGGCAGTTGTCAATGCGGCGCATCAAACGATTAGCTTCGAAGGTTTGAGTAGCGCGATAAATTTTAGTGACTTTGATAAAACAGAAATTGGCCTGAGATATGAAATTAAGCGGCGTGAAGGTTTAGCAGTCTCCGTGCAAGGGAGCTACATTCTGGGCGGCGGTCCACCTGAATCTATATTGGACATAGGCGGCCGTAATGACAGCTTTGAACTCCGAGGGCTTTGGGGACAGAGCAAAGAATTTAAAAATGATGTCATTTTCTTTGATGCTCAAGCCGCTTTCAGGACGCGTAATGCCAACCGCATAGAGGATTGGCGCACGGATTTAACTTTAGGCTGGAAAGATAAGAAAAAACTAATGGTTCTCTTGCAGGGCTATCATACGCAGCGAAATAGTTTTAGCCGCGATCTATTTACTGTGCCCATACAAAAACGCACCAAACTCCAAGCCTCTATTGTCTATGAGTATAAGAAAAACCGCTTAGTTCAGATCGGATATTTGCACACGCTAGCGGGACGTAACATCGTCAAAGAGCAAGCGATCAGTATAGGCACATGGCGGCGTTATTAAGGCGTCGTTTTTGACTTCATATAAAGCAAAACAGCGTCGCGATCCTCTTGCTTTTTAATACCAACAAAGCTCATTCGGTTACCCTTCATGAAGGTCGAGGGTTTTTGGATATAGGCATCTAGTGTTGTATCATCCCAGATAATTTCTGAAGCGGCCATCACTTTGGAGTAGTTAAAGCCCTCTTTTGAGCCTGCTTTGGCGCCGTAGATATTCCAAAGATTAGGCCCCACCTTATGCTTGCCGCCTTCTTCTAGCGTGTGGCAGGCCTTGCAGCGTTTATAGAGTTTCGCCCCGCGCTCCATAGGCGATAGAGTGCTGGCTGTTTGCACAATTGGAGCGGATTGCGGGGTAGAAGCTGATGATGATGTGGATGTAGATTCGCTTTCACCCCCACATGCGGCCAATAAAATAGCAGGTAATATCAGATATTTAGCATTCATCTTAGGGAATCCTTTTCCTCTTAAACTGCAATTTAACACTTGATTAAGGTATTGGATAGCGGCAAAATGTATTTAAGAAATCCGCGGGAGGTGGATTTCACATATTTCAAATCGGCAAAAGCCGGAAATGGGGAAATTATGGATATTGTAAGTTTAGGCCTTGGTCTTTTAAGCGGTGGCGGAGGTGGTCTTTTGGCCGGCAAAGTCATGAATTCAAACATGGGCACGATGGGCCGTGTTATTACGGGCATCGTCGGTGGTACGGGTCTTGCGGCGCTTGCGCCAATGATTCCGGGTCTGGAAGGTGTATTTGCCTCTCCTGCTGATGGCGCTGGCCTTAATGTAGGGTCACTTCTTGGCGGCGTTGTCTCTGGTGGCGTTGGCGGATCAATCCTGACATTTATCTTGGGTAAAGTTATGGGCGGCAAAGCCTAAACCCAACCAAAATATAGATTTTGAAGACCCGCATTTATGCGGGTTTTTTTATGGGCGTTAGCATGTGATAGAAAATAGTGACGCGTCAAATTGTGCCTTTATCTTTGGGCTATCGATATGCAATTAGGTGCATATAAAGACCGAGGATATTATGTCATTTACTGCCCCTGCTAAATCCATTCAATTTTTACTCAATCACAGTGTAGATCTGGACGCTATTCTGTCGGCTCCGGCCTTTGAGGATGTGAACCGCGAACTTATCGGGGATATCCTTCAAGGGGCTGCGGACTTTGCCGAAAATAAATGGGCGCCAACCAATTGGAATGGCGACCAAAATCCAGCAACGCTCAAAGATGATAATGTCTATTCCTCGCCTGGATTTAAAGAGGCTTACCAAGACTTCGTCGAAGCCGCTTGGCTCTCTATTGCCAGCCCTGCAGAAATTGGTGGCATGGGCCTGCCGCAACTCGTCAAAGCGGGCGCGGATGAGATGTTCTATGCGGCCAATATGGCGCTGGGGCTTTGTCCGATGCTGACCTCAAGCGCGGCCAAAGCCATACACGCACATGCCAGTGATGCGCTTCAAGCGAAATACCTCCCGAAAATGGTGACGGGTGAATGGACAGGTGCGATGTGCCTGACCGAGCCGCAAGCAGGATCTGACCTGGGCCCCGTCCGCACGAAGGCGAAAGATAATGGCGACGGTACCTACGCGATTTCAGGACAGAAAATTTATATTACGTGGGGCGATCATGACTGCGCCGATAACATTATCCACCTTGTGCTAGCGCGTCTGCCAGATGCGCCTGAGGGCTCCAAAGGGATTTCGCTTTTCCTCTGTCCAAAGATGTTTGTCCATGATGACGGTAATTTAGGCGAGCGCAACGCGTTCAAACCGATTGGACTTGAGCATAAATTAGGCATTCACGGCTCCCCGACCTGCGTGATGGAATTTAACGGAGCGACAGGCTGGCTCGTGGGCGAAGAAAATCGTGGCCTGGCTTGTATGTTCACCATGATGAACGAAGCGCGGCTCTTTGTTGGTGTGCAAGGCGTCGCCATTGGAGAACGGGCCTATCAAGCAGCGCTGGATTACGCGAACGAGCGTGTGCAGGGCCGCACCATTACCGGACAAGAAGCCATTATCGGTCACCCTGATGTGCGCCGTAATTTGATTGATATGAAAACCAAGCTTCTCGGCGCGCGCGCAATTTGTATGGCAACTGCAGCAGCGGGGGATTTGGCTATGCATGCCGAAGATGAAGATACTCGCAAAGCCGCCCATATTCGCGAAGCGCTCCTTACGCCGCTCGCTAAGTCTTATGGCTCGGATATTGGCGTTGAAGTCAGTTCAGTTGGCGTTCAAATTCACGGCGGCATGGGCTTTGTCGAGGAAACAGGCGCGGCGCAACATTATCGCGATAGCCGTATCGCCCCGATTTATGAAGGCACAAATGGCATCCAAGCCATGGATCTTGTCGGCCGTAAACTCCGCCGCGATGGCGGGGAGGGGATGCGCGCCCTTATCGCTGATTTGGAAAGCATTGAGGGATTAGCAAAAGACTCAAAACTTGATTTATCCGTCTGCTCTCATGCGCTGAAAAACGGGATTGAAACGGTCAAGACCGCGACGGACATCATGCTAAACGCCGATGAAGGTGACG
>JAHDDT010000046.1:13488-15747 GCA_020629195.1 Hellea sp.
CAAAAAGCGGTGTTTGACTTCCCAGTGGAGCAACTCGCAGATTTATAAGGAGACCCTGATGATTGGTGTCACAGCAAAACTAACAATAGCGGCGGGCAAAGAAGCCGCATTTGAAGAGGCCGCGAAAGCGCTCGTCTCTCAGGTCAACGCAAATGAGCCGGGATGTTTGATGTATGAACTTTACAAGTCCCCGAAAGAGGGCTCCGTTTATATCTTCCTCGAAAAATATACGGACCAAGCTGCTTTGGACGCGCATGGGAAAACAGATTATTTTCTCGCAGCTCAGCCCACGCTAGGCGCGTGCCTCGCAGGCGCGCCAGATATCGAAGTTTTCCACGCTGTTGGGTAGTTAATACAAACTAGATATTAATACTCGTCTTCGGTTCATATAGTCCCTATATTCAAGCTCCAACACATTGAGAGCTAACCATGTCTGCACAAACTCATATCCCGCGCATGACCGCGCCTAAGATTACGGCGCGAAAGGGCGGGGAGCCTATTGTTTGCCTGACGGCGTATGACGCGCCCACGGCGGCTATTCTGGATGAGCATTGCGACCTTATCCTCGTTGGCGATAGCGTGGGCATGGTGGTGCACGGCCTGACGACGACAGTCGGCGTAACGCTGGATATGATGATAATGCATGGCCAAGCCGTGATGCGCGGATCCAATAAAGCGCTCGTCGTCGTGGATCTTCCGTTCGGGTCTTATGAGGACAGCGTTGAAACAGCCTTTAAAAGCGCCTCTCGCGTCATGATGGAAACGGGATGTCAGGCGGTGAAAATTGAGAGCGGCTCTTATGCTGCCGAGACGATTAGCTATCTCGTCGAACGCGGCATCCCCGTCATGAGCCATGTTGGCCTACGTCCGCAAAGTATGAATGTCCTCGGCGGTTTCCGCGCCAGAGGCCGCAAGCAAGAAGTCGCCGATGAGATTGTTGAAAATGCCATAGCCGCCGCTGAAGCAGGGTCTTTCGCGGTCGTTGTCGAAGGCACCTCTGTTGAAATCGCGGAAAAAGTCACCAAGGCCGTTGATATTCCGACCATAGGGATCGGCGCGTCGGCAGGGTGTGATGGGCAGATATTGGTCACGCCAGATATGCTTGGTCAATTTGACCGGGTGCCGAAGTTCGTCAAAAAATTTGCGGATATGAAAGGCCTCATAGAAGGGGCAGCAAAAGAGTATGCGGAGCAAGTCAAGGACCGCAGCTTCCCCAGCGAGGCGAACACTTATAAATTTACGAAGAAATAGCGTAGCCTCAAAAGGTTGTCATCCCGACGCGAACGAAGTTCGTCCGGGACCCATGCCTTACTGTTTCGCCTAGATGCGATTTGTCGATAGTTGTTATATCAAGGCATGGGTTCCGCCAGCGCTTCGCACAGAGACGGAATGACGATGTCATTGAAATAGCTCCTATTACTCAATTTACTCATAAAATTACAGTGTCTTCATAATGACCTTAACGGTTGCGAAAGGCCTTGTTGAGCGATAGGTTCGCGCAAATTTGGCGCCATGCGTCTTGAGTCTAAAAAGGGTGGCCCCGTGGTCGATTTTATCAATGAAGTTGAAGAAGAACTTCGTAAGGACGAATATAACCGTCTGCTAAGGCGTTATGGGCCTTTTATTGTAGCTGTGATTGTTGCGATTGTCGCGACGGCAGGTTTTTTGGAGTATCAAAAATACACTAAAGATAAATCGGCGCGCGCGACCTCTGCTAGCTATGTCGCGGCGGCGAATAAAGCGGCAGAAGGAAATGTTGACGATTCTATCGCGGACTTTCTGGCGATTGCGGAGGAGGCCCCAGCGGGCTATGCAGGGCTGTCACTTGTGAGAGCTGCGTCGCTTAAGCTGGAAGCGGGAAATAGCGGTGAAGCCATACGTCTCTTGGACCAAGCGGCTTCTACTTTTGAGGCTCCGCGTCACGCACAGCTTGCCCAAATTAAAGCGGCTTATATTCTGGCCAATGACGGAGCCTATTCCGATGTTATTAATCGTACGGGCCCATTAATTGAAAAAGACGCGCCCTATGAATTTTTAGCGCGAGAGCTTATGGGGTTTGCAGCACTGAAATCGGGTGATGAAACATTAGCGCGCGAGCAATTTGGTTATCTTGAATCTATTCCAGGCGTTCCAGCCACGATAAAAGAACGCGCCAAACAAAACCTAAGTTTGATGCGCACGGCTGCAGCCTCGGCTATTATCCAAGCGCCTGAACCTGCTGCGCCTGAACCCACAGCATCTGAAACAACACCTTCTGAA
>JAHDDT010000046.1:15847-18283 GCA_020629195.1 Hellea sp.
TCTGAAACAACACCTTCTGAACCTGCTCCTTCTGAAACTGAGACAGAGATATCTAATGAAAATTGATTTTACAAAACTCACGATCTCAGCGGCGGCAGCGCTTATGCTTAGCGCTTGTTCGACTTTGGGCGCGATTGGGGATTTAAATCCCTTTGATCGCTCAGAAGAAAAGGCCAAAGAAGCACAAGGTGATGTGGCCGGTGATACAGACCGTATTTCTATTCTAGAGCTCAACGAAACCTTGACGGTATCAGGCACAATTACGCCAGATCAAGTCGTGTTGCCGCCTGTCTATGCCAATACGGATTGGCCGCAAGTCGGCGGAAATCCGTCACATGTCGTGCAGCATACAGGTGCAACAGGAAATTTTGATAAGCTATGGTCTAAAGACACAGGTAAGGGCTCGGCTCGTAAAG
This sequence comes from Hellea sp., assembly GCA_020629195.1. GTDB lineage: Bacteria > Pseudomonadota > Alphaproteobacteria > Caulobacterales > Maricaulaceae > Hellea. The sequence continues at coordinate 16,264 of JAHDDT010000046.1, forward strand.
GCCGCGTTGTCGCCCCGCCCGTTGTCGCTGGAGGCCGTATCTACACAATGGATGGTTCTAACCGCGTCACAGCTATGGATGCCAATACGGGCGACAAAATTTGGGACGTAAAGATTGAGCTTGAAGAGCGCGAGAAAACGCGTGTGGGCCGCACAGGGATTATTGAACGTGTTCGTGATCCTCTGACATTTTTTGATGGTAGCGGCACGGATAAAGAATCTGTCGGCGGCGGCGTCGCTGTGGCGGATGGAAAACTTTATGTGACTTCCGGCCTCGGCGTTGTTTCAGCTTATGATGCGCAAAGCGGCGAAGAAATTTGGACCCGCGTAACGCGCGTGCCCATGCATTCTGCGCCGACAGCCTCGGGTGGCCGCGTCTTCGCCGTGTCCGATGACAATGAACTTTATGCCTTTAACGCCAATACGGGCGAGGTGATTTGGACTTATCAAGGCATTGTTGAAAGTGCGCGTATGCTGACCGCGCCGAGCCCTGCTGTTGTTGGCGATACAGTTATTTCTGGTTTTGCGTCGGGCGAGTTGATTGCGTTCCGCGTTCAAAATGGCGGTGTGTTATGGCAAGATGCTTTGTCATCCTCAGGTCAGTTAACGCCTCTTGCAACGCTCAATGATATCGCTTCTGGGCCCGTCATTGCGGATGGCTATGTTATCGCCTCCGCGCAATCAGGCGTCACGAGCGCATTTGATTTGCGCACGGGTCAGCGTATCTGGACACAGCCCTCCGGGACATTGGGTTTCCCTTTAGTTGCGGGTGATTTCGTATATTCCGCGACTACGGATGGCCAAGTGGTGTGTATGTCAAAGCTTGATGGGTCTGTTGTTTGGATACAGCAGCTTCAATCGCATAAGAATTTGAAGAAGAAAAAGAAACGCATTGCGTGGTCTGGCCCAATCTTGGTCGGTGAGCGCCTGATGGTGATGTCGTCACAAGGCAAGGCTGTCACACTGAGCCCCTATGACGGAACCGTCATTAGTGAATTTAAAGTGGGCGAAGACGTCTTTGTCTCGCCTATCATCGCCAATGAAACGGTTTATGTTATGACGGACTCCGCTAAGTTAATTGCATTCCGCTAGACCCGCTTCGTAAGGGCGACTGACATGACAAATGAGTTTGAAGATTTCGAGGAGGAGGCTCCCGAAGAACTTGAGGCCGCGCCCGAAATGCGGCCGGCAAAAATCGCGATTGTGGGCCGTCCTAATGTCGGCAAGTCTACTATCTTTAACCGCCTCGCGGGTAAGAAACTTGCCATCGTGAATGACACACCTGGCGTCACGCGTGATGTTCGCGAGACGCGTTCCAAATTACGCGGCCATGATATGGTGTTGATGGATACAGCCGGTTTTGAAAATGCCAAAGGCGAAAAGCTCGAAGCCCGTATGCGCGCCCAAACGGAGGCCGCCGTTTTAGATGCTGATATCTGCCTCTTTGTTTATGATGCGCGGGAAGGCGTCACCACGCTTGACCGTACTTTCGCGCAATTTGTTCGCCGCACAGGTAAGCCCATGATTTTGGTGGCCAATAAATGCGAGAGTAGCGCGGCCGATACAGGCGTCACCGAAGGCTATTCCCTCGGCATGGGCGATCCCGTCGAAGTCGCCGCTGAGCATAATATCGGCTTTGTCGATTTGGACGATGCGGTTGAACTCGCGCTACGCGATGTCGATCTAGGCGTTCGCACGGACAATATTGATTTCGAAGAAGCGCCTGTGCGGATTGCGATTGTGGGTCGTCCTAATGCGGGGAAATCGACGCTGATTAATACGCTGATTGGTGAAGACAGATTACTTGTCGGTCCTGAAGCGGGCGTGACGCGCGATAGCATCACCATTGATTTTATGTGGCAGGGCCGCCGCGTACAGTTCCATGATACGGCAGGTCTGCGCAAGAAAGCCAAGGTGCAAGAAACGCTCGAAGTCCTCTCAGCGCAAGACACACTCCGCGCCATTAAGTTTGCGCAAGTCGTTGTCCTCCTTATGGATGCGACCTCGCCTTTTGATAAGCA
>JAHDDT010000141.1:0-1366 GCA_020629195.1 Hellea sp.
TGGATCCGAAAGTGCTGGCCGCGCGTCTGCCTGGTATTTCAGAAACCGCGAAGATTTTCTCAGGCGTGGATGTTACCAAAGAGCCGATTCCCGTTCTGCCGACCTGCCATTATAATATGGGTGGTATTCAGACCAATTATCACGGCGAAGTGCTGACGAAAAAAGGCAAAGACCCAGACGCGGTTGTGCCCGGCCTTATGGCTGTGGGCGAAGCGGCTTGCGTGTCAGTCCACGGCGCGAACCGTCTTGGCTCTAACAGCTTGATTGACTTAGTCGTCTTTGGCCGCGCTGCTGGTCTGCGCTGCGGCGAGACAATGACGCCAAATCTTGATCAAAAGCCGTTAGCCGCAAATGCAGGTGAAGCGTCGATTGCGCGTCTTGAAAAATTCAAAGCGGCAAATGGTACTAAGAAAGTTGCTGAAGTACGCCTTAGCTTGCAAAAAGCCATGCAGGAACATTGTGCGGTGTTCCGGACTGAAGAGAGCATGGCTGAGGGTATGGCGAAGGTCACAGCTATTGCTGAGCAGATTAAAGATGTCGCTGTCTTTGATAAAACAATGGTCTGGAATACGGATCTGATGGAAGCATTAGAGCTTGATAACCTTGTCGGCCAAGCCATGGTCACAATGGCCTCGGCTGATAACCGCAAAGAATCGCGCGGCGCACATTCTCACGAAGACTATACGGAACGTGATGATAAGAAATGGATGAAACATACGCTGGCCTGGTATGATGGCGATAAAAACAAAGTCAAAATCGACTACCGTCCCGTCCATGACTTCACCATGACGGATGGCATTGAGTATATTAAGCCAAAGAAGCGCGTTTATTAGAAAATGGTTTTGATGCGCTCATTTTTGCGATCTGCCGCAATCCTTAGCGCTACCTTTCTTGCAGCCTGTAATTTTTCGGTCTCCACGAGCGATGGCGTAGAATTAAATGTTGCGGGTTTTGAAAAAGAAACGCCTGAAGATGTCGCGGCATTTTCCGAAGACGTTATGCGAGCTCTTTACAACAAAGATAAAGATTTTCTGATTAAACATGCTGACCCAGAAGTCGTTGACGATTTCACGCCTGAGCTATTCGCATTTCTGTTTCAAATGCAGCAGCCAACAGCCAGGCCCGACCTAGCTGTGACGGTTGGCTCAGAGTACCGCAAAGATAAAGCTCTGAGAGATTTCGTCACAATGTATCATGTACCGACAGAGATTGGCCGAGATTATGTCTATGTCGGTGTTAGAGCTGATGACGATATATGTTGTAAAATTTCAACTGTGAACTTTAATGTTAAATACGGCAAAGAGCATAAGATGAGTGTTTACGAAGCAAAATGATTATGCATTAGGCGCATAATTACAATTTATGC
>JAHDDT010000141.1:1466-2895 GCA_020629195.1 Hellea sp.
TATTGAGGCTGGTCTTTCCAAAGCTTTTGCACAAGCTGCAATAACGGATATTCAGGATGATTTTGAAGCGGCTTTTGAAAATATCTTAATTGAGTTTCGAAGGGTTTCCCTATGAACATTCATAAGTGCATTAAATCCGCGGCTGAAAACAGATTATCCTTATTGGCCTCTGCTTTTGAGTGAGGGCTGTAAAGTCGCTAATCCCACACCCCCCAACGTTGCGCACATGGCCATGAAAAACCTTCCCGTAAAAGGCTCTGCTATAAAGAGTATTCCCCCGATGGCAGCGATGATGGGGACGGTTAATTGGGCAATGCCTGCACCTATGGCAGTGAGGTGTTTCAGGGCCATATACCAAATGACGTAACCGAGGCCTGAGGTGAGAATGCCTGAAGTTAAAGCCAAGAAAATGCCTTTGGAGGCGAGTGTTGTTTCAGGCGCGAGATATAAAATAGGCACGGTGAGCGCGGCGCAAATGATAGCGGCTCTTAAGAAGTTTCCTGCGGTAAGTGCCGTTGGATCCCCTTTGCCGCGTCCCAATAAAGAATAAAGTCCCCAGCCCACTCCGGCCGCGCTCATCATGGCGGCCCCAATTGGGGAGGGCGGCGCGATTTTGGGGAGCATGAGATAGACGAGGCCTATCATCGCCAGCACGAGCCCGACCCATTGCAAAGCCTTTAAGCGTTCTCCAGCAATTAATCCGCCGCCTATCATTGTGATTTGCACGGCGGCAAAGAGGATAAGCGCGCCAGTGCCCGCCGCGAGTAAAATATAGGCATAGGAAAAGAAGATGCCATAGAGCAGGAGCGCAAAGGCCGCCCGCCAACTGCCCTGCCGCAGCGTCTTTCTAGGCCCGATTATCAGTGCCAAACATATCGCGCCGGAGATAAACCGAATGGCGGTGAAACTCCAAGGCCCAATCTCGCCATCTGCCAAAGCCAAACGCGCCAAGATAGAGTTGGCGGCAAAGGCCATCATGGCCAAGCTGGTCAAGGCAAATACTCTCAGGGGCGAGGTGGTGGTCATTTGCGTGACGTAAATCGGATATAGGATAAAGACCAGTCCCAAAGTCGTGAGCTCTTGCTCCTTACGCTTTCTCTGCCTAAGCTTTCCTAAAATTGAAAGGCCCGTATATGTCCCTAGTTTTGAAGACCCGCGATGAGCAAACCCCTTCCGTTCAGCTCCTGACTCTCAATCGTCCTGAGGCGATGAACTCTTATAATATGGCGCTACATGACGCGATGTTAGAGGCTATTCAAGCAGCGGATGCCGACCCGTCCGTGCGTGTGATTGTTATCACTGGGGCAGGGCGGGCCTTCTGTGCGGGTGCTGATATTAGCGAAGGTTTTGGGAGTGCCGGCGTAGATAAAGTGCCCGTCATGCATGAAGGCGAAATGCGGGATGCAGGCGGTATTTTAAACCTTGCCGT
>JAHDDT010000142.1 GCA_020629195.1 Hellea sp.
GAGCCACCTGTGCGAGATAACATTTCGGGTTTTATACCGAGACTAGCAAGGGCCTTTACCCATTTGCCGTTTAAATCCGTATCAAAAATAATGCCTTCATCTGCATCAGCAACGATCCAAGCATTATCTTGTAATTCGCGCTCTATTTGTCCTGCGCCCCAGCCTGAATATCCGACGGCCAACATGGCTTTCGCTGGAGCATTATCCTTCACAAGGGCTTCTAGCACATCTTTCGTAGAGGTCAGGTTAAGCGTGTTTGTGAGCTTCAGACTAGTTTCGGTCTTAAAATAATCCGCACTATGCAAGACAAAGCCGCGGTCAATATCAACGGGGCCGCCTTCGAGGACGGGTGTATCCGCCACTCGGACATCGCCCTCAATGCCAATATTGGACAGCATATCGGAAAGTTGAAATGCCATGCCAGATTTTACCATTTGCTTATTAATCACAAGGCCCATGGCGCCGCTGCTATCGTGGCTGCAAATATATATGACTGAGTCTTTAAATCGCGGATCACCCATTTGCGGTGTCGCAATAAGGAGGCGGTTTGTCAGTTTCATAGCGTTTGAATCAATCATCAGGTTTTAACCCTATCATACCAAATTCGTTCCACCTAATCTTGCAAAAATGTAACACTAACCCCATATGTTGGATGAAAATAAAATATATTAGGAGAGAATATGTCTATTCAAAAAGGGGATAAAGTCCCAGCCGCTACCTTTATGACAATGGGTGCCGATGGTCCTGAACCCATTGATACCGACAGTTTGTTTAGCGGTAAGCGCGTCGCTCTTTTTGCCGTACCAGGGGCTTTTACACCGACCTGTTCAGCAAAACATTTGCCAGGCTTTAAAGAACAAGCAGACGCTTTCAAAGCTAAAGGCGTAGATACGATTGCCTGCACCTCTGTGAATGATGTCTTCGTTATGGGGGCGTGGGGTAAAGACCAAGGCGTGACAGATGAGATGGTTATGCTTGCAGACGGCAATGGCGATTTTGCCAAAGCGATCGGTCTTGAACTTGACGGCTCGGGCTTTGGCATGGGATCGCGCTCTCAGCGTTACGCCATGATTGTAAACGATGGCACCGTTGAAAATGTCTTCGTTGAACAGGGCGGTGAGTTTAAGGTCTCAAGCGCCGATTATGTTCTGGAGACTCTCTAGCGAACAGAAAATGCATATATAAATTCCAGACCAGAAAAGGGGATATAAAATGGAAATAGGAAATTACTTACCAATTATATTGGTTGTCTTGGCGATCGTCGTCATTTTGAACGCGGTCAAGGCCGTTCCGCAGGGTATGGAATATACAGTCGAACAATTTGGACGTTACACAAAAACGCTCAAACCCGGCCTCTCATTTATCATCCCGTTCTTTGAAAAAGTCGGTTATAAAATGAACATGCGCGAGCGGGTCATTGATATCCCATCGCAAGATGTGATTACCAAAGATAACGCCATGGTTACGGCTGATGCCGTTGTCTTTATCCAAGTCGTTGACGCGCGCATGGCCGCCTATGAGGTCAATAATCTTGATAATGCGATTAAGAACCTTTGCTTGACGAATGTGCGTACAGTTGTCGGTTCTATGGATTTGGACGAAACGCTTTCTAAGCGTGATGAAATCAACGCGCGTCTCTTGGCTGTTATTGACCAAGCGACAGACCCATGGGGAACTAAGGTCACACGGATCGAGATTAAAGATCTCTCGCCGCCAGCTGACATTACCCAAGCCATGAATAAACAGATGAAAGCTGAACGTGAAAAGCGGGCTGACATCTTAATGGCCGAAGGTCATAAGCAGTCACAAATTTTGAAAGCCGAAGGTGAAAAAGAAGCCGCAATTCGCGAAGCTGAGGGCCGCAAGGATGCAGCCTTTCTAGATGCCGAGGGCCGCGAGCGTGAAGCCGAAGCTGAAGCCCGCGCAACTGCGATGGTCTCTGCGGCAATTGCTAAAGGTGATGTGAACGCTGTGAACTACTTTATTGCGCAGGACTATGTGAAAGCCTTTGGTGAACTTGCAAAGTCTCCTAACCAAAAGACGGTTATTGTCCCAGCGGAGCTATCTGGCCTCGCGGCAACGGTTGGCGGCATTAGTGGATTGCTTGATGCAGGCGCGAAGAAGAACGCAAGAAAATAGGAGAGCTCTATGAATAATGATGCAAACCTTCTTGTTCAAATGCTGGAGTCTATGACGGGAACCAAGTGGCTCATCTTGGGTGTGCTCTTGCTCGTCCTCGAAGTCATCACGGGGACAACTTATATTCTCTGGCCTGCCGTAGCGGCGCTCATAGTGGGCGTTATTGTCTTTATTTTGCCGCTCGGGTGGGAGATGCAATTCCTACTATTCTTCATACTTTCTGCTATTCTTCTCGTTGCAGGGCATAAATATGTTCGCCCAAAGATGAAAGGCGGAGAGCCGTCAGACCTTAACGATCGTGCCCGTTCTATGATGGGGATGCGCGTAAAAGCGGTTGCTGATTTCGAGACAGGCATGGGCCGTGTGCAAGTGGGTGATACGCAGTGGCGGGCGAGTATTGCAGAGGGAAATCCCGCTGCAGGAACCGAGCTTCGCGTTGTCTCTGTCAAAGGAACAACGTTACAGGTGGAAGCGCTTTAGTGCCAATCCTACTGGAGTCTATCGACAGTCGCGGCAGTTTTCGGCTGCTGCGAGATGGCAGCGAACAGTTTCAGCTGAGATATCAGAACTGGTTTTCCAGTAAGGCTATGACAAGCTTTAATGATCAACAGATTATGATACTGCCCAAAAATTTCTGGATGAGCAAATTTGATATTTTCAAAAATGACATCGATGTCGGTGACATTATCTT
>JAHDDT010000047.1 GCA_020629195.1 Hellea sp.
GTCGCGGCGATAAGCAATCAACATGCCTTTTGATGTATAAGGGTCCGCTTTCGGTCAATGGAAAGGCCCGCCTTGAAATTATGCGGCAAAGTGAAGATGGCTTCCTGATTGCTGAGAAAGATTGGGAACTTCGAGGCTCTGGCGACTTATTAGGAGCGCGGCAAAGCGGACTACCCAATTACAAACTCGCAGATTTAGACAGGCACAAATCGCTCTTAGAAACTGCCGTACAAGATGCTAGGCTTCTAGCACAAACAGACCCAAGCCTCACCTCGCCGCGCGGAGAAGCGGCTAGGAACCTACTCTATTTGTTTGAGCAAGACTTTGGAATTGCTCTTATGAAGGCGGGGTAATCTTAAGCTTGCCTTGTTTTTCTAAAAGTTTCTGCATTTCAGGGTCATCCGCATAAATATCCTCGTTTGAAGACACCATACCGCCTGAAATAATCATCTTGGCGCCCTCTTCTGGTGTCATATCCAGAATTTGAATATCAGTCTCTTTTACAAAAAGTAAGAAACCTGAAGTGGGATTGGGTGTTGTTGGGACGAAAACACAGACATAACCATGAGGTAGCTTTTCAGCAGGCGCACCTGACAAATCCGCTGTAACGAAACCAACAGCATATAAGCCTTTGCGGGGATATTCGAGCAAGCAGACATCGCGAAATGCACGGTCTTTCTGCTGCGCCACAGTCGTCACAATTTGTTTAAGCGCATTATAGACTGGCGCCACCACAGGCACGCGGGCCAAAAGCCTCTCACCTGCTTTAATAACTGAGTTGCCAATAAAGTTGGAGGCAATGACTCCTAATAAAAAGAGAAGCACAATTGAAATTATAAGTCCTAAACCTGGAATATCAAAACCAAGATAAGTCTTAGGGTTGATCACGCCCGGTAGGAGTTTCAAAACATTATTATCAATTTTCTGCACAATCCACGAAACACCCATCACAGTTGCAATCACAGGCAGAGCAATAATTACGCCTGTAAAAAAACGGTTTCTGATCCAACGCACCAACTTAAAGCGAGATGTGTTCTCTCGCTTAGCGGTTTCAAACTCTTCATCGGTCATGGGCTAATCCATTAAAAACATGTCATGGGCGGCTTTCCACCCTATACGAAACGCACGAATATCCTTAGCTATATGATATAATTAGTGGCGAAGATATGACCAAAAAGCGCAAAATAAAGATTGAGAAGCCTTTTCTCTTTTCGGGGTTAATCGTTTTCTTTACGGCGCTCACGGTTATCTACCTTTACCGCGATGATATATTTCAAACGATACAAGATCCCCGGCAACCCTTTCAAACTTACAGCAAACCTCTAGCACCTGACTACAGCAAAGCTGAGGCTTGGCTCGCCCAACCTGATTTGACCCAAGACCCGTATAAACATCCATCCGCAGGAGATGTGTTTGTCGTAGTTCCTAGTGTATATCGCGGCGGCAAGCATTGGGTATTGCGCTCAGATGATTTAAAACGAAAAAGTAAATTACAACGCATTGTGCGCCCTAATTATGTCGCCCCCTATGGAAGCGCAGGACGTCTCTTTGCCCCTTATTACCGTCAAGCATCACTCTATAGCTTCATGACAGCCCGAGAAGATGCACGTAAAGCACAGGATTTTGCCTATCAGGATGTAAAGCGAGCCTTTGAAGTTTTCCTAAAAAGCTCACCTCCTGAGCGCCCAATTGTTTTGGTCGGTCATAATCAAGGCGCAAGCCATGTGCAGCGCCTTTTAGCAGACTTTTTTAAAGGTGACTTGAAAAAACGCCTAGCCGCCGCTTATGTGATTGATTACCCGCTTCCGCTAGATCTTTTTGAAACGACCTTAAAAGGCTTATCACCTTGCGAAACAGCGGATGATATCAATTGTATAAATGCGTTCGGTGCCTTCATGCCTGGAGATGATGTTATAGCAAAACGGTTTATCTCGCGCCTCTTGGTTCATGACGGGAAAGATTATGTGTCCGTAGAAGGCCGCCCCCTTCTGTGTAACAATCCGCTTCTATGGAACCGCTCAGAAGATTATGCACCACAACGATTGCATTTGGGCGGGGTCGCCGCAGAAGGTCTTGATCCTGACATGAAACCTGCAGCTATGAAAAAGCAAGTCGGTGCGCAATGCGAGGATGGTATACTATTCGTCGATAAACCCAAAACACGCTCACTCCGAAGACCTTTAAAAGTCGGCGGAAAGTTCAGAACTCTGCCTTCAAATTTATTTTATGAAGACTTACGCGTAAATGCAGAAAAACGCGTTCAGAGCCTGTTAGACAAAGGCACTCTGCCGCGCCGCGCCGCAAAACTTGACGATTTCGAAATTATTGAGATCAAAGAAAGTCCAGTTACGCCGATAAAGGAGTAAGCGGATATTGCTTTGATAAATCATCGAAGCGCTTGATATCACGAAGCAAATCTTCAAATTGATCCATAGGTATCATATTAGGGCCATCAGACGGCGCATTTGCAGGATCCGGATGTGTTTCCATAAATATCGCGGCGACACCAATTGAAGCCGCTGCGCGTGCAAGTGTCGGGACAAATTCACGGCGGCCGCCACTCGTTGCGCCTTGACCGCCTGGCTGCTGAACAGAATGGGTCGCATCAAAGACAACAGGAGATCCAAAGGTTTTCATCGTACTTATCCCGCGAAAGTCTGTGACCAGAGTATTGTACCCGAAACTCGCCCCGCGTTCACAGGCCATCACGTTTGGATTGCCGCCTTCTACAACTTTATTGAGCACATTTTTCATATCTTCTGGCGCTAAGAATTGACCTTTTTTAACGTTTACGACTTTGCCTGTCTTTGCTGCTGCTACTAGCAAATCTGTTTGGCGGCAGAGAAACGCAGGAATTTGAAGCATATCAACAACAGCTCCTACGGCTTCCGCTTGGTCAGCGGTGTGTGTGTCGGTCAAGCAAGGCAGACCGACTTCCTGCCTAATTTCTTCGAAAATTGGCAGCGCCTTATCAAGTCCTATGCCGCGCGGTGAATGGATGCTGGTACGGTTGGCTTTGTCATATGAAGACTTATAGACAATATTTAGGCCAACATTTTCGCCAATTTTCTTCAAGCGCTCTGCCGTCATCAAAGCATGATCACGGCTTTCCATCGCGCAGGGCCCTGCTAGGATTGTCAAAGGCTTATCATTGCCAATCTCATAAGTGCCCCCACCTGGCAGCGGCATGGAAATTGTAGCATTAGCTTTCGTCATTGCGTTCAGTCCTTTGTTTTTTGCCGACTAACATAGTTGTGATAGAAAAAACACGCTATTTCACAGGATAGAGCTCAAATTATGTTGCGATATAATTTCTAACCTTTAGCGTCTACGCACAGACTAATGGAGACTAAATGTGGCTGCGAAATCAGTACTCGATCTTATCGGTAACACACCGCTTTTGCGTTTGAATGAGGCGTCCAAACTCACAGGCTGCGAGATTTTAGGTAAGGCGGAGTTTCTAAACCCTGGCCAGTCCGTCAAAGATCGTGCGGCACTCGGTATCATCCGCGCCGCAGAAGCAGACGGGTCTTTACAGCCAGGCGGAGTTGTCGTCGAAGGTACGGCGGGAAATACGGGCATCGGGCTTGCTATGGTTTGCTCCACCTTGGGCTATCGTTGTAAAATTGTGATGCCGCGCACTCAAAGCCAAGAAAAGAAAGATGCCGTGAAACTCCTCGGCGCAGAGTTAATCGAAGTCGATGCCGTGCCTTATGCGAACCCGAATAATTATGTGCATTACTCTGAACGCCTTGCCGAAGAGACGCCCAATGCAATTTGGGCAAACCAATTTGATAATACAGCCAATCGTGAGGCCCATGTCCAAACAACTGGCCCTGAGATATTTGAACAAACAGACGGCAAGGTCGATGGCTTCATCTGTGCCGTTGGCTCTGGTGGCACCTTAGGCGGGGTCTCGCTCGCGCTTAAGGCGCGCAACCCTAAAATTCAAATCGGTGTGGCCGATCCTTTCGGGTCAAAAATGTATAGTTACTTTAGTCATGGGACGCTTGAAACCGAAGGCGGTTCTATTACCGAAGGGATTGGGCAAGGCCGCATTACAGAAAACCTCAAAGATATTATCGTCGATAAAGCCTATCAAGTCTCGGATAAAGAAGCCCTGGAAGTCATTTTTGAGCTCAATCAGCTTGAAGGTATTTGTCTTGGCGGATCATCGGGCATTAACATTGCAGGCGCTATTCGCATGGCTCGAGAAATGGGCCCAGGACATACGATTGTAACTATTCTCTGTGATTACGGTCAGCGTTATCAGTCCAAAGTCTATAATCCTGGATTTCTGCGTGAAAAAGGGCTCCCGGTGCCGCCATGGATTTGCTAGTCACAGCGGACTGGCTTGCGGAGAATATTAACCGCAAAGACATAAAAGTGCTCGACGGGACATGGGTGCTTCCTGACGAAACGGCTCAGCTAGCCAAGGGTTACATTTCGGGCGCTCAGATATTTGATATTGATGCCATAGCTGACCTTAAAAGCGACATGAAACATATGTTGCCCTCCGCAGAAGACTTTGCTTCGGCTATATCGAATATGGGCATTAAAAATTCAGACCATGTAATTTGTTATGATCGCCATGGCCTGTTTTCTAGTCCCCGTGTTTGGTGGACATTTATGACATTCGGACACAGCAGAGTTTCCATATTAGATGGCGGATTACCCGCTTGGCTGAACTCAGGTTATAATGTGCAGGAAGCGCCCTCCTCTGCGAGTGAACAAACATTGTTCAAAAGAGGCACTCCTCTTATCGGCGTTACGGATAAAGAGAGTGTTTTATCTATGATGAATACAAATACTCAAATTATAGATGCGCGTCCTTCTGGCCGTTTTTTTGGCACAACTCCAGAGCCGCGAGAGGGGTTACGGTCAGGCCGCATCCCCGGGAGTCTTTCTCTTCCATTTGGTACTTTAAAAACAAGTGACGGTTTTTTTAAACCCATGAACGAGATTGCAGCAATCGTAGGTGAAGCTGGAATTGATTTGGCAAAACCTATTATTACAAGTTGCGGTTCGGGCATTACGGCCGCCGGGATAGCTTTTATTCTCTACCGTCTCGGGGCTAGTGATATAAATTTATATGACGGTTCATGGGTAGAATGGGGCGCGAGCGATGCGCCAATTGAGGTTTAAGATGAAAAAAGAAACAGTGTTCACCCATATTTCGCGGCCTAAAGCAGGGTTAGGCACAGCCGTTAATCCTGATATTACGCGTGCCTCAACATTGTTATTTGACCGAGCCGAAGATTTATACCGTACCGATATTCGTGGTTATGGACGGCATGGCAGTGCTGTGCATGATGCCCTAAAGGACGCATTTAATCTATTAGAGGGCGGCGCGGGAACATCTTTGTTTCCATCTGGTCTCGCAGCTTGCACTTACGCCATACTCTCTCAAGTCAAGACGGGCGATCATGTTCTGCTGACCGACTCCTCTTATGGACCCACTCGATATTTTTGTGACGGTCATTTGAAGAAAATGGGAATTGAAACGGAAATGTATGACCCACGCATAGGCGCAGACATTGAAAGCGTCATTCGCCCCAATACATCGCTTATTTTAATGGAAAGCCCAGGCTCTCTAACTTTTGAAGTTCAAGATATTCCCGCTATTGTGAAAGCCGCGAAGGCACATGGAGTCACAACCATCATAGATAATACATGGTCAGCTGGCCTTTCACTTAACCCGCTTAAAATGGGCGTAGATATTAGCTGCCATGCCGCAACCAAATATTTTGGCGGACATAGCGATACGATGAGCGGAGCCGCCATCAGCCGCACCGATAAGCTTGCTAAACAAGTCGCTTTAACCGCCAAACAAATAGGCAATGCTTGCTCTCCCGATGATGTTTATCAGATTTTACGCGGCTTTCGAACCGTTATGCCGAGATTCCGCCAACAGGAAGCAACAAGCTTAGCGCTTGCGACATGGCTCAATAATCACCCAAAGGTTATGCAAGTCCTTCACCCGGCCCATAAATCTCATCCTGATCATACAATTTGGAAACGCGATTTCACGGGTGGAGGCTGTATTTTCAGTGTAGTTCTTAAGCCCTGCTCCGAAGCGCAAGTTCTGGCTTTTATAAATGCCTTAAATCTTTTTGGGATTGGATATTCCTATGGTGGGTTTGAAAGCCTCGCTATTCACTGCGATCCTCAATTAAAACGCAGTGCAAGCCAGTTATTAGGCGGACCATTAGTGCGTTTTGCGTGCGGATTAGAAGCTATGGAGGACTTAAAAGCCGATATAGACCGAGCCTTTAATGAAATTACTTAAGTTAAAACGTGTCTGGCTGGCTATTGGCGCCCTTTTATTAATTGCCGCGCTCTCCTCTTGCACAGGCACCCGAACACTGATGATGACAGCCCCGAGTAAGCCTAAAGGCTTGGCAGCGTTTCCGCCTATTACATCAACGTCAAAAATTGAATGGGAGAGAGAAAAACCTCTTATCCGCCAGACCTTTGAACGAGAAGTTTATGGGAAATTGCCAAGAAACTTTGAGACGTCTCTACTTAGCTCTCGTGATATCACAGGCCATGACTTCAAAGCGGATATCCAAGAGGTTACGCTCAAGGCTCCCCGGGACTTAATTTATAAGGCTGTAATACTGACGCCAAAAAATGCGGCAGGCGTTGTGCCTATCATCATGATGGAAAACTTTTGTCCAAATCATAACGTCATTCCCATTGATAGTCTCTCCAAACCAGACGGTAGCTATTTCGAATGCAGTAGTGATGGAATGATATCGCGGGTTTTTGGCTATTTTTTCGGACGCTATATCACCACACCGCCCATAAATATGATAATGGATCAGGGTTATGCTTTGGCGGTGATTTATCCATCTTCTAACTATCCAGATAATGCGGCAAGATTTGAGGCTTTCCGAAAAGCTGCACCTTCACAAACTGAGCCTTGGGGGGCTGTAGGCGCTTGGGCATTTCAGTTTTCAACCCTGTCATATTATTTAAAGTCAGATGATCGGTTTTCCAAAACGATAAGTTACGGACATTCAAGGTATGGTAAAGCGGCTTTGGTAGCCGCGGCTTTCGATGACACCATTGACGGCGTAATCGCTCATCAATCTGGAACTGGCGGCGCTTCGCTCTCACGTAATAAAAAAGGCGAGACCGTAAAAGATATCACGGAAAGCTATCCGCATTGGTTCACGCCAGAATATTCAGAGCAAAACCTAACTTATGATCAACATCAACTACTAGGCCTTATTGCGCCAAGACCTGTTTTGCTAGGTAATGCAAAACGCGATGTTTGGTCGGACCCTGAAGGTGCTTTTAGAGCGGCTATAGGGGCGTCAAATGCCTATCAACTCTATGGATTTGAAGGTTTGGAACAGACCAAGCTCAAAGAGTTTATGCCTGAAAGTTATATCTCCTTTTGGATCCGACCGGGAACTCACGGCGTTGTCAAAGAAGATTGGCCTAGTTTCTTAGAATTCCTAGACGCACATTTCAAATAATTGGGGATGGCAGGCCCGGCAGGACTCGAACCTGCAACCTGCCGCTTAGAAGGCGGCTGCTCTATCCAGTTGAGCTACGGACCCCCAAAAGGCTTAATGCGTCCAAGGCAGCTTTCTGTCAAAAGCAAAATTATCTGCGTATGAACGTGGTATGCGTTTAACGCTTTGGCTTTGGATGACCTGATGCGGAATATTATTAGCCTTTGCATAAGCCACAGCAGCTTCAAGCGTATCAAATTTAAGATCAAGCTGTGACCTAACATTTGTCGAGCGTTTTGTGCCTGTTAAAGGATCAATTGTGCCCGATGATTCACCTGTAAACTCCAAGACCCAATGCCGCTTAGCTCGACCAGATGTCATGGCAGACGGCGAAGGTTGATAGATTTTAGCCAACATGTGACTCTCCAGATCGAATATAGCAACGCATTAGCCCGAGACTGCGCCGCTGTAAATTACATATCTCGATTAAAGGCCGTATTTAGCATGGATTTCACATCAGATAGGCTTGATGACTTGGACGCGGCGTTCTGCAGCCGTTGACGCATCTGCGCCGTAGAGGCTGATACAGGATTTTGTGGAGCTCGTGTAGGCGCTTGCCGCGACGCTGCAGTAGTCGTTGCTGTCTGTTGTCTTAAATTCTGTCTAACAGATTGAACGGCTCTCTGAGGGGTCGATTGCGCAGGAGCCTCTGGAGGGGCTGTGTTCTTCCCCATACTCCGAGCACGCCAACGACCATAAACAGTTTCCATAAATTGCGGCGTAGAATCGGGACGATTCCATAAATCCGTGAACTCGGCTGATGAGCTATGCGGACGATATTCTTCTTCAAGCGTATTCAGAATAACGCGCATGGGAAGGTTAACAGATTCGCCAAAGACCATCGTTTCGGCCGTGCCAAGAGATGGAAGGAAGGAAAGCAATTCAGCAGCGCCATCGGGCACAGCTGCTCTTACAAAATTTTGATCTAGCTCATTAGATAAACGCATCGAGAAAATTGTAGAGCATTGTGAGAGCGTAGAAGCCTCTAGCTCAGACGGACGTTGCGAAATTATTCCTAAAGAGACCCCATATTTACGGCCTTCTTTGGCTATCCTTCCGATTATACGGCGCGTGGAATGAAAGCCTAAGCTTTTATCAGCAGGAATATATCTATGTGCCTCCTCGCATACCAAGAGCACTGGAATGCGCCGTTCTGACCATGTTGCGAGCTCAAAAGCGAGACGCGCTACAACAGATACAACAACATTCAAAGCTTCTGAGGGAATGCCTGAAAAGTCGAGAATTGAAATGGGCTTTCCCGCAACAGGGATACGGAAGATACGGCCAACTAAGTTCTCAATCGGGAGTGGTGAAGCCTGATTACGGAAAATAAATTGATAACGCGGGTCAGTCATGAGCATCTGAATCCGCCGCTTTAGACGCTTATATGGCCCTAGATTTGAATTATTCTCAAGTTTACCCATAGAATGATCAATCAGCTTGAGAACGTCGCGTATCCGGTAAGGGACAGGAGAATCTAGCGTAATATGAGTGGCGCGCTGCAGCTCCGCTTCAACGTCATCAAGTTTAGTATGTGACGACGTATCATTTTTCTTCAATGATCGATCATAGAGACGCTTTGCCTTCAATAATATATCATGGAGAACTTCTGTCTCTTCACGGGCATGATCTTCAATATCACTTGTTAAAAGTTCAGTAGTCTCCACAAAGTCAAACATCCAAAGGGGTATATCAAGTGAATCATTACTGATGACCTCGGCCATATTACCAAAGCTTTTTGAATACTCATTGTGAGGATCAAATAAAACGATGTGTGCCATGCTGTTCTCTTTCAGAATAGCTTGAAGCACTAAGGCGACTGTACATGACTTGCCTGAACCCGTTGAACCGATAATGGCAAAATGTTTGGATAACAGGTCATTTGTTCTAACCTTCGCAACAATCGAGTTATCTTGTTGCAACCGTCCAACTTCAATACAAGGCGCGTTTTCTTTATTAAAAATGAGCCTCAAATCATCAGGCGACATATTGTAAATTGCTTCATTCAAGACTGGAAAAGATCTCACGCCTCTGAAAAATTTCGTTTCCTTTGTCGTCGGGTTAGTCGTGATTTCGCCTAGAATGTTTAAATTGGCGATACAGCCATCACCCATGCCTTCATCATCAGCCGCCCCAATGCGAAGAGATCCAACCATGGCCACAACAATGGATTTAGTTGTGATGATCTTCAGTATCGTTCCGATCTGAGCCATATTGAGCTGCCCATTACGAATAATAGACTTATTAATGGACATTACAGCTACGGCCGAACCGACGGTTAAAACACGGCCGATTTCAACGCGTTCATATGCCTTGGCGACAGGTTGAACCTGCGTTCTCTTTAATAAGTTAGCAGCCGTCATTCGATTCCCCAATCCACAAGTTGTACAACCCGTTTAGGGAATTAACGTTATCAAAGCCTTACCAAGGCTGAGAATGACAAAAACGTTATTCAAATTAAGCCAAATGGTCGGGGCGGCAAGATTCGAACTTGCGACCCCCTGTTCCCAAAACAGGTGCGCTACCAGGCTGCGCTACGCCCCGACTAAGGCTTGGGCTTCATAACCAACTGGAATCAAAAGGCAAGCCCGTTATTTAGGTTCCGTGCCAAAAAATTCATGTTGAACCAAATCACCAGGCATTATGCCGAGCTCTTTGCTTCTACCACCCTGTAATTCGAGCACAGCCGCCACAATAGCCTCCGAAGATGCACTACGGAGTTTATATGGCTGAGCCATGTGCTCAATTTTGAGA
Organism: Hellea sp.; assembly: GCA_020629195.1. Taxonomy (GTDB): domain Bacteria; phylum Pseudomonadota; class Alphaproteobacteria; order Caulobacterales; family Maricaulaceae; genus Hellea. The sequence continues at coordinate 10,281 of JAHDDT010000047.1, forward strand.
ATTTTACCATTTGATCGCACAAAAAGAATATCGAGTGGGAGCGGTGTATTTTTCATCCATATCGTTGCTATCTTAGGCTGATCAAATTCAAACAACATACCCGAGTCGGGATCCATGCTCTCACGAAACATCATACCGCGCGCTTGCTGATCCAAGGACACAGCGCGTTCGATCATGAATGTATGTGAGGAGTCCTCAGACACAATTGTCAAAGGCACGGGCTGGCCAAAATCCACAACATCATCTTTAGATGTTTGAGCCAAAGCTGGCACTGCCAAGAGAATAAAAATAAGTGATGAGAGAATAAAGCGTTTCATGGAGTTCACTTACCTAAAACAGTGCCTTTGTCCAAGTGCTATTTTTAAGGTAAATCAGCTGGCAGTCCCTAGGGGAATCGAACCCCTCTTTCCAGGTTGAAAACCTGGCGTCCTAACCGATAGACGAAGGGACCGCATCAACTGTGAGCCGCGATATATATAGCGCGACGTAGCCTTGCAAGAGGCTTTTTCATAATTTTTGACGGATTTAGATTATTATTTTACGCAATACCGATATCTACCACCTGTAGATCGATTTTAGAGCGTCCTTTCCAGCTATTTTCCTTCAAACGCCCTGCCACATGCACGCGAGGGGCATTTGGACTTAGTAAGATGTTATCCAGACCCGTTTCATCAGCCCGAAAGCATATACCGCTCATTCGTCCTCCGAATCCATCCTCAAAAGCACAACGGATATGCCCACCCTTGACGCGTTCAGCATAAGCAATGCGCACATCGGAGAAAGCAAACAAGGGCTGAGGATTACCCGCACCATAGGGCGCAACTTGTTCAATACGCTCAATTGTAGATGTATTGGCCGCACCGAAAGACACCAAAGAATCGATCTTTAACGACAAATTCTGTCGAGCTTCATTCACGTCATCCAATAAAAGGTCGTTCAGGAATATTTTTAGAGCGTCTATTTTATCCTCCTCAATAGTTAGGCCTCCCGCCATTGCGTGACCTCCACCATTTACGAGCAGACCTGCCTCCTTAGCTTTGGTTATAGCTTCACCCAGATTGACACCAGGCATTGACCGTCCAGATCCCTTACCCAAACCTTCTTCATTCACACCTATCACAATGGTGGGTTTATCGAATCGGTCTTTAAGACGCCCTGCTACAATGCCAATGACACCAGGATGCCATCCCTCCATATTCACAATTATAACAGCATGATCATCTGAGAGTTTAGCTGCTTCTTCCAGAGCCTCATTCACCATCTGATTTTGCAATGACTTACGCTCAGTATTAACACGATCAAGTTCAGCCGCATGCGCATAGGCGAGCTGTGCATTCTCTGTTGAGAGCATTTCCGCCCCCATACTGGCCTTACCAATTCGACCGCCCGCATTAATACGTGGTCCTAATATAAAGCCGCAATGATATGTGGTGTAAGGCGGCGATGCAGCGGCCACATCAGATAAAGCCCGAATACCAATATTTTGATCTTGAGATAAGACTTTCAGACCTTGACTCACTATGGCGCGGTTAAGGCCACTTAAAGGAACCACATCACAGACCGTACCTATCGCGGATAAACCTAACAGTTTCATGATATTGGGTACAGTTGCCAACCCACGCCTTTTAGCTTCGCGGTTAAGTGCGACAAGGACCATAAATGTAACACCAGCGGCCGCCAGATGCCCTAGCTCCGACGTGTCGTCTTCTCGGTTGGGATTCACCAGCGCAGCACAAGGCGGCAAAGCTCCGTGCATCAAATGGTGATCAATCACAATTATGGGCAGCTCTAACCCTTTGGCCGCTTCTAGAGCGCTTTGCGCTGCAGCACCGCAATCAACCGTAATGACGAGATCATTTCCCTCATCTTTAAGCTGCTTAAAAGCCTCTATGGATGGCCCATAGCCCTCTTTAACGCGGTCTGGAACATAAAGCCCAATCTCAACGCCAAAAGCCCTTCCCCACTTGATAAGCTGCGCCGCAGAGCTGCCGCCATCAACGTCGTAATCGGCAAAGACTGTGATTTTTTGCTTCGCTTCGATGGCGTCCAATATAAGATTGGCTGCCTTATCCATATCTTGAAGTAATGACGGATCTGGCATCGAGCCCCGCAGAGTGGGGTTTAGAAATTCACTGGCAGTTTCAGCCGTAACACCACGCCCTGCCAATAATCGCGCTGTGAGATTATCAAGTGATTTGACTTGCTCTAACTCAGAAATTGCCTCTTCATCTTCACAGCGGGCTTGCCATCGCAATCCACGGCATGAGCTCTCGACATCGAGAAAAGCTGCCATTTATATTAAACAGGTCTATCTGAACGTAAGCGCTGAACGGAGCCATCAACAGAATTCATTATAAGCGTGTGCGTATGAACACGATCCCCTCTGATCTTTACACCATCAAGCAAACTGCCTTGTGTAACACCTGTTGCAGAAAATATAGTCGGCCCCGCTGCAAGCCCATCTAGGTCATATTTTGTATCTAATTTATCGATACCGACGCGGCGCGCACGAGCAATCTCATCATCATTTCGGAAATGCAATCGCCCTTGCATTTGGCCGCCCACACATCGCAGAGCTGCCGCAGCGAGAACCCCTTCAGGGGCGCCGCCCTGCCCAATGTAAATGTCGATTTGTGTCTCAGGCTCTGTTGTCGCGATGACACCTTGGACGTCACCATCCGTGATAAGAGATATGCTCGCATCAATGGAGCGTAGTTCTGCAATAATTTCGGCATGACGCGCGCGGTCCATAACACATACTGTAATGTCGGAAGGTTTCACGCCCTTAGCTTTGGCGAGTGCCTTAACGTTATCAGCGGGCGACTTATCCAAATCCACTATTCCTGGTGCGTAACCCGGTCCGATCGCGATTTTGTCCATGTAAGTATCCGGCGCATAAAGCAAACCACCCCGCGGCGCAAAAGCCATTACAGCCAAAGCATTAGCCATATTTTTTGCCGTAAGCGTCGTTCCTTCTAAAGGGTCCAGAGCAATATCAATCTCAGGCCCCTTACCTTTACCAACCTCTTCGCCAATATATAGCATAGGCGCCTCATCGCGCTCGCCCTCACCTATGACAATCCGTCCGCGAATATCCATGGCGTTAAGCATCGTGCGCATAGCATCAACAGCCGCTTGGTCAGCCGCTTTTTCATCGCCGCGCCCTGCCAAATGAGACGCCGCAATAGCCGCCTTCTCTGTTACGAGCGCAGCCTGTAGAGCTAGCCCTGCATTAAATCCGATATTCGACATATGATTACCTTAATCTGTATGATTCTAACGCTTGTTATCATGGCTCGAGATTAACAGCTAACTAATCTGATTAACTGCCAGCCTGCGATGCTATAAATTGCTTAACGTTACGTGCGGCTTGGCGAATACGTTGGTCATTTTCAACAAGACCGATACGAACATAACCTTCGCCATTTTCGCCAAAGCCATTACCCGGTGACACGGCGACGCCGGCCTCTTCCATAAGACGTTTGGAAAACTCCAAAGAACCCATGTGCTCAAAGCCTTTAGGCAAGGGCGCCCAAATAAACATCCCTGCATCAGGCGGGGGGATATCCCATCCAGCACGACCAAAGCTTTCAACAAGGATATCGCGACGACTCTTATAAAGCTCACGAAATTCTTCCACACAATCCTGAGGTCCATCCAATGCGGCGCAAGCCGCGACCTGAATAGGCGTAAAGGCTCCGTAATCTAGATAGGATTTGACCCGCGCAAGCGCAAAAATCAAATGCTTTGCCCCCACAACAAACCCCATACGCCAGCCTGCCATAGCATAGGTTTTAGACAATGATATGGTCTCAATCGCGACATCCTTAGCCCCTTCCACTTGGAAAATAGAAGGCGGTGGATCACCAAAATATATTTCAGAATAAGCCAAATCAGAGAGCAAAATAATATCGTGTTCTTTTGCGATGGCGACGATCTCGCGGTAAAAGTCAAGTGTCGCCATATGGCCCGTTGGATTAGACGGGAAACACACAACAATAGCCAATGGCGGTTTATCAGCTTCCGCTAGAGCCTGCTTCACTCCTGCTAAATATTCATCCGCTGTAATCGCCGCGATGGGCTGAATAACGCCGCCACATATAATAAAGCCATAAGCATGTAGCGGATAGGATGGATCGGGAGCGAAAATAACATCGCCAGGCGCTGTTATGGCCTGAGCTAGATTAGCAAAACCCTCTTTCGACCCAATCGTCGCGATGATTTCATCATCGGGATTCAGCTCGACGTTAAAACGCCGCTTATAATAACGGGCAGCGGCTTGACGCAGCCCCATAATGCCCCGCGAGACTGAATATCCCGTAGTGCGAGGTTTTTGGACGGTTTCTATAAGCTTATCAATTATATGCGGGGGTGTGGGACTATCAGGATTGCCAAATCCAAAGTCGATAATATCCATACCCTCTTTGCGAAGTTTCGCCTTGAGCTTATTGACTTCCGCAAAGACATAGGGCGGCAAACGTTTTATGCGATAAAATTCTTCGCGTTCTGGTTCTATTTCGGACATCTGAACGGCCCTCTTATTTAGGATCGTCAGCTTGATAAGCTCGCGCTTTAGCCCTCAGCGCGGCTAACTCACGTTCGAGTTCAGCTTCTGACTTCGCAGATTCCGCCAAATTCACACCAGATGAATTAAAACTATCCCGTTCCTTAATCAACTTTTTCGCTTCTATGTCCCAAAGTTCAGCCGAACGAACATCTGTAGGCGCTTCAGGCGTATCTTCAGCGCTTGGGTAATCCCCAATATTTTTTGCATCCTCTTCAAACTCAGAAGATTTAAAAAAATCAAGATTTGGCATCTTTACAGTGCTACAGGCAGATAATGAGGCCGCTGCTAGTACTAGCAAAAATATAGCGAGTTTTGAGTTTGTCATAACGGCCTCCATGTGATGATGTTCTTAAAATTTAGGATATGGGCGAATTTGCGGCAAAGGTCACCTAAAAAATCAGCCATAGCGCGGCTTAAGCTTACGATATTTAAGGAAAAACCGGCTGTAGGCTTAGCCCCAATGTCTCATCCCAACCTTGCATAACATTGTAATTTTGCAAAGCTTGGCCGGATGAGCCTTTGGTGAGGTTATCAATCACGCTGATGATAATTGCGCGGCCCTTGCGGCGGTCGGCAAAGATACCAATGCGGCAATGATTACTCGCACGGATATGACGGGTCTGTGGCACAATGCCTTCGGCTTCGACATGGACAAAAGGTTCATCAGCATACCGCGCCTCATAAGCCGCGCGCAAATCTCCAACAGAGACATCATCGGCCAGTTTTACATAACAGGTCGCAATCATGCCCCGGTTCATGGGAATAAGGTGCGGCGTGAAACTCACTTCCGCCTCTATCCCCGATACATGCGCCAGCATCTGATCAATCTCCGGCGCGTGGCGATGGGTGCCAACACCATAAGCATGCGCACCATCTGCAACTTCAGAAAAACTAAGTGATGCCAGTGCTTTACGGCCAGCTCCTGTCACGCCAGACTTTGCATCAATGACGATCTCCGTGACATCAATCATGTCCGCATCCACGGCGGGCAGTAGCGCCAAAAGCGTACATGTCGGATAGCAGCCCGGACAAGCCACAAGTTTTGCGCCGCTAAGCTCTTCGCGCGCATATTCCGTCAGGCCATACACCGCAGTGCCGAGCAAATCGTGGAATCCATGAGGCCGCCCATAGGTCGCCTCATAAAGCGCCGGATCTTTCAGGCGAAAATCGGCCGATAAATCGATAATCGTGTCGACATTATCAATCACGCCCGCAATTGTCTCTTGGCTCGCCCCGTGCGGCAGACAAGCAAAAGCCACATCCACACCCGACCAGTCAATCTCATCGGCGGTTATAACATCAGGCAAATCCAGATGGCGATAATTCGGATATATCTCGCCATAAGCCTGCCCAGCTTTGCTATGGCCCGTAAGGCCGACGAGATTAAGTTTTGGATGAGCCATAATCAGGCGCACGGCTTCCGCGCCCGTATAACCAGAGGCCCCTAATATGACGACATTTTTCATCTTAATTCATCCACAAACAAAAAAGGCGCCCCCGATTCTCTCGAAAGCGCCTTGAAAGATAAGCAATATATGCTTCGTAATGCTTAACGCTTAGAGAACTGGAAGCTCTTACGGGCTTTCGCCTTACCGTATTTCTTACGTTCAACAACACGGCTGTCGCGCGTGATAAAGCCGGCGGCTTTCAGCGGGCGGCGTAGCGCAGGCTCATAATAAGTCAGAGCCTTTGTAATGCCGTGACGGACCGCACCGGCTTGACCGGAGAGGCCTCCGCCTTTGACAGTGGCAATAACGTCATATGAGTCAACGCGCTCAGCCACTTGGAAAGCTTGCGCAATAATCAGGCGCAGAACCGGACGGGCGAAGTAAACCTCTTGGTCGCGGCCATTGACGGTGATTTTGCCGTTACCCGGCTTAATCCAAACACGCGCGATAGAATTCTTACGCTTACCGGTCGCATAGGCACGGCCATGTTCGTCAATTTTCGGCTCAGGCAGTGCAGCAGATGGCGCCGCAACCGTTCCGTCAGCGGCAGGCACAGTGCCTTCCATAACGTCTTTGAGGTCTTCGAGTGTTTTTGTATCAGCCATGATTTATTTCGCCTTTACATTTTTTGGGCTCATTGATTTGAAATCAATGACCTGTGGCTCTTGCGCCGCATGTGGATGCTCGGACCCGGCATAAACGCGAAGGTTAGAGAGTTGCTTACGCGCTAATGGGCTTTCTTTTGGAAGCATACGCTGTACCGCTTTGCGCATAACGCGCTCAGGGAAACGGCCGTCCAAGATTTTATCCGCGGTGCGCTCTTTAAGGCCGCCCGGATAACCCGTGTGCCAGTAATAAACTTTGTCGTTACGCTTCTTGCCTGTGAAAGCGACTTTCTCGGCATTGATAACGATAACATTGTCGCCGTGATCAATATGGGGCGTATATGTCGGAAGGTGCTTACCGCGGAGACGCATGGCAATGAAAGTTGCGAGACGGCCAACAACGACATCCTCGGCATCAATCAAAATCCATTTCTTCTCAACCTCAGCGGTTTTGACGAATTTTGTGGTTTTCATAATATCCTCTATGAAGTCTGCTTGGATGAGACATTCAAACAAGCGTCTTTCGTGATGGCGGGTAACTACAGAAGGCGCGCTATGGCGTCAACATCTTAATTTCAGAACCTGTGTTAAATTTACTATTAAAAACAGCAACTTAAAAAAGCGGTATTATTTTACCGCTTACATAGCTTGATGAAATCTTACGTATTTAATCCAAGAATTCATACCATTTCCATAGAATACTCAAGATTATTGATGGAGGCATGAATTTTTAACAGTTCACGACATTTCCTAATGAAAACGCCCATTTGGCGATGATAGATT
>JAHDDT010000143.1 GCA_020629195.1 Hellea sp.
GACATCATTCCGAATATGATTATGTTAGGCGCCGCATTAATATGGGCTGTCTTCATCACAAGGCGGAGCCAAGGCAATGTCGTTTATGCCTTTCCCATCATCTGGGGACTAGCTTGGCTCGCTTTTAAGTCTTTCGGCGTGGGTTTGACGCCCACGTCAATCGGGATTGCAGCTCTTATTGGTTTTGCAATTGTCACGGCGGCAGCCCTGATGACATCAAATCACCAAAAAAATATGGTTTCTACCTAGGTCGCATTTTAGCATAAGTTTTGGAAGCGACCTAAGCTCTGCATCAACCTTGAGCTAGACTCCGCCGCCAAAGCGCTCGCTCCAGACTTTCACATCTGCGTCTTCTATCTTAGTGAATAACACATCCGGCGCATTGATGGGGTGGCCGAGAGGAAGCGCATCAATAAGTGTAGCCGTCTCACCAAATTTCCACGTACGGTTTTGTGCGGGGATATTCATTGCTTCAAGTATCTTATCCGCCGCATCAGGAATAATGGGCTGCGCCAGAACACCAAATAGCGCTACAAGATTCAGGCCGACACGTACACCGACGGCAGCTTGATCAACATCTGTCTTATAATGTGTCCACGGCGCAGCTTGGGTGAGATATTCATTACCCGCCGCCCAAATCGCCCGCGTTTCCGCCATAGCTTTGCGAAACTCGCGAGCTTCATAATATTTGACTAATTGCGGTAGGCGCGTTTCTAATTCTTTTAGTAGCCAATCTTCTGCGTCGCCCGTCTCGCCGCCTTCAGGCACCTTGCCATCAAATTTGCCCACGCAATATTTGGTGATACGGTTGACAAAATTCCCGAGCACATTGGCGAGGTCAGAATTCACGGAAGCCTGAAACTCTTCCCATGTGAAGGCGGCATCCGAGCTCTCAGGCGCATTAGCGGTTAAGTGCCAACGCCAATAGTCCGACGGCGCAATGTCCAAAGCTTGATCCATAAAGACCCCGCGTTTTTCCGACGTCGAAAATTTGCCGCCATACCATGTGACCCAATTAAAGGCTTTTAACTGGTCCACGAGTTTCCAAGGCTCGCCTGATCCGATTATCGTCGTCGGGAAAGAAAGCGTGTGAAAGGCAACATTATCCTTGCCCATAAATTGCACATATTGAACATCGTCAGCGCCCTTATCCGTGCGCCACCAAGCTTCCCAATCTTCGCCTGTCTCATCGGCCCAATCCTGCGTCGCGGCGATATATTCAATGGGTGCATCAAACCAGACATAAAAGACCTTGCCCTCAAAGCCTTCTCGGGTGCTTCCATCTTTATTTGTAACAGGAACACCCCATTTCAAATCCCGCGTAATTGAGCGATCCCGCAAACCTTCATCGAGCCATTTCAGCGCTATTGACGTGGCGAGCGGCGGCCATCCCTCTGCCGCGTTAACCCACCGTCGAAGGTCATCCGACAAAGCGGATTGTTTCAGATAAAGATGGTTCGTATCGCGGACTTCAACATCCTTGCTCCCTGAAACAGCGGAATAAGGGTCAATCAAATCAACAGGATCAAGCAACTTACCGCAATTATCACATTGATCGCCACGCGCTTTTTCAAAGCCGCAATTGGGGCATGTTCCTTCTACATATCGGTCAGGCAAAAAACGGCCATCGGCATTTGAATAAACCTGTTGCGAGACGCGCTCTTCTATCAAGCCTTTCTCTTCAAGCACATGCGCGAAATGTTGCGTCAGCGCATGATTGCTCGGCGCGGAAGACCGGCCAAAATAGTTATAAGACAGTTTAAACTGCTCGCCCGCCGCCTTTTGTGCTTCATGCATCTGCTCACAATAGGCTTCGACCTCCATACCCGCCGCTTGAGCCGCCAGTTCAGCAGGTGTACCATGCTCATCTGTCGCGCAAATATAAAGCACGTCATGCCCCATGAGCCGCATTGCCCGCGCATAAACATCAGCTGGAAGCATAGAGCCCGCAAGATTGCCAAGGTGTTTAACGCCGTTAATATAAGGCAGAGCCGAAGTGATAAGAATTTTCGCCATAATGCGAACTTCTACCGCCCCATTTGCACGGCGCAAGGGTAGATTGCCCACAGAGCGTGTTTTTGCTACTAAGACTTCAGAGCCAAAAATGGCCGTAAAAATAAGGGGAGAGGCAAATGCCCAAAATTTTCAACACATCATGGCTAGCTGTTCTACTAGCAACACTCGCATTTTTTATGACGGGGTGGATCTGGTATGGTCCTTTATTCAGCGAGGCCTGGATGGCCGCTGAAGGCATCACACAAGAAATCGCAAATGCGCGATTAGAAGAGATGGGACTCGTTAAATGGCTACTGGCCGCACTTTCTGTCACTTTAGGGCAAGCCATAGGCGTGCTTATGGTTATACATCTGGCGGGCGCGAAGCGCCTCCCCGCCTGTTTGAAAGTGACCTTCTGGCTCTTAATGACCATCGCGATACCGCTCATGGCCTATGCCTGTATCTATGGAGGTTATCCTCTGTCAGGCTTTTTAATTGACGCTGGACATTTAACTGTCGGATATCTCGCCATGGCCGCAATTTACGCGGCATTTCGCGGTAAAGACAAAGTGGAAATCGGTGACGGCTAAATCATAATTGTCAGGGCGGAGACAACTGCCCTGACGTCTCTGCACTTTTTTAAGTAAAGTCGCAATTTCCGACTTGCCAGACCGAGCAGACGCCGCTAAACGACGCCTCGCTAATCAGCAATAAGAGTGCCCCTATAGCTCAGCTGGTAGAGCACCTGATTTGTAATCAGGGGGTCCGCG
>JAHDDT010000048.1:0-2993 GCA_020629195.1 Hellea sp.
GCGCTGGCTGCATTATTCTTCATAAAGGCTTCTTCAACCGCGGCCTCGGACGGATCATGCAATTGAATGACATCTGTAATGGTTTCAAACAGCTCGCGCAGGCGTAAATGTAGCTCCGCTTTGGGGTTAGGCTTAATCACGCCATGGGCGACATGGCGAATTTTAAGCCCCTGCGCCTCAACCACGCCCCAGCCGCAAGCGACAAGCGAAGGGTCCAGCCCGATGATCCGTATTGAGTCCATAATGAGAACAGTAGTAGAACATTGCCGCAATGCCAAGGATTATTGCGTTAACAGAAAGTTACCGCGCCGCACTGAAAATATATCGCTTCTGAGCGACATTCACATTGGGCGGGCGACTCGATTCTTCAAACCACTCCCACCCCGTTTTCAGGTTTTTCCAAAAGTCGATATTCGCATTATCTTTATGCGCCGTCATATTCTCAGCCGTCATTGGAAAGGGAAAGACGTGAACCCGCACAAAGGGCTGACCACCCTTTAGCGCCGCGCCCATAAGCGTGTAGATTTCCTCTATCCCCTCATCCGTCATGGCGTAACAGCCAATGGAGACACAATCTCCATGCACCATCAAATAATTACCTGAGCGCTTGTGCGCGCGGTCATAGACATTGGGATAGCCTAGGTTAAAACTCAGATGATAATTCGAATAAGGATTCATCTGCCCCGGCTTTACAAAGTAAAACCCTTCAGGTGATTGCCCATCCCCTTCTTTAAGCTTAGGCCCGAGCTTTCCCGAATAGGTGCAAATATCCCACGTCTTAAATGAAACGAACTCACCCTCTTCGTTTTCAACAAAGGCTTCCAGTCTTCCTTGTTTATTTCTTTTGTTTTGCGTTTTGGTAATGCGCAAAAAAATAGGGTTTCCAAGGGCAAGCCCTTTTGCCCGTAGTGCTTTATCGAGCGGCTTTTTATATCTCGCCTCGGCTTTCAAACTACGTGGAGTTTGCGGGAGCTCGCTGGCGGATAGTTGAGCAAATCCAAAGATAAATAGAGATAAGTAAAAGATAAGCGTTTTTGACATGTGATGCCTCTTCCAGCTGATTAAGGCGAGCTTATGACGAAATCCGCAATACAAGGCGGCCCGCTGCCTTAATTGGAGGCGTTCGGCACCTTTCCGCCACATTACCAAAACATTGCCTTTAAATTATCACAGTGCCAGCAAATCCCTGCCCTAGTCACGCGCAATAAAAGGTCATCAACACGAAACAGGCTCAAGGAGGGCTGAACCCATGACCACACTTAAGATAACAAAATTATTCAAAACTGCTGCAATCGCCGCTTTAATCACAGGCTTCGCTAATAGCGCCTCAGCCCTTGAGATCACGAACCCGCTCTACGCCCCTGGCGCGGCTGTGGAACTCTTTGACGGCCCAACATTATCTGAGACGACATATGATAGGCCTATCCTTGAAACATCCGCTAAAATTGCTGTGGCGCGGCTAGATGGTGGCCGCCTGATCCCAACGCCTTACGGCGAAGAGGTCGATTGGAAGATGCTAGATAAGCGCATGGAAGCCAATATTGAGCTTATGAAAGCGGCCGACTACATAAAATATATTCCTGAAATTGCTTACCCCGGCCAAGATACGGATAATAAGATCGATGAAGTGCGCATCACAGCGGCCGCAGAAGGCTACTCTCACGTTCTTATCTATGGTGTTGGTCCTGATGCGACATGGGCCAGCTTTGGCGGCAAAGCTTTGCGCGAAACGGGCCTCACGGTTCATGACGGATGCGACAGCTGGCAAAAGGCAAAAGCCAAAGCGCTGCTCGTCAATGCTTTCACAGGCGAAGTACTTGGCGCAGCAACGGCTGAGAATGTCGAATTTAATATTGGTGAACTTGCGGATAATGTTGGCGAGCTCGTAACGTCTCTCTCAGAGGTTTAATCCAACAAAATACGATATAATAAAGGGCCGAACTCTCCTCTAACATCGTTTCGGCTTGAACTGGCAGACGCGCAGACCTCCCCCCATTTGCGCGTCTGCCACATTTTATCCCCATAATTCATGTTAACAAGATTGGGATAACTTTCTTTTTCATAAAGGGCGGGTTTTAATGCGTAATTCGAACTTGAAACTGGGGTAATTTACCCTACACCTGACACATGGCTTTCATCGCAGATAATGACACGGGCATCTCGTCCGAACTCGACTCGACACCTCAAAGTCAAGAGGCCGAGCAAGCGCTTATTGGGGCGCTGCTCTATGATAATGAGGTTTATCACCGCATTTCAGGTATTGTTCAGGCCAAGCATTTTTACAATCCCGTTCACGTCCGTATATTCGACTCCATCGCGGTCCTAATCGAACGCGGAAATCTTGCCGACGCCATTGTTCTGAAGAACCGATTTTCCCAAGATGAAACCCTCGTCGATATTGGCGGCGTTGAGTATTTAGCGCTTTTGCTCGACAATGCCCCGCCTGGCTCTACCGCACCTGAATATGCGAAGTTGATTTTGGATATGGCGATGCGGCGCGAACTTATCCGTCTTGCAGATGACATTAAGGGCAATGCCACAGATCCCGATAGCGACGCCAACGCCCAAACTCAGATTACCACAGCTGAAAGCCAGCTTTATAACCTTGCGGAAATTGGCGGCACGCAATCCGGCTTTGTTAGTTTTGAAAATGCGCTTATAAAATCTATTGAAATGGCTTCGGCAGCCTTTTCTCGGGATGGTCATTTATCGGGCACATCCACTGGGCTTATTGATTTAGACAGACAGCTTGGCGGGATGCACCGCTCTGACCTCATCATTCTTGCGGGTCGCCCGTCTATGGGTAAGACCTCACTCGCGACGAATATCGCCTTTAATATCGCAAAGAAGTTCAAACGCGAAAAAGACGATAACGGGATTGAGAAAACGGTCGAAGGCGGCGTGGTTGGCTTCTTCTCCTTGGAGATGAGCTCCGAACAGCTCGCGACGCGTTTGCTCGCCGAACATTCACAAGTGCCGTCTCATAAAATCCG
>JAHDDT010000048.1:3093-17234 GCA_020629195.1 Hellea sp.
TACCGCGAAGAATATTATGTCGCCCGATCCGAACCGTCTGAAGGCACGGAAGAGCATCTGAAATGGCAAGAGGATATGGAACAGCTTCACGGCAAAGCCGAAGTCATTATCGGCAAACAGCGTCACGGCCCTATCGGCACGGTCAAGCTCTCCTTTAACCCTGACCTCACGAAATTTGGCAATCTCGCCCAAGATGACCGCTTTGATGGCGGCCATTAATTTTAAAAGGCGACCCAAGTGTCACATCCTCCCATAAGTTATTCCACCCGCCCAACCATGCGCGTGAACCTCGATAATTTGCGCTACAATTACGAGGCCATCAAAAAGCGTGTTGGCAATGCCAAAATTGGCGCGTCTGTCAAAGCCGATGCTTATGGCCTAGGCGCGACCCAAGTCGGACGCGCGCTTTATGGCGCGGGTTGCCGCATCTTTTTTGTCGCCACGGCAGGCGAAGGCAAAATCCTGCGTGATAGCGTTGGGCCGAACTCTGCTATTTATGTTCTCAACGGCCCCTCTCCGCGGGATAAAGGTGTACTCCTTGGCGCGAAGCTGAAACCCGTAATCAATTCACTGGAGCAAGCCCGCTTTTGGGCGCAGGTCAGCAATAGTGTGAATGAGCCGCCTTACACGGCCATTCATATCGACACAGGCATGAACCGCCTTGGCTTTGATGAGGAAGAGTTCAAAGAATTTGCGCGGGATAAAAAGCTCTGGAACGCGCTCAACCCAGAATGGGTGATGAGTCACCTGGCCTGCGCGCCCGATAAAGACCATCCGCTAAATGCCAAGCAATTGGCCAAGTTTAAGCGCGCCGCCGCGCAGCTTCCCATGACGCCACTTAGCCTAGCGAATACGGCTGGAACCTATCTCGGAAAACCTTATCATTTTCAAATGGTTCGGCCCGGCATTGGACTTTACGGCGGATATGCCACCAAGAACCCTGAACAAGAAGACATTCGTACCGTCGCAACACTCCTCGCGCCCATCTTGCAAATTCGAAATATCAATAAGGGCGAGAGCATTGGATACAATGCGAGCTACACAGCGCCGCGCGATATGCAAATCGCTGTATTAGGCGCAGGCTATGCGGATGGCGTTCCCGTTCTTGCGTCCAATAAAGGCTTTGCGACCCTCCATGACGAAGCTGTGCCGATTGTCGGACGCGTCTCTATGGATATCACCATGGTCGATATTACCGATGTGCATATGCACAAAGAAGTCGGCGGGGTTGTTGTCTTCCGCGGTGACCAGCTCGAAAATGAGGCGAACGAAATCGGCACAGTCAATTATGAAATGCTCACGCGGATGGGCCAACGACTTCGCCGCGATTATGGGAAGCCCGAGAAAACCAAAATCCAAACTGAAAAACAAAAGCCATATCAGCCTTCTAAAAGCGGATATAAAAAACGTAGATAGGCATTACTTAACGGGGTTCTATTGCGACGACATTATTCTCAAAATCTATTAAAAATGTTTCCTCACGGAATAAGTTCATTCCCGCAATCATAAAGGGCTGCTCTGCAATCCCTAAAACATTGAGACTTTCCAAGTCCATTACGATAAAGTCTTTATGTTCCCAAAACATTTGTCCCCCACGAAGACGCTCTATTTTCAGTTTTGCTATGGGCTTGAACAGGCCTATAGCACCTTGAAGTTCCCAATTCTCACGAAGTCGTCTGCGAATTGCTTTGGCTTGAGAAAATGAAGCTGCAGGCCAATTCATTGCACTGAATTCTGCACCTGTATCGAGCAAGGTAGGTGTGTTGCGGCCAGCTATTCTAATATACATAAAATTGAGCGTCCGATTATCATCCTGAAACGGGTTCGAAACAAGTTCAATCCGCTGCCAAGAATAAGGAATCGATATAAGTGTTATATTAGGAATGAGCCTTAGCTCACCAGCTTCTGGAGAGATGTAGAGTTTATATCCGGCTAGGATATCCATGCCAATCAAACCATCATGAATAGGTTTAGTCCTGTCATCTGGTTGGTGATCATTCAGAATGACCATGTTTTTGTTCAAAAAACTCAGAGAGCCTATTTTTAATTCATCAATGCTCAGAACGCGTCTCTCCGCCGATTGGAGCATGCCATGAACCATCGTACGGCGTTCGGAAGTGGATTCTATATTTAAGCGTCTTAGCGCGCTCTCGAAGATGGCCGATTGCGTGGCACCGGTATCCAAAACCATATCCAATGACTGGCCTTCGACGCTCACCCCTTTGATAACAATAAGGCCTTTTTCTGTAATCTTGATAGGGACTGAAATTGCTACATCGCTATTAAGCGCGTCCTCTATAGTGAGAGGCTCAGCTGGAAGCGTTGCACACGCGCTTAAACAGCTCATAAAGAAGATAAAAAGATATATCAAAAACCGCGGCACACTTATGTCTAGCATAGGTAAGTGAAAATGTCTTAGGGAGGATAAGCCTTGAGCATCGCGATTGCTTAAAACTTTGCAATACGCGCCCGCTATAGATCACACCTATCGATAAATATGATAAAAACGATTTGCTATGCCCCTGCCCGCCGCCTAAACCTATCTTGGAATTAACGCTAAAATTATGGAGAGACATATGGGCGAGCAACCATACGACATCAACAAAGACACATCGGAAGCCATGGGAAAGTGCCCCGTCATGCACGGCGCAAGGAAAGGCAGCACCGCAAACTTAAAATGGTGGCCTAATCAGCTCAATTTGAAAATCCTGAATCAAAATTCGTCAAATGTGAACCCAATGGATGCTGACTTCGACTATCCGACAGCCTTCAAAAGCCTCGACCTGAAAGCAGTTAAAGCGGATCTGGCAGACCTAATGACAGATAGCCAAGACTGGTGGCCTGCTGATTACGGAACATATGCCGGCTTTTTTGTACGTATGGCCTGGCACAGCGCGGGTACATACCGCACCTATGATGGCCGCGGCGGCGCGACATCAGGTTCTCAGCGTTTCGCCCCTCTCAATAGCTGGCCAGATAATGGCAACCTCGACAAAGCTCGCCGTCTACTTTGGCCCATCAAAGCCAAATATGGCAATAAGCTTTCATGGGCGGACCTCATGATCCTAGCCGGTAACGTCGCCATGGAAACATGCGGCTTTAAGACATTTGGTTTTGGCGGCGGCCGTGCCGACGTTTATGAGCCCGAAGAGGACATTTACTGGGGCCCAGAGAATGAATGGCTAGCAGCTTCTGGAAATCCAAATAGCCGTTACAAAGGCCAACGCGATTACAAGAGCAGTGATGCAGATGCAGGCAAGCTTGATACGCCTCTTGGCGCGGTCATGATGGGCTTGATTTACGTCAACCCTGAAGGCCCCGACGCCGTTCCGGACCCTCTCGCAGCGGCACATGACATTCGCATCACATTTAAGCGCATGGCCATGGATGACTACGAAACTGTTGCGCTTGTTGCGGGTGGACACACCTTTGGTAAAGGCCATGGCGCTGGCTCCGAAGACCATGTCGGTGTTGAACCCGAAGGCGGCAAAATGGAAGCGCAAGGCTTTGGCTGGACGAATAGCCACGGCACAGGCCATGGTGACGATACAACAACAGCTGGCTTTGAAGGCGCTTGGACCCCAACACCTGATGAGTGGAACATGGAATATTTCCAAGTTCTTTTGGGATATGAGTGGGAAAAAGTTAAGAGCCCAGCAGGACATGTCCAATGGGCGCCGAAAGCTGGCCAAGATGCCCCCGAGGCGCCTATGGCTCACAATCCTTCCAAGACACAGCCTCTTATGATGACAACGGCGGATATGGCCCTAAAAATGGATCCTGCCTATGCGAAGGTCTCTCAGAACTTCTTGGATAACCCAGAGGAATTTGCGGACGCCTATGCCCGCGCATGGTTTAAACTTACTCACCGCGATATGGGCCCAATTGACTGTTATTTGGGTGACGAAGTCCCCAGCGAACAGCTTATCTGGCAAGATCCCGTTCCCGCTCATGAAGGGGCACTCATTGGCGATAAGGAGATTGAAAGCCTGAAAACTGAAATACTCGCTTCTGGCCTCTCCGTCTCGCAACTGGTCAACACTGCATGGGCCTCAGCGGCCTCATTCCGTGGATCTGACAAACGCGGCGGCGCAAACGGCGCGCGTATTCGTTTGGCTCCTCAAAAGGATTGGGACGTGAATAAAGGTACAGCGGAGGTCATCTCTGTGCTTGAAGGCATCCAGTCCAGCTCGAGCGCAAATGTGTCTCTCGCGGACCTCATCGTTCTTGGCGGTTGCGCCGCGATTGAGAAAGCAAGCGGGTCCTCCGTTCCTTTCACGCCAGGCCGTACGGATGCGACGGATGAGCAAACAGATGTAGAGTCATTTGAATATATGGAGCCAAAATTTGACGGCTTCCGTAATTACAAAAACACCGAAGACCCACGGTCAACAGAAGCCCTTCTTGTAGATCGTGCGCAACTTCTGGGCCTTACAGCTCCAGAGATGACCGTTCTCGTCGGCGGCCTTCGCTCTCTCGGTGCCAATGCCGGTGGTTCAACACATGGCGTCTTCACTGATAATGTCGGAACGCTATCAAACGACTTCTTTGTTAATTTACTGAGCATGGACACAGTTTGGTCATCAACAGATGCCTCTGAAGAGACTTTTGAAGGCAAAGACCGTAAGAGCGGTGAAGTAAAATACACAGGCACACGTGCTGACCTCGTCTTTGGATCAAATTCAATCCTTCGCGGCCTCGCGGAAGTTTATGCCGAAGCCGGTTCAGAAGCCAAATTCACAGCCGACTTTATTGCGGCTTGGGATAAGGTGATGATGAATGACCGCTTTGATGTGAAACTAGCCCACGTTGCTTAAGCGGCACGCTAAATAAATTTAAAGCAAGGCGTCTCAATTATTGAGGCGCCTTTTTTTTGCCCATTAGTTATCTCCCGGGGCGATAATCTCGCGTGGCTTTAGGCAAGACCTCTTCAAGCGTCATCGGCATAAGCTTATAATCTCCTCTCGCGAAGAGCGGCACTTGATCATTATAATGCGGGGAGGTTTCATCCATCGTGGCCGCCCCATATTGGTGAATAGACTTTAGCGTCAACGCCCCAGTTTCGTCCCAATCTGCATACATAATATGTGTATCGCCCGCGAAAGCATTCATTACTCCATTCTTAGAAATACCGTCTCGGTCAGCATAGATAGCCCTCAATATATCTGGGCCGCCATCAAGCGGAAGATCGACATCGCCGCGTTGAATACGGTTTATCTCAGCCCATTCAGGATCAAGACGGCCATATTGCTCCATCAACTCAGCCGCTGTCTTTTTTAGCATCTCCATGGGGTCAGCTTCGGGCTTAATATATTCATACCCTAATGCGCGCGTGCCAGTAATTATAGCTAATGCTGCACCGCGATTTTCCTTCGCTGTGTCTCCGTCCCAATTACGTAACACCTCCTGAGCCTTTTTCGTAAGAGGGTCGTCTGATGGTGTCGCCACAAGCTCAATAACCATTTGCATAACGGCACTTTTAGGATGATATCGCGTATCTGCACGGTAGCGCAAAAGCTCTTCTTCTGTAATTTGCAGATCAGGTTCAAATAGCTCAAGCGCGCGCCTTGCACGGTTTGTCATGCGAGGCTCTAATCCCATCGTTTCTGAAAAATCCTTGCGCTTATTATTACATTCAGCACTCGTAATTCTAAACGGCGTGGCATTGGCCGAGAATAACCACCCACATTCAGGGTTCCAAATCTGCGGCAGTTCAGCAACTTCTCTGTAATCTTGCCAAATTAATTTGGATTGATCGCCAGGCAAAGCCTTACTCCAATCTGGTCCTTCTATGCGCTTTGGCATCCGCGCATTATAAATTTCGCCGATATTACCATCTTTATCAGCATAAGTTATGTTGAAGCTGAGAACCCCATTCTGCTCGAGCGCTTGACGCCACTCTTTCATGTTCGTGGCCTTCCCCATTTCATACCATTGTTCGACGGCTCGGACCTCTTGAAGACCCGCAAAACGAATAGCGTAAAATCCGTTAGGCGTTTCTAATACGGGTCCATGTTCTGACCACAAAATATCACGGGTAACGGGGAGAGAAAATGGTCCAAATAATTTTACGCGAAATCTTGATTTACTCATCTCAAAATCGCGCCACTCACCATCCAGTTTATATTGCGTAGGTTTCTTATCGCGATTGGTTTCAAGGGCATAAACATCCACGAGGTCAGGTTGATTAACCGTGTGAGTCCATCCGAGATTCGGTGTCACGCCTTGGGCTAAAATAGGTGTTCCAGGAAAGCTGGCACCCGCAAGATTTAATCCTTCTTCCGAGACCATATGCGCTTCATACCAAGCATAGAGCCCATTCATAGGTTGATGAGAATTTACAATTAACCGCGTGTGTCCATCATCTGAGCGCGAGGGCGCAACAGCAAAGCCATTTGACCCTCTTACTGCTTCAGGCAAATTCAGAGAGGATTGTTGCTGCCAAGGCGACACGGCAGGTTTATTTTCATCTGTAAAGAGCTCTTCTAATTTCCCATCGAGGCGGTAGAAAAACGGCGTCATCCATGTATACCCAGAAATAACATCATGTTCTGTTACGGGCAGTAGTCCGGGCGCAACCTCTTCGGGATGTTCTATTCCATAAAAGTTTATGGCATCCGCATAAGCTTTTACAATGGCACGGGTGGCGGGTTTTAGATCTGTTAGATATTTTGCCTCTACAGCCTCTCTTACTTTGAAAAGGTCATAAAGGTAATCTTGAGGCGCAGAATCTTTGCCTTTATATTGCGAGGTCATTCCCCGCGCGCCCATGATAGACTCTTGAATATGCTTCCAGTCATCCTCAGCATGGGCATATCCAAAACCAAAGCTGGCATCAGCATCAGTCTTGCCAAAAATGTGCGGCACGCCCCATTCATCCCGAATGACGCGTGCATCATAAGTGGCGGCTAAACTACGAATAGCTTGCGCCTCAAGCGCTGGGCTAGAGGGCGTTTTTAAATACAGCAATCCTCCAACCACAGCCACTATGGCCAAAACACCAGCTATTTTAAGAATTTTTCTCATAAGTCCTTCTTGTTAAATACAGCTAGAAAGGCAAGTAAGATTTGGAAAACCCCCTGCGCTGATGTAGTCTTTCCTAACATTGTGGAGATTTTTATGACTGATAAACAACTTAATCTATCCGAGATTGACCCTCAGGAATTGTTAGAGCAAATCCTCGCGGCAGGAAAAGACCTTATAAAGCAAGGTAAAGCCCAAACTGGCGACCTAACCGTTAAAGGCAAAGAACTTGCTTCAAAGGGAGAAGATTATCTCGTCGATAAACTTAACCTTGAAGACACAGAAGTTAGCCGTGAAGCGCTTCGCAAAGGTGTTGGAACAGGCGCAGCCGCAGGTGCTGTGGCGCTTCTACTCTCATCTCGCTCAGGCCGCAAAATGGCGACACTAGGCGGATTAGGCGCCTTGGGTGTATTGGCATTTAAAGCGCATAAAGCCGGTAAAATGCCAACGAGCGCAGAAGACGTTATTGGACTTCTCAAAGGGCCGCAAGCTAATGAACGTGCCGCCACTTTACTAAAAGCTATGGTGTCTGCTGCCAAAGCAGATGGCTCTCTTCACGAAGGTGAGCTTGACATCATAAATGCTTATGAAGGCGCAAGCGTCGAAGCCGTTCAGGCGGTTATGGATCAGCCCGCAAATGCCAAAGCTATTGCTGCCTTAGCGGATAGCGACCAAGCCGCTGCCGAAATATATGCCGTCTCTTGCCGTGTTGCAAATGGCCTTAACCCCGCGGAGCGCGATTATCTAGACGAGCTTGCTATGGGCCTAAGACTAGACCCTGAATTAGCAGCAAAAATTGAAACAGAAATGCGCACGGGCTAATGCGCGTATTTCTGCTCATCTTGGCGTTTGCCCTCGCGGCTTGCGCCGCACCGATTGAAAGCCCCGCGCCGAAAGGACAGCAGCTTCCGACCGCAGGAGAGCACATCCCACCTCCTGGTTTTCCTGTTAGCCAGGCCCCCAAAGACGGGGAGCGTTATTGCGGCGCTATGAGGTCAGGGCCAAGACCTTCATGTGATGAGCCAAAGGAATATTGCCATCGCGATATTCGTGATATGTGCGGCGCTGCCGATGCGCCTGGCGTTTGCCGCATGCGTCCTGAAATCTGCACTAAAGACTATCGCCCTGTATGCGGATGCGATGGAAAGACTTATTCCAATGAATGTGTAGCCAATTCCAAAGGCGTCAGCGCCGCATCAATGGGAGCTTGTAAATCATGAGACATTTGACGCTAATAACAGCCCTTGCATTCGCGGCATGTTCAGACGCCAAAGTGGCCACGCAAGATCTTTCGACGGATATTGAGTCCCGTATAGTGTCTATGGAAGAAATCGACAGGGATGACGCAGATTGGGGATCATTTTATCCGCATTTTTCAGGAACGACTTACGGCACAAACCCAACACTTGCTGGGGTGGCTAATATCAATGTTGGGCAGCAAATTCATCCCCCTCACCGTCATGGTGACGAGGAATTTTTAATGGTCACGAAAGGGGTTGGCGAGTGGTATTTAAACGGCGAAACCTTCCCTGCTAAAGAAGGCGATATGCTCTATGCGAAGCCTTGGGATTATCACGGCATAAAGGCGGCCCCAAATAGTGCGTTACAATTCGTGGTTTTCAAATGGTCAAGTAAAGGGTTAAACCCAGTTGACCCTGATCCATCATTGCCTGAGGAACTCGCTGAGTAATGTTTCAAACTTTTTTCAAAGAACTTCGCGCTGCCAAACTGCCTGTGACTATACGGGAATATCTGACGTTGCTCGAAGGCGTTGATAAAAATGTTGCTAATGACAGCTTGGACGGTTTTTACTATTTGGCGCGAACCGCTCTTGTAAAAGACGAGCGTGACTTAGATAAGTTTGATCAAGTTTTCTCCCACGTCTTTCGTGGCTTAGATTATTTGTCAGACATCTTCGGCCAAGACGAACATGAAATACCTGCCGACTGGCTCCGTAAAATGGCGGAGCAGCACCTTACACCCGAAGAAATGGCTGAGATTGAAGCCTTGGGTGATTTTGATAAAATCATGGAGGCGCTGAAAGAGCGGCTAGAAAATCAAGACAAGCGCCATGAAGGCGGCAATAAGAATATTGGCACTGCTGGTAAATCTCCTTTCGGAGCCTATGGCTATAATCCCGAAGGGGTGCGTATTGGACAAAAAGAAGGACGCCACGGTAAAGCCGTAAAAGTCTGGGATAAACGTCAGTTCAAGAACCTTGATGGCGACCGCGAAATTGGAACGCGAAATATCAAAGTCGCACTACGCCGCCTCCGTAAATTTGCCCGCGAAGGCGCCGTAGAAGAACTTGATTTAGACGGCACCATTCGCGGTACGGCTAAGCAAGGTTGGCTCGATATTAAGATGCGGCCAGAACGGCGCAACGCCGTAAAAGTCCTCACCTTTTTTGATATTGGCGGATCGATGGACGCGCATGTCAAACAAGCCGAAGAGCTTTTCTCTGCCGCGCGCAGCGAATTTAAACGGCTTGAATATTTTTATTTTCATAACTGCATTTATGAGCATGTCTGGAAGGACAATATCCGCCGCATGCGTGAAGTTACCCCGACTTGGGATATCCTCCATAAATTTGCCAGCGACTACCGCGTGGTGATTGTTGGCGATGCAGCTATGAGCCCTTACGAAGTTGCCATGCGCGGCGGCTCGGTTGAGCATTGGAACGAAGAACCTGGAGCGGTCTGGCTTCAACGTCTCACCGAAGTTTATCCGCACCTTATTTGGATCAACCCGACCGAAGAAAAGTATTGGCGTTACTCGCAATCTACAAAAATGATACAAGACATTATCGGCGAAGACCGTATGTTCCCTATGACACTATCAGGGCTCGAATCAGCCATGAAAGAATTGGCGCGTTAAAACGGAAAATTGAAGGACTTAAATTATGACATTCAAAACCTTATTTGCAGGCACAGCCTGTCTTGCCCTCATCGCGTGTTCTGGCGGAACAACTGGCGACAATTCAGCGCCCGTTATTGAGGCCAGTGACGGCACGGGCCCAAGCGTTTGCCCCACAGAGCAAGTCATAACAGATGTCGCCGCCTATGCTGGCGATCAAATGCCAGCAGCGTCTGAAGATTATGCGGCATGGCACGAAGCCAATGGCAAACGCAAAGGTGTTGTTACGCTAGAAAGCGGCCTCCAATATAAAATTATCAAGCCCGGCGTAAAGAACGGCCCCTCTCCTGTAGGCCCCCAAGTTATACGCGCCAATTATCATGGCTATTTCCCAAATGGCGAAGTCTTTGACAGCTCCTATGAGCGTAATGAGCCGCTGGAATATAAAGCCAACGCCTTTATCAAAGGCTGGAACGAAGCCCTCACCCTTATGCAGCCTTGCTCTGCTTGGATCCTCTATGTGCCCGGCGATATCGCCTATGGCCCACGCGGCCGTCCGGGCATTCCGCCAAACGCAACGCTCGTTTTCAATATGCAGCTTTTGGAAGTTAAATAGCCCCAAATGCAAATTGCCACTTGGAATGTGAACTCCATCAATGCGCGTCTGCCTGCCGTTTTGAAATGGCTTGCAGAGGCTAAGCCTGATGTGGCCTGCTTGCAGGAAATTAAAACGGTGGATGACGCCTTTCCGCGCGAAGAGATAGAGGCGCTTGGCTATAATATTCAGACTCATGGACAGAAGAGCTATAATGGCGTGGCTATCCTCTCTAAGCTTCCGATTGAGGAGGTCATTCCTGGTCTTCCTGGGGACGAAACGGATGAGCAGGCCCGCTATATCGAAGCTGTGATATCTGGTCCGCAGGGGCCCTTTCGCGTGGCCTCTATCTACCTTCCCAATGGGAATCCTGTGATGGATGACGCGGGCCAGTTGACCGCAAAGTATGAATATAAACTTAACTGGATGCGGCGTTTGAAAGACCATGCCGCCATGCTTTTGAAATATGAGGAACCTCTTATTTTGACGGGCGATTACAATGTTATTCCCGAAGCCAAAGACGTGCATGACCCTGCCGCTTGGCAAGGGGACGCCGCTTTCCGCCCTGAAACCCATGCCGCTTGGCGGGCTCTCCTTAACCTTGGACTGACCGAAACGTTCGAGCATTTAGATGGCCGCGCAGGGCAATATACCTTCTGGGATTATCAGCGCGGCGCGTGGCAGAACAATATGGGCATTCGCATCGACCATCTGCTCCTCTCGCCGCAAGCGGCGGATAAGCTGACAGGCTTTCGCATTGATAAAGATGTGCGCGACGGCGTGAAGCCCTCAGACCACGTGCCTGTCATTGGGACGTTCGACCTATAACGCCTTAGAATCGGGGACGCAGTAACCCTTGGAGGCCCTCGCAGAAATAAGGTAGCGCGTGACGCTGATCTTGCTTCCACCTATCAGGTTTTTCAAATGCGTCTTCTGCCGCTTTAATCGCAGGTATAAGGCCTTGCAATAAGCCGCGGTAAAATTCGCCGCGAGCTTTATCGGCACCTTCCGCCCCTTTGCGGCCAATTCGGGCTTGAAGCCCTTGAACTTTTTCGAGCAAATAAAAGACAGCTCCCACTTCATTGATAATATTCGTCGCCGCCTCTTGATAATCAAAGGCCTTAAAATCACGGCTGAAATCAAAGCGGTCATCAATTTCCAGCGCCACATGAAAACGGTTGCCCGCAAAAACACATTGAACATTGCGCCCCATATAATCCTCAGCAAAATCCGTCAGGCGCGCGACAAAATCAGGGCTTAAGAGAAACCGAGCTTCCACTTGGTCATTTGTATAGACCGCAAATTTTCGCTCAAATTCGAGGCTCGAAAAACCCGCGCGCTTAAGCCCGTTAACCTGCGCAGGGTTACGCTTGCCCAAGTCGCGGCGAATGATGGTCTGCCCTAAGAACTTATCCGTATGCGGCAAAGACAGAACAATACCTTCATAGCCGCCGCGCGTATCCTTGTTAGTCGCATCAAATTGAGAGATATAGTCTTGCTCTATCGTTGTCTCCGCGCCCCATTGCCATTCACGGCCTCGCACAACAGCTTTGGGTAAGGCCTGCGCCGTGATATCAACAAGTTCGAATTTTTGCCCCTGATAACCCTGCCCTATAACCTCTCCGCGAAACTTAAACGCGCCCGTAAAACTATGCACCATAGAGGCGGCTTGCAGCGCCATCAAAATACTAGGGGCACTAACATTAGGACGATAAGACCACCCTAGAGCCTCATAAATATAGCTGCGCAGATTATGCACCTGCGCACTAAAATCCTTGGGCGGATAAAAATCTTCTGTCTTTAGCATAGCTATCGCTTAGCAAAGAAAATTTAAAATAGAGTGACCGCAAAAGGCTTTACCAATTACGTGGACGCAGCCCCGACCAAAATCCTATGGCGCCCAATGCGCCATAGACATATACCAATCATGCTTCTCTTTTTTGCGTTTATCCTCATCGACTGTGAGCATATCTATCAATTCCTGCTCAAGCCGTTCCCGGTCTTCAACGGGCAAGGGCGGTAAGTCTTCGTAACGCGTAAATTCACCTTTATTTGGCGGCGGCAAATCGGCTTCTAATTTGGCAAGCTTTGCCTGTTCAATCTTAATCTTAACCTGCTTAAGCGGATCCTTGTTTCTGCTATGTCTTCGTCTGCTCATGTGACTTTTCCTATATGTGATAAATTTAATCCAAGCGTTTTTTGCGGCTGCCCATCGCGTGACAGCTTTTGCGGTAGTTTCCTGTTAAAAGGACAGCCCGCGAGAGAGGCCCCCGAAGGAGACCTAAAGTATAAAAATATTTTACGAGAAACCTCTCTCGCGGCAGTGATTTTTCTGTGGAGGTCCGGTAATCGCGGAGTTACGCGCCGTACGATAGCTGTCGCTACCTAACCGCACCGCTCGAACATCTTATTTACATCTCCACAGAGGCCCGGCACAGTCAAAGTCATTACTCTTTGATGCTCAACCTCACTCTCCCATTCACCAGCACGCCAATGATCACCTGCCTGTCCTATGTGAATGAAACCTTATATTTCAATCCAGATCATTCCCTTTCATTTCACCGTCAGGGCCAATCCCCGAACTGAACAATTTGAAATATAAGGCCAAATGAAAGAACAAGGATACGATTGTTAAAAGGTGCAATAGGCGTGGAGATTTTGGAGTGATTTAACGAGGATAGAGTTTCAAAACGGCCTAAATCAGCCCCTTGGTTTCATCACGCCGTCGACAATGTCATAAACCGCACCAACTTCGTCGAGGATTTTCTGTGTGCGTTCAGGCGCTGTTAAAGGCTTGAGCATAGAGCCCGCCTCGAAACGGTTGGGCGTTTCCACAACAATCAATAATTGGCCTTCAATAAAACCAAAACGAATATTTTTCCCATCAACAGAACGTTCCAAATCAACCAATTTTTGCATAAATACAGGGTCAAGCAGATAGCGCGACTCGACTTGGTCTGTGCTATAGGCCTCGAATATTTTCTCGAAAACAGGGTCAACGAGGCCCACGCGTTTCAACGCTCCGCGTTTTTTACGTTGGAATAGGCCTTTATCTCTGAGGACAACAGTCGTTCCTAAAAACTTGCGCGGGAACGTCAGCGTCATCACCTGCCCACGAAAGACCGTTTGCCAATTATCGTCATTCTTGCGCTGTAAATGCGTTTCTATTGATTTGAAAAAGGCGCCATGGGCCTCTCCCGACATCTGGTCTTCAAATGAAGCACGCTTGCCAGAGCTCCAATTTATAGCGCCATCGGATTTTCTCTCATACCCTTTAGGAAGAAGGCCATATTCCGCCAAAATTTCTAGATCAGGTCCATCTTTAACCTCGGCCTGAAAAGTCCATCCGACATATTTGCAAATCCCGCCTACAATTTTATCTTTCGTGTCACCGCGAACCCCTTTCATAAGCCTCCCATAGAGAAGTCCGATAGCTATAGCGCCGCCAAATAGTGGAAAAAAAATAAGCTGAACCTCATCGGCTAGAAAATAGAAAAATACCGCTGCGGCGAAAGCAACCAAGGCGATAAGCGAACAGTAAATCTTTGCTTTCCCTAAGGCCTCACGCCGCTCTCCATCTTGCGCCGCGAGCAACGGAAATATTGCGTCGTGAAAATATTCAGAGAAGCCCTTAAGCTCTGCGTGATGTTCGTTGAAGTGATGCATG
>JAHDDT010000049.1:0-1676 GCA_020629195.1 Hellea sp.
GGATAAATATCAATATCCGCGCCCATCATGACATGCAGCGTCTTTGGCCCTGACTGATAAGAGCGGTGCAGATTACGGACGGAGAGGATGGGTCTTCTACTCATGGCGCTTATTCATACCTCAGGGCATCAACAGGATCGATTTTAGAAGCTGTCAAAGCGGGGAAGAAGGTCGCCGCCGCAGAAATCACAAAACCCCAAAAAGCAACGCCAAAGACTTCTGACCACACTATTTTCGCGGGGATACCGCCAGACATACCGTAAACTTCAGCCGGGAAAAGTTCTGTACGCGTTACAAATTCAATTGCAGCCTGAACAGCTCCAATATTCAGACAAAATAGAATTCCTAAGACCAAGCCCACTAGTGTGCCCAATATTCCTATCATTGCGCCTGACATGAAAAAGATACGCAGAATTCCGCCTTGCGTCGCTCCGATTGTGCGCAGGATTGCGATATCTTTCGATTTATTTTTCACCAGCATAATCATAGATGCCAGAACTGGAAAGGCTGCGATAATCACAACGATCATAAAGATGAACCGCATAGCAATTTGTTCTGTCCGCAAAGCTATTGCAGTTGTCGCATTGCGATCTTTCCAAGTTTGGATAAAGACAGGTTCGCCAGAGGCCTGACTGATGGGCTTCTCTAATTTATCAATATCATCGGGATTAAAGAGTCGCAGTTGAATCTCACCCGACACTCGCCCGCCTTCAAAGAGCTGCGTAGCCTGATTAAAATCCATATAAATATAGGATAGATCTGTTTGATAGAGACCGACCTGAAAAATCGCGCCAATTGTATAGGCCTTCCTGACAGGTACAGGGCCGCTTATAGTTTGGCGCGTTCGTGGCGAGAACACCAAAAGCCTGTCTCCAACGGTCAATCCAAGCTGGCTTGCAACGCCCGACCCAATTGCAATTTGATTATCACTGCTGCGGCCTTGTCCAAAAAACTCCAGCGAGCCTAGGATAACGCTGTTAGCAATAAGCTCATAGCTTTGTAAATTTTGCGGCGATATTCCAATGACCTGTGCTAGAGCAAATTGGCCATTGGCTTGAACACCCGTATAATCCTGTGTGAACTGAAAAGCTTTTTCGACGCCATCTACGGTCGCTAAACGTTTCTCAAGTGCCTCGACGCTTTCGGGTGTCGGCTGTGGATTACTAGAGGCGACATACATGTGGCCTTCAGAGCCAATCGTTAGCCGTATCATATCCTCACGAAAGCCATTCATAATCGACATGATGATAATCATAGCTGCAATGGCGAGCATGATACAGGTAAAGGAAATCGCCGCGATAAGGCCAACCCCGCCTTGGGTCTTTTTGGCGCGTAAGTAGCGCATGGCAATCATGCGCTCGACAGCGCCAAAGGGCTTATTCTGCCCGCCTGTGAAGGCCTTTATATCAGTTGGCGCGTTCAATTCACATCCGCATATTCGCTGATGATGAAGTTCACAGCCGCTTCGGGCGTCATATTTTGCTTCTCGCCTGTGGCCCGGGCTTTGACCTCAACCACGCCTTCTTTCAGGCCGCGCGGGCCAATGACGAGCTGATAAGGCAGGCCAATAAGATCCATACGCGCAAATTTCTGTCCGCCGCGATCATTTTTATCATCATAAAGCGGGTCTATACCTGCGGCGCTGAGTTTGGCGTAAAGGTCTTCGCAGGCTGCAT
>JAHDDT010000049.1:1776-3197 GCA_020629195.1 Hellea sp.
TCGCCTCCGATTGGACCCGTATCGGCGCGCATCGGCACGGCTTTAAGGCCCAGACGCGCGTAAGTATTCAAATAAGCCACGAATTGGCGATTATAAGATTCGCGCGCAGCCTCGGCATCAATGTCAAAGCTATAGGCGTCTTTCATGAGGAATTCTCGCCCGCGCATCACGCCAAAACGCGGACGGCGTTCATCACGAAACTTCCACTGAATATGATAAAGACATTGCGGTAAGTCTTTATAAGACCTCACATATGTGCGGAACATATCCGTTATCATGTCTTCATTTGTTGGGCCGTAAAGCAGCTCGCGCTCACCGCGGTCTTTGATACGGAGCATCTCTGGCCCGTAAGCATCATAGCGCCCTGTTTCTTTCCAGTGATTGGCCGATTGTATTGTCGGCATGAGCATCTCAACTGCTCCCACGCGGTTCTGTTCTTCGCGGACGATCTGTTCAATTTTCTTCAAAACCTTAAAGCCAAGAGGCAACCAGATATAGATACCGGCGCTGTCCTGCTTCACCATACCTGCACGCAGCATATAACGGTGCGAGGCGATGGTCGCGTCAGAGGGCGTCTCTTTGAGAAGCGGGAGAAAATAGCGTGACAAACGCATGAGAGATTCCTTGTTATTTTACGTAGGCTTAGCGGGTTGTGAACGCTGCCACAAGTTCGCGTGTGAGGTGATGGACGTTTATTTACCCTAAGCCTATTCAGCAAGCTTATCGATATTAAGCCAGTCCGCAATCATGTCCCAACTGAGGACGCCGCTCCAAATGACTGAACAAACGGCCACCCAGATTATTGTGGCGAATATCGTCGTGATTTTGACCTTACGCTTCATATTGCTCTCAATAGGAGCCCCTGGCTCTGAACCTCTGACAACATCATCCTCTTCTGCTTGACCGCGCACACCCATAGGCAAGACCGCAAATAGCGTCAGCCACCAAATCAGAAGATAAACAACAAAAAGTGAGAAA
Organism: Hellea sp.; assembly: GCA_020629195.1. Lineage (GTDB taxonomy): Bacteria > Pseudomonadota > Alphaproteobacteria > Caulobacterales > Maricaulaceae > Hellea. Next base: position 2,755 of record JAHDDT010000049.1, read on the forward strand.
GGAGACATTATAGCAACCTAATGTGGTTCTTTCGGTGTTTCCATGAGTTCAATCAGGACACCGCCAGAGTCGCCAGGATGTAGAAACACAACAGGTGTTCCATGCGCGCCAATGCGGGGCTCATTTAACACGCGCATCCCCTTCTCGGCCATAGCAAGGCTGGCCGCATGGATATCTTTGACTTCAAAACAGATGTGATGCTGTCCACCTTTGGGGTTCTTCTCTAAAAATTTAGTGATGGGGGATTTATCCCCATAAGGCTGGATGAGTTCCACCTGCCCGCTTGGCAGGTTGACGAAGGCATAGGTTACGCCTTGGGGCGGCAGGTCTGCAGGCTCGGTAATGTCCATCACGCCAAAGACGTTGCGATACATCTCTATGGCTTTGTGGATATCAGGAACCGCTACACCAACGTGGTTGAGTGGTCCTAAAAATGTTTCATA
>JAHDDT010000049.1:3297-17234 GCA_020629195.1 Hellea sp.
GGATATCAGGAACCGCTACACCAACGTGGTTGAGTGGTCCTAAAAATGTTTCATAGCTCATCTTATTTCACCTTATGCGCAATAACTTCAATATGGCTTCGTTTGCCAGTTTGTTCTTTGACATAGCGCTTAATCTTACGCATCAATTGTTCTTCGACTACGTCTTCATCGCGGCGCGAGCGCGGGTTCATGGCTTCGAAAACATCCTCGGCTTCATCTGCGACGCCGTCTATAAGGTTTTCAAGAAAGCTACCATCATAACCTTCGGCGAAGCCTGATATACGGGGTTCAGGACCGCTCACGAGATGACCTTTGCTATTAAACACGAGGCTAACACTCACATGACCCGCATAAGCCATTTTTTTACGTAGCCGCAGACCTTCATCACGGTCGCTAACGATGGCATTGCCATCTTGATGGAGGCGGCCAGATGGCACGATATCGACAATTTCAACGCCTTGGTCTGAGAGACTAAACATCTCACCATTTCGCGGGGAGACGGCATATTTCGGGCCAAGTGTGCGAGCGAGCTTTGCATGTTCCAGCAAATGACGTCTTTCACCGTGAACCGGAATGGCGATTAAAGGCCGCGCCCATTCATACATTTGCTCTAACTCTCCACGGCAAGGATGCCCCGAAACATGAATGGGGCGCATTTTCTCTGTAATAATTTCAACGCCGTCATCAGCGAGTGCGTTTTGCAGGGCGAAGATACCTTTTTCATTACCGGGTATAATCTTGGACGAGAAAATCACAACGTCGCCTTTATGGAATTTCACATTGCGATGTTCACCCGCCGCAATTCTCGAGAGGGCCGCACGTGGTTCACCTTGGCTACCTGTGCAGAGATAAAGCACATGCGCGGCGGGCATGGAGCGGGCGTCATCCTCGTCTATTATATGCCCAACATTTTTTAAGAGCCCAATAGATTTCGCCGCAGCCGTCATGCGTTTCATGGAGCGCCCAACGAGGCAAACTGAGCGGTCATTGGCTTTGGCCGCCATCATCACAGATTCGAGCCGAGCAACATTGGACGCAAATGACGCGACTGCCACGCCCTTCCCATCATATTCTCCCACAAGCTTTATCAGCTCTTCCCTTACGCCATCTTCACTGCCTGCATAGCCCGGGGAGAACACATTGGTACTATCACAGACCATGGCGAGAATACCTTCATCGCCGAGCGCGCGAAGCGCCTTGGCATCAACGGGTTCGCCAATTTGTGGAGCCTCATCTATTTTCCAATCCCCCGTATGCAAAATGGTGCCAAGTTCCGTGCGTATAGCCAGCGCATTGGGCTCTGCAATGGAATGGGTCATGGTGATGAGTTCAAAGTCAAAAGGTCCGAGGCTAAACTTGCCCTTCAGCTCGACTTCATGCAGCTCTACCAAATCGAGCAAGCCAAATTCGGACAAGCGGTCTTTGACTAGATACATGGTGAAAGGCGTCGCATAGACGGGACATTCCAGTTGTGGCCACAGCCGCCCAAGTGCTCCCATGTGATCTTCATGAGCATGGGTCAGGACAATACCAAGCAAGTCTTTTTTGATAGAAAGGATGAATTCTATATCCGGCATAATGATTTCAATGCCTGGCGTGTCTGCTCCGCCAAAAGTTACGCCAATATCTACGATCACCCATTTGCGGTTATTGGGCGGCCCAAAACCAAAGAGATTGAGATTCATCCCAATCTCGCCGCACCCCCCAAGGGGAAGGAACAAAAGTTCATTTTTGTTTTTTTGTGCCATCTAAGCGCTCATCTTTTCTATTTATTGAGGCGCCAAATCTCTAAAAGGCCGTCTATTGTCAGGTTTGAGTCGTAATGCTTAATCGTTTCGGACGCACCTTGAAACAGCGAGGCTACGCCTCCTGTTCCGATAACCGTAAAGTTACGCCCGTCTTCCTCTATTATCTTACGCACAAGACCATCAATTAGACCGATATAGCCCCAAAATATTCCCGCCTGCATAGCTTCTACAGTATTCTTACCTATGACCTTATTGGGTCTCACTATAGCGATACGGGGGAGCTGCGCCGCCGCTTCGTGCAGGGCTTTGACGGAGAGGTTTATACCCGGTGCGATTATACCGCCCTCAAAGTGACCATCCTCGGACACGACATCAAAGGTTGTGGCGGTGCCGCTATCAATGATGATGAGGTTACCCTCATATTTTTGAATAGCGCCTAGAGCTGTGACAAGTCGGTCAGCCCCGACTTCTTTAGGGTTATCTGTGCGTACGCCTACACCGATTTTAACGCCATCATCGCCAATGATGATTGGTTCAACATTAAGGTGACGACGTGCGAGGTTACGCATGTTGAAAAGTGATTGGGGCACCACAGTTGAAATCACGCAGGCTTCGATGTCATCAAACTTAAGCCCCTGCATCTCCATGAGTTGATGAAACCAAACCGCATATTCATCAGCGGTCCGCGCGGCATCCGTTGCGATGCGCCACTCGACCGCCCAATCCTTACCATCATGAATGGCAAAGAGCGTATTTGTATTTCCTGTATCAATCGCGAGAAGCATTAGTCGTCCTGTAAAGCTCCGAAGAAAACATCTCCAGCATGTATGTCTCTTATCGTGCCATTCTCAAGGCGCACGCGCAACGCTCCTTTTTCATCTAGCCCAAGCGCTTCTCCGGTGAACGTTTCATTTGGAAGACGCACTGTAACGAGACCAGGTATATTATAAGACCGCTTCGTCCACGCTTTACCAATAGGTGCAAAGCCTTGCGTCAAAAGAATATGCCGCCAGTGATCAAAACGATTTACAAGAATAGCGAGCATAGCTTGCGCACCTGTCATTAGGGGTTCAGGGCCCTTTAAATCAGCTTGCGGGATATGCGCCATTACATGCGTTGCGGGATAATCTGTTCCATCAGGATGATGTGTAAGATTCACACCGATACCCACGACAATCCACTTTTGATGATGAGCCACCCCTAGTTGGGTGTGGCCACTTTCAAGCAAGATACCGGCCGTCTTACGTCCTCCTAGCAAAACATCATTGGGCCATTTGAGTCCAATAAGATGCCTTGGTACATAATGTTCAAGCGTGTCCGCAAGAGCAAGAGACGCCGCAAAACTGAGCTGAGCAAGTTGATGCGTGTTACCTTCATGTAGATAGAGGCCTGAACAGAAAAGATTTCCTGGTTCGGAGGTCCACGCCCGCCCTCTACGTCCCCGCCCTGCGCTTTGGGTATCAGCACGAACCCAAAGCGGCCCAAAATCACCTTGCTCTGCTAAGCGCTTCGCTTCGGCATTAGTCGAATCTACACGATTGAGTTCGATAAACCTCAACTAAAAGAGGCTCGCTGCGGCTTGGGAAATCCAGCTTTGAGCCGGGATAGATATCATCGGTAAGAGCAATAATGGGAAAACAAGTAGAGCCGAAATAACAGCAAGGCCGCGTAATGTCTTTGGCGCTTCGACAAATTCGTTTTCATTCTCATCACCCCACATGATCTTGACGAGGCGAAGATAATAGAACGCGCCAATAACTGAGGCGACAAGGGCGAGTACTACAAGCCATGTGAGCCCCGCTTCCATAGCAGGAACAAAGGCAAAGAACTTACCAAAGAAACCGAGTAGCGGCGGAATACCCATAACGGAAAACATGAAAATGGTCAGCACAATCGCAAGGCCGCGGTTAGTCTTAGACAAACCTGCCAGATCTGAAATCTGCTCAACCATACCGTTACGAATGCGCATTTGTAGAATACAGGCAAAGATACCGATGACGGTGATGGTATAGATGCTCATAAAAATAAGCATACCCTTCACCCCAGCCTCTGTCCCTGCGGATAAAGCCACAAGCGCATAACCCATATTGGCGATAGACGAATAAGCCATAAGGCGTTTGATATTGGTTTGTGTCAAAGCGCCAATCGCGCCGACAAACATAGAAAGCACGGCGAGCACAATAATGACTTGCTGCCACTGTGTTGTGATATCCCCGAACGGCCCCACCAAGAGACGCGCAATAAGCGCCATCGCCGCAAACTTAGGTGCGGCCGCAAAGAAACCCGTCACAGGTGTGGGCGAACCTTCATAAACATCTGGCGTCCACATATGGAATGGTGCCGCAGAAATTTTAAAGGCTAATCCGCAAAGTAGAAAAACCATGCCCGCAATAACACCCGGCGTTGCGCCATCAGAGACGACTTGCGCAATGCGTGTGAACTCAAGGGAGCCTGTAAATCCATATATCAAAGACGCGCCATAAAGCAGAAGACCAGAAGAAATAGCGCCGAGGACAAAGTATTTCAAACCAGCTTCCGAGGCCCGAAGGCTGTCGCGGTTAAAGGCGGCCATGACGTAGAGCGCCAAAGACTGCATTTCTATACCGATATAAAGCGCCAATAAGGTATTGGAGGACACCATGATCGACATACCGAGTGTGCAATACAGAACAAGCACTGAAAATTCAAAGCGGTCTAACTTTTCAGTTTGGAAGAAACTCTTGGAAAACATCAATGCCGCAGCGGCGGACATACCCAGAAAGAAATTCATATAGTGGCTGTAGCTATCGACAATCAGTGCACCTTTAAAGGCCGTGCCTGTTGGCTGCCCCAGAATAAATCCAATAAGAGCGTAAAGTACCAAGACGCCAACCGCAAAGTAGCGAACACCAACGGAAATATCTTTCTTGGCGAACGCACCAGTTGAGAGAAGCTGTGAGGCAAAAAACGCCAGAACAAGCTGCGGGGCAAAAAGTGAAATAGTCTGCAACATAGCCTTAATTCCCTGCCGTAGCTGTTGCGGTGTTAAAATTCGCAATCAGGTTTTCAACAGATGCCGATGTGATATCGGTAATAAGCGACGGATAAACACCCAAAACAATTGTCATAATCGCGAGAGGCGCGAGAATGATAACTTCGCGGCGGTTCATATCCAAAATATCATTGAGCTTTTCATTGGTCTGCTCGCCAAAAATCACTTCACGATAGAGATGCAGCGCATACATAGCGGATAAGATCATACCCAGAGCTGCGCCCGCTGCTATCCAAGGACTGACTTGGTAAGCGCCAACCATGGTTAGGATTTCGCCAACAAAGCCAGACGTTCCCGGAAGGCCAACATTGGCCATCGTAAAGAGCATTAGGAAGGCCGCATAGACAGGCATGCGTTTTACAAGCCCGCCATAAAAGGCAATTTCGCGTGTATGCATACGGTCATAAATCACGCCGACACAGAAGAAGAGCGCACCAGAGATAATCCCGTGAGAGAGCATCTGGTAAATGCCGCCCTGTATACCTTGGAGGTTAAAGGCGAAGATACCCATGGTCACAAAACCCATATGGGCGACCGATGAATAAGCAATCAGCTTTTTAATGTCATTCTGGCGGTAAGCCACGAGCGAGGTATAAATAATCGCGATGACAGACATCCAGAAGATGAGCGGCGCAAGCTCGAGTGATGCATTCGGGAACAGCGTTAGAGAGAAACGCAAGAAGCCATAACCACCAAGCTTCAAAAGAATACCCGCAAGGATAACGGAGCCTGCCGTTGGCGCTTCAACGTGAGCATCGGGTAGCCATGTGTGAACCGGCCACATCGGCATCTTCACGGCGAATGAGGCAAAAAAGGCCAACCAGAGCCATGTCTGGACACCACCCGGAATTTTCAGCTCATTAATGAGCGTTTCCATATTGGTCGTCGGAGCGCCAAGTTGCTCTCCGCTGAAATTATAAATCCAGAGAATTGCCGCAAGCATGAGTACTGAGCCGAGAAGTGTATAGAGGAAGAATTTATAGCTTGCATAAACACGGTTCTTACCCCCCCAAACACCAATGATAATAAACATCGGAATAAGGACGGCTTCAAAGAAAAGATAAAAAAGCACCAAATCAAGCGCGACAAATGTCCCGATCATGAGCGTTTCCAAAATCAGAAACGCGACCATATATTCGAGCATTCTAGACTTAATCGATGTTTCACTCGCAAAGATACAAAGCGGGGTAAGGAATGCAGTCAGCAAGACAAAGAGGACTGATATCCCGTCAACTCCTAGGCGGTAATCAATACCGCCGCCTAGCCATGACGTATCCTCAACGAATTGGAACCCGGCTTTTGAACTGTCAAAGTCAAGTGTAAGCAGTAAAGATAAGAGAAAGACAACGCCTGAAATGACGAGCGCCACACGCGGGGCGTTTTTGGCAAGTTGCTCCTGGGCGTCCTCTTTGGAGATACGCGCCATAAACATCAGCAAAAAGGCACCTGCGAGCGGGATAAATGTAATCAGCGAGAGAATGGGAAGACCTTCAAACATGATCTATCCTCCTACCGTGCGGAACACTAAGGCGATAATAGCCGCAACGCCTATGAGCATGACAAAGGCATAGTGATAAAGAAATCCCGATTGTATTTTGGAAAGGCGCTTTGCCGCCCCCGCTGCGAAAGCCGCGACACCATTTGGGCCAAGACCATCAATTATTTTAACATCACCGATCTTCCAGAAAATATCACCTAGTTTACGCGCGCCTTTCACAATCGTCACGTCATAGAGCTCATCAATGTACCACTTATTGAGCAAGAAGTTATAGAGCGGACCGCCGCCTGTTTCTTCGACATTGCGAATGTGCTTAGCGGCACCCTCACCGCGCATGTACATCATAAAGGCGATGAATAGCCCGCTAAGGGAAACGAGCAATGGCAGGAAGAGGACCCAACGCGGATAGCCATGGAAGGTGTTGAACAAGAAGGCAAAAGGCCCTGTATGTTTCACAGTGTCATAGCCGTCACCTGCGCTCTCGGCAGCTGCCATTAAATAATCTGGAGCTATGGCGGCATGGCCAGCGCCATATTTTGACGGCAGTGCACCGTGCCAGAAATCTCCTGCATTACCCATAAAGTATTTATAGAAAACGGCCCCTGCGAGCAGAGCTCCAACAGACAATAATGCTAGTGGTACCAACATCACTTTCGGACTTTCATGTGCGTGATCGAATGTATGCTTATCACCACGATAGTCTCCGTGGAACGTCATAAAGATAAGCCTCCAGCTGTAAAAAGACGTCATCAACGCAGCAGTAATGCCGACCCAGAAGGCGAATGAACCCGCACCAGATCCCGCAATACCCGCCGAATAAGCAGCCTCAATTATGGCATCTTTAGAGAAGAAACCCGCAAAACCAATTTTAGCTTCAATGGCAGGAATACCGATACCTGTTATGGCCAATGTGCCAATAATCATGGCGGCATAGGTAAAGGGCACCTTCTTACGGATGCCACCCATTTTGCGCATATCCTGCTCATGATGTAACGCGTGAATAACCGACCCCGCGCATAGGAAAAGAAGCGCTTTGAAAAAGGCATGGGTAAAGAGATGGAACATAGCCGCGCTATAGGCTCCGACGCCTGCGGCAAAGAACATATAGCCAAGCTGCGAACACGTAGAATAAGCAATAACGCGCTTAATGTCATTTTGCACCAGAGCGACTGTTGCAGCAAACAGGGCTGTGAATGCCCCCATCGCGGTAATAAAGCCCGATGTAATTGGCGCGGCCTGATATATTTCTGAGGCACGGCAAACGAGGAATACCCCCGCTGTCACCATAGTCGCCGCATGAATAAGCGCCGAAACGGGTGTCGGGCCTTCCATCGCGTCGGGCAGCCAAACATGAAGCACAAATTGCGCAGATTTCCCCATAGCGCCAATAAAGAGAAGCGCCGCAATAAGCTCCATCGCGTTAAATTCCATCCCCAAGAATGGAAGACGACGATCGCTATTTTCAGCAATCGCGCCAAATACTGTATCAAAATTAACAGACCCAAAGACCAGGAAAATAGTCATAACGCCTAGGGCCAACCCCACATCGCCAACTCGGTTTGTTACGAAAGCTTTGATGGATGCTGCATTAGCCGTATCTTTTTTAAAGTAATAGCCAATCAGGAGATATGACGCCAACCCAACTCCTTCCCACCCAAAGAAGAGTTGGATGAAGTTATTAGAGGTGACCAACATCAACATAGCGAAAGTGAAGAGCGATAAATAAGAGAAGAAGCGAGGTTTATACTCATCGTCACTCATATAACCCCAGCTATAGAGGTGAACGAGCGCAGAAACAGAATTGACCACGACAAGCATGACAGCTGTCAGCGTGTCGATTTTGAATGCCCAATTGGCTTTCATATCGCCTACATCCATCCATCGCAGGACTTTAATATCAGCTTCCTCGTGTCCGATACCAACTTTGTATAGTGCTACCCAAGACAGGATGGCAGAGACAAACAACAATCCAGTCGTAACGACCATGGAAGGTTTCTCTGGCAAAAATTGACGCCCAAAGCGCGTACCGAGCAATCCTGCTATGATAGCGCCCAAAAGCGGCGCAAATACTATGATATGATAAAGCAACGTCTTAACCCTTCATCAAATCAATATTTTCGACTGCAATATTTCCGCGGTTACGGAAATAAACGACGAGAATAGCAAGACCTACGGCAGCTTCGGCAGCTGCAACGGTCAGAATAAACAAAGCGAAAATCTGTCCAGCCATCGGATTATTACCTGGCAGGTCAGCCATATGTGTAGAAAATGCAACAAAGTTGATATTCACGGCCAATAAGATAAGTTCAACACACATAAGAATAATGATAACATTCTTTCGATTTACGAAAATGCCAAACACACCAATGGTGAAGAGAATAGCCGCTACGGCGAGGTAATGTCCTAGACCAATAATCATTATCCGATCCTCACCCTATTCCTTGGCCCGGTTCGATATCAACCATTTCCATGCCTGTTTCTTTTGTCCGCGACATTTGCTTCATCGCGTCTTGCTTACGCACACCATCGCGGTCGCGCAGTGTCAGCACAATCGCGCCAATCATAGCCACCAGAAGAACAAAGCCTGCAGCTTCAAATACACCTGCGTAATCTGTGTAGAGAACACGTCCGAAAGCTTCGATATTCGAGACTTCCGTGTCACGCACAACAACAGTTGTTTTATCGCCCCAAACATAAGTTGCGCCAACCATAATCATTTCAAGAAGTAAAATACCTGCTACCAAAAGGCCAAAACCAATATTGTTTAGAAAGCCCTGTTTCATTTCGACGAAATCAACATCAAGCATCATGACAACAAAGAGAAAGAGCACAGCAACCGCACCGACATACACCATGACAAGAAGAAGGGCCAAAAACTCAGCGCCCATAAGAATAAAAAGTCCTGCAGCACTAAAAAATGTCAAGATAAGATACATGACAGAATGCACAGGGTTACGCGCCGCAATCACCATAAAAGCGGCGGCTACAGCGACAAAGGCCAGTAAGTAAAATGATATAACCGTCAACACGATCTAAAGTCCCTTCTTGCCTGACCGCCTTAACGGTAAGGTGCATCCAATGCTAAGTTTTTGGCAATCTCGCGTTCCCAGCGATCACCATTTTCAAGCAGTTTTTCTTTATCATAATATAGCTCTTCGCGGGTCTCTGTCGCAAATTCGTAATTCGGGCCTTCGACAATCGCGTCAACAGGACATGCCTCTTGGCAAAGTCCGCAATAAATGCATTTGACCATGTCGATGTCGTACCGGGTCGTGCGGCGTGATCCATCTTCGCGCGGTTCAGCCTCAATTGTAATCGCTTGAGCGGGGCAAATCGCTTCACAAAGTTTACACGCGATGCAGCGCTCTTCACCCGAGGGATATCGACGCAGTGCGTGCTCACCGCGAAAACGCGGACTTAAAGGCCCCTTCTCGAACGGATAGTTAATCGTGACTTTTGGACGGAAGAAATATTTCATCGCGAGCCAGAATGCAGAGGCAAATTCCAAAAGGAGCGCGCCGCGAATGATCTGTTTAATACGGGTAAACATTATGCGCCTCCGCCTAGAAAGACAACGAATGTCGAAACGATGACAACGGCTGCAAGTGACGTTGGAAGAAAGACCTTCCAGCCTAAGCGCATCAACTGGTCATAACGGTAACGCGGAACAATCGCCTTCACCATCGCAAACATAAAGAACATGAAGAGGCATTTTAGCGTGAACCAGAAGACAGGCGGCACAAACTGAACGCCAATATCAACCGGTGCGTGCCATCCACCCAAGAATAAAATTGTAAACATCGCGCACATAAGCGTCATGTTTAAATACTCACCAAACATAAACAGCAAGTAGGGCGTGGAAGAGTATTCAACCATAAAACCGGCTACAAGTTCTGACTCCGCTTCGGGCAAATCAAATGGCGGACGGTTTGTCTCAGCTAGAGCAGAAATAAAGAACATAATGCCCATGTAAAACATGATTGGGAATAAGAGGATGTTCCAAATACCATATTCTCCCATCGGATTGAGGCGGAACATATTCCAATTAAACAACCCTCCAGCTTGCGTGTCGACAATTGATGACAAGTTCATGGAACCTGAAAGGAAGATAACCGTCAGAATAATAAAGCCTATAGAGACTTCATAGGAAATCATCTGTGCGGCAGACCGCAGAGCACCCATAAAGGGGTATTTAGAGTTAGAAGCCCAGCCCCCAATAATGATGCCGTAAACACCTAGCGAGCTAATCGCGAGGACGTAAAGCACACCGATATTGATGTCAGACATCACCCAACCTGGCGCAATTGGCACAACAGCCCAGGCTAAAAACGCCATAACAAGTGTGATAATCGGCGCGAGTATAAAGAGGCCTTTGTCAGAACCTGACGGAATGATGATTTCTTTAAAGACAAATTTGAGGAGGTCAGCAAATGACTGCAAGAGGCCAAAAGGGCCAACAACATTGGGACCACGGCGCATTTGCACAGCCGCCCAAACCTTACGGTCCATAAGAATGAGGAAGGCCAAGATTACAGACAAGATAAGAACAAAGCCACCAACTTGCGCGAATTTAAGGCCGAACCACGCAAGTGGAGATAAATCAGACCAAAATTGTATCAGAGACATCGTCATTACTCCGCTGCCTCTTGTACTTGTTCAACATCTTTGAGAGCTGAACATTCCGCCATTGTGTCGGATGCCCGCAAAATTGGGTTTGTCATGTAAAAGTCGATAACCGAATTTTGGAATGACATAGCGGAGACTTTCCCGCTCTCACCGAGAGAGGCAACATCGAAATCAGCCGCGCCTTCTGCGCCAGGCGCATAGCCCAAACCTGCAAATGTTGGATGATCCGCAAAGAGTTTTTCACGCAATGCCCCAAGATTATCGTAAGCAAGCACGCGATTTAAGTGAGCAGAAAGCGCGCGAATAATCGCCCAATCTTCCTTGGCGTCACCTTTTGGTGCAACCGCGCGTGACCCCATTTGAACGCGGCCTTCAAGGTTTACATAAAGCCCGTCTTTTTCTGAATAAGCCGCACCTGGCAGAATAACATCCGCAACATGCGCGCCAGCATCACCGTGACTGCCCTGGTAAATAACAAAGGTATTTTTAAGCTTGGAGGTGTCTAATTCGTCAGCGCCAAGCAGGTAAACTGTTTTCAAAGCGCCCTGCTCTGCCGCATCAAGAATTTCTACAGTAGCCAGACCGCCTTCACCCGGAAGGAAACCCATATCAAGCCCCGCCACACGCGATGCCGCAGTATGAAGGACATTAAAGCCATTCCAGTCCTCGCGAACTAAATTGACTGATTTTGCTAGAGCGCTAACCGCTTTGAGAATTTGCGGTGTATCTGCGCGGTTAAGCGCGCCTGCGCCGAGGATAATGGCTGGATTCTTTGCCTTTTTAAACACCTTAGCAAAGCCTTTAGTCGCTTTACTTAGTGCCGCAATGTCCACAGGCTTTGTTCCAAGATGTTCATAGTCGTAGGTCAGGTCTTCAGCTTCACCAATGAGGCCAATTTCCATGCCGCCTGCAATCCAAGCCTTACGAAGGCGTGTATTAACGAGAGACGCCTCAAGACGTGGGTTAGCGCCGATGATTAGAACCGCATCCGCATCCTCAATACCGTCAATCGTCGAGTTAAAGAGATAGGACTGACGTGGCCCCTGCCCGATTGTCATACCGTCTTGGCGGCAATCAATATTTTTCACGCCGAGACTATCCATCAGATCTTTTAGGGCCTTCATAGACTCGGCATCACAGAGGTCGCCTGCAATCGCGGCAATCGTTTCAGGCTCTGCTGAGAGCTTTTCAGCTACAACAGTTAGAGCTTCGTCCCACCCTGCGGCGCGGAGTTTTCCATTTTCGCGGATATAAGGTTTGTCTAATCGTTGTCTGGCCAAACCATCCCAATTGAAACGCGCCTTGTCAGTAATCCATTCCTCATTAACCGCATCATTGATAGTCGGCATTACACGAAGAACAGCGCCGCGGCGGCTATCGATACGAATATTTGAACCAACGGCATCCATAACGTCAACAGACTCGACTTTATCAAGCTCCCAAGGACGTGCATTAAAGGCGTAAGGCTTGGACGTCAGAGCGCCAACCGGACAAAGGTCAATCACATTGCCTGAAAGCTCAGAAGTCAGAGATTGCTCAAGATATGTCGTGATCTCAGCATCTTCTCCGCGTGACGCAAGACCAATTTCTTCAACGCCCGCCACTTCGGTGACGAAACGCACACAGCGCGTACATTGAATACAGCGCGTCATAATCGTATTGACCAGCGGCCCCATATGTTTGTCATCAACAGCGCGTTTGTTTTCCTCAAATCGAGACGCATCACGGCCATAAGCCATAGCTTGATCTTGCAGATCGCACTCACCGCCCTGGTCACAAATTGGGCAATCCAGTGGGTGGTTGATGAGAAGGAATTCCATCACGCCCTCGCGCGCTTTTTTCACAGTCTCACTATTAGTGCGGATATTGGCAGGCGTTCCGTCGCGATTAGGCCGCAAATCTTTGACTTGAAGCGCACAGGAGGCTTGCGGTTTAGGCGCGCCGACCCATTCCACAAGGCACATGCGGCAGTTACCCGCCACGGACAAACGCTCATGGTAACAGAAACGAGGGATTTCAGCCCCTGCCGCCTCTTCACAGGCTTGCATCAGCGTATAATCCGCGGGCACCTCATATTCAGTACCATCAATATTGATTTTACGTAGGTCGCTCATGGTTTACTCTGCAGCTTGTACGAAAACGGGCTTATTCGCCCGGTAATTATCTATGCGCTCTTCAATCTCATGACGGAAGTGACGGATGAGACCTTGGATAGGCCAAGCCGCCGCGTCGCCGAGAGCGCAAATGGTATGACCTTCGACCTGCTTTGAGACCTCAAGGAGCATGTCAATTTCAGAGGTTTCCGCCTCGCCTTTGACCATGCGCTCCATCACGCGCCACATCCAACCCGTACCTTCGCGGCACGGCGTACATTGCCCGCAGCTCTCATGCTTATAGAAATAGCTCAGCCGCGCGATGGCTTTGATAACATCAGTGGATTTATCCATGACGATGACCGCCGCCGTGCCGAGACCCGATTGATGTTCGCGTAGCGCATCAAAATCCATCAAAACCGTATCGCAAATTTCTTTGGGGAGAAGCGGCACAGACGATCCGCCCGGAATAACACATTTGAGATTATCCCAACCGCCGCGCACGCCGCCTGCATACTCTTCAAGGAGCGTCTTCATCGGGATAGAGAGTGCCTCTTCGATGTTGCACGGCTTGTTGACGTGACCCGAGATTGAAAAAACCTTCGTGCCTTTATTATTGTCCCGGCCAAATTGCGTCCACCACTCAACGCCGCGGCGCAAGATAGTTGGTACAACAGCAATCGATTCAACATTGTTCACAGTTGTCGGGCATCCATAAAGCCCTGCCCCCGCTGGGAATGGCGGCTTCAAACGTGGTTGACCTTTTTTGCCTTCGAGAGATTCCAGTAAGGCGGTCTCTTCGCCGCAAATATAGGCGCCAGCACCGTGGTGCATATAAATGTCAAAATCCCAACCCGTCCCGCAAGCATTTTTCCCGACAAGACCTGCCGCATAAGCTTCTTTAATGGCAGCCTCAAGACGGTTACGCTCTTGGATATATT
>JAHDDT010000050.1:0-6952 GCA_020629195.1 Hellea sp.
GCGTTTTCACCTTTTTGTCCCATATTGCAACGCTAAGAGCCGAGACGACTTGGCCGAAACAAGGTGAATATAATGGGTAAAACGGTTCTCATCGTTGACGATGATCCGACGCAACGCCGCTTGCTTCAAGCGGTTATTGAAAAAAGCGGATTTTCAACACTTCAAGCAGATAATGGCGACAGCGCTCTCGATATGGCGCTGGGTACGGATGGCGCAAATATCCACGTCATGATGCTCGACCTTGTTATGCCAGGCCGCGACGGTATGGAAACGCTGGAAGAACTGCAAGCCAAACGGCCTGAGCTTCCTGTCATTGTTTTAACAGGTAAAGGCTCTATCGAGACAGTTGTTAAGGCCATGAAAATGGGCGCACGGGATTTTGTCGTAAAGCCGGCTTCGCCTGAGCGCATTATAGTGTCCATCCGCAATGCTCTAGAAATGAAGACGCTCGTAGGGGAAGTTAAGCGGCTTAAGAAAACAACGCATGGCGGACTGACTTTCAATGATCTTATCGGCAATGCGGGTTCTATGCGGCCGGTCGTCGCCATGGGAGAGCGCGGCGCGAAAGCCAATATCCCTATCCTTATCACGGGAGAATCTGGCGTTGGTAAAGAAGTTATCGCGCGGGCTATTCAAGGTGCGTCTGAGCGTTCTGATAAGCCTTTTATTACAGTTAATTGCGGGGCCATTCCTGAAACGCTCGTTGAGTCGATTCTATTCGGTCATGAAAAAGGCTCTTTTACGGGTGCGAACTCTAAGCATCTTGGTAAATTTCAAGAAGCCCATACGGGGACACTGTTCCTAGACGAAATTGGTGAACTACCACTTGATATGCAGGTCAAATTATTACGCGTCCTGCAAGAAGGCGAAGTCGATCCTATTGGCTCGAAACGCACAGTTCCTGTCGATGTCCGCATTATTTCAGCCACAAACCGTGACCTTGCTGAGGACGTCAAAGCTGGGACCTTTCGCGAAGATTTATATTACCGCTTGAACGTCTTTCCAATCGCCGTTCCACCTCTGCGTGAACGCCGCGAGGACGTCCCTGCCCTGCTTGAGCATTTTATTAAGCGCTTCAACGCGCAGGAACAAATGAATGTTGTTGGCGCTGATAGCGATACAATTGAACTTCTGAAAAATTATGAGTGGAAAGGAAATGTTCGCCAGTTAGAGAACACAATCTTCCGCGCTATGATTTTGTCGGATGGTAATTCCCTCAAGCCTCATGATTTTCCGCAAATCTCAGGCCTCGCGCCCTCCATGCCAAGCGCCTCTGATGACCCCTTGTCAGCCTTGGTGAAAAAAGCCGAAGCCGATGAAGATCTGGCTGTGACATTCCTCGACCGCGAGGGACACCTTCGCACGCTCGAAGATATTGAGCGCGATCTTATCCAATTCGCGATCGAAAATTATTCAGGACACATGTCCGAAGTGGCCCGCCGCCTCGGCATTGGCCGCTCAACTCTTTACCGCAAAGTCCGCGAGCATGAGCTCGATGTGGATACTGCAAAATCAGCTTAAAACCGGGGAATACCATGAACAACGTACTTAAATTAGCTCTGCTTGGCGCAACCGCTCTTGCTGTTTCCGTTCCTGTCACGGCGAGCCATAATCACGGCCTTCGCGGCATGTTTAAAGCGCCACAAGCCCATCAGGCCCAATATGTGGCACCACAGAGCTGGCAGGAAAAGCAGCTTCACGCGCAGCTTGCGCAGATGGGCCCAGGCACTTACACAGTCACAGACACAATCTACCCTGGATCACATCAAGGCGTGCATCAGCACCGCACGCCAGAATATGTGCGCACACAGCATGTCGGTTATTCCGTTGCTGAAAATGGCCACATTCAGACAGAACAAGGCCTAAGACTTCGCGGTTTTGCGAGCCCCAATGCTGTTCATTACGATCCAGCAGCTCGCAAAGCATTCTTAGCTAATCGCAGCCATAACGTTGGCGGGGTCACAGTGCGCACAAATGCATATCACTCACGCGATATGCTGGACTGGCAAGAAAACACTACTGGCAGAACGCTAACGCTTTTGGCTAACCGTGCGAATGGTACACTTAAAGACAACTCCATTTACTTAGGTGCAGGTTTCCAAGGCGGGTTTAAATATCAAAAAACTTCGGTGGACGGACAATTTCCGATTTTATCACGTTTCCCTTTCTTCAGCGATAGTGGCGATGATGAAGCCGGCGTCTTTGCAATTGACCATGCTGCTCTCTCTTTCACCTCGACATTTGGCGATTGGACAACAGTTTATCTTCAACCTGAATATAGTGAAACTGAGTATGGCCGCGACCAAGACGAATTCCAACTTCGCAAGGCTTTTGTTGTCTTTGGTAATCTAGAAAAGACACCTCTTTACGCTGCCTTTGGTCGAAAGACGATCGATTTTGGTAATTTCGACAGCTATAATGCCTTTACCCATAATGAAGGCGCGCATTACTTTTGGGCTGTCTCTGACCAGCCTGTTGCCGAGGTCGGATATTATAAGAACGGCTTGAAGCTTACAGCCTCTGCCTTCTCTGCAGGACGTCAGCTTCGTGTAGCGCTTGCCGGGGAAGATAATAATATCGGTAATTATGCCTTTAACGGTGAAAAAGAGTTCCTTTTGGGCGGCAGCAAAGCCTTCACTGTCGGCGGTGGTTATCTGCACGACACCATTTACCGCGATAACTTTACGTCACATACGTTCCAAGGCCGTGAAAATGGAACGCCGCCAGCTAACTTTATTGAATATGACCGTAATAGCGCGGTAAATGCATTTGCCGAATATAATAGTGATTTCTTTGACCTTATGGTGGAATATACGACGACGCTTAAACCTTGGGCCGCCGCTATTCCGCAATTGCCGGACGGAACACCCTTTCCGCAATATTTGAATAATCCTGCGGGCTCTACAACCGATCCTGACAACATAAATTTTGATGAGAAACTCAGCGTTCTTGTCGCTCAGGCCCGGATTAAGCCTATGATGCCAAATGGCCGCCGCATGGCTATTGCTGCCGTTGGCTCTTGGGGCAATATCAGCGATGATTTTGGTAATCCCATCACAGGAACAACATTCGAAAAGAACCAGCAGCATGCCTTGTCACTGGAATATCCGGTCAATGACTTCCTCGATTTCGGGGCCGAATATGTCTATAATAAAGGCTTCATTCCTTTTGTCGCGCCGCAGCTCGTCTCCAATGACCAGACGGAAGCTCACGCGATTAATGTCGGCTTTAAAGCGCGCTTCTAAGTTAAGGGAATCGCCGAGGTGAAGCTTTCTGATATCTTAGTCGTGACCCTATTCCTTGTGATGGGGTCACTTATTTTTGTTATGAAAAAAATGCAAGCCAGTGAGATCGCAGACTCGCAGGCTGACGTGCCGTCTGTTATAGTCACCGCGCAAAACCCTGCGAGCGTGAAAATTGATATGCCGAGCCTGAGCGCAGCGCAATCTCGCCCCGAAATGGCAGGAAGCTATGGACGCCTATCACTGGATAGCATTATAACGGCTGAGGCGGAACCGCCCGTCATAGAGGTGCGCGATTCAACACCGCGTCAATCTGCTGAAACATTGCCGGAAGAGGTGAAAACTGCGAAACCTCAACGCCAAGACAGTAAGCAAAAGGCGGGTAGTCCCCCAAGCTTATAGCTTCGGTCATTTCGGCGACATCCGAAGCCGCTTAACAAGCGTCCAATAATGTCTAAGTCTCAATCATTTTTAACAATGCGCAGAAACGGCTTCTTAGGCTTATCGGTAATTTCAGGCGGATGATATTTTGGAATAAAGGCTTCTGTGGACTCACTCTCAACCATATCATCTTCGAGATTGCGTACACGCGGCGTAAAGTTTTTTTTCTTTTTTGATTTAAAGCTTGAACCCCGCTTCTTACCATTTTGGTTTTTCCAGCGATCCGCCGTGCGTTCATAATCGTTGGCAGAATTAGAGGAGGCCGCGTCATGATTTTCCGTTGGTTTCTTTTTCAGCTCTTTGACTTTTTTATTCATGGCAGCCACAACACGTTTTTGCGCAAAACTTAGCGCGTCACCAGGACGCCCCTTTTCGCGGTCATGAAAGGCCGAGCCAAATTTATCGAGCCGCTCTACAACGCTCTCGCCAAATTCATCTTCAAACTCTGTAATTTCGCCTTTTTCAGATAATGTCCTATGCAGGCGCTCCAATTTACGCCGCGCATTTCGCGCTGCACGCTCACGCGTTTTACGTTCCCTCTCGCGCTGCTTCTCAAGTACAGAATCACGCGCCGCCTGCTCGGCTTGCCATTGCTGTTTGTCATAGTCACTGGGCATATCTTACACATAACACAAAAAGAACAAAAGCGGAACTAAATATATTACGTTCGATAGAAAAATTTACAAACTGATATGGCCTGAAAATTGCAGCGAGCATGCTTGAAAAAATTAATCTGGAAGTGCGCGCTTGTTACGTAATATTTTCATCTTTGGCTTAATTATGCTGAGCGTGACGGGGTCACGCACAGCATACTCACAAGCACAAATCCAGTTCGAAAGAGCAAAGCTTACTGCGCCTGAGCAATCAGCTCGTGATTTTTTCGAAGCTGGCAAAGCCGCTCATGACGGTATAAACAGACCGCAAGATTTTGAAGATGCCAGAGCCCTTTACTTAAAAGCTGCAGATCTCGGAAGCACCTCAGCCCTCCTCAATTTAGGTTATATCTATTTTACGGGCCAAGGTGTTCAACCTGATTTTGCGAAAGCCCGAGCGTTTTATGAAATTGCGGCCAAACGCGGTAGTGAAGATGCCAAAGAAAACATAAGAATGATGGATGCCCGTGGGTTAGGCCTCTTACCCGACGCCGAGTCAAATATCCCGAACATAGCTCAAAGCCCCCCTAAAGATGCGATATCCAAACTGACTCCAATTCCAAGTAAGCCTGAGACGCAGTTTTTAGAAAATGAGCCCAGTGCACCAGTTCCGACTGAACCTCCCATAATGAGTCCAAAACAGAACACACATATAACCGAGCCAAAACCGGACAAGATTACTAACCGCTCAAATAAAACAATCGCCCTACTCATTGGCCTGGTGGCACCCTTTATCTTAGCCCTCTATATCTTTGCCCTTAAACACAACAAAAAACGAAAGATTAGAAAACGATTCATACAGCTTTTTTATGAAGCAAAAAGAAATCAACTCAGAAACCTCTTTCTCCACCGATATGATAATGGCTTTATTGAAGCAAAGTTTTACAAAGAGTGGCACGCAACATTGACGGCTTTGATGGCACGTTATGCTCTGAATTTCGACGGAGACGACGAAGACATGCGGGCTTTTTGCGATAAGCTCAATGATGGCCTAAGAAAGCAACTAAGACCCACACAATCTTTGGCCTCTAAATATAGCCATAAGATAATGCGGGCGTCATTGTCAGACATTAAAGCTGTTGATGCCTTCCATATGGATTACACTTACGAAGAATCGCCTAGCTTAGGTCCTAGAAAAGAACTGCCCCAAGTAGCACCCAAGTTTCACGACAATATTGTCAACCTCTTTAAAAGAAAACCGATAGCGCAAAATAACTCCGCAGGTCTCAGTTGAATTAGGCTTAAGCCTGATCCTCAACTACTTCCAAATACATATCCAATAGCGCTTCTTCTTCGGCGCGTTCGGCGGCTTCTTTTTTGCGGGCCGAGATGACTTTGCGCATGATTTTTGTATCCAAACCGAATGTTTTAACCTCGGCATAGACTTCGCGGATATCGGCGGCGAGTTCTGTTTTCTCGGCTTCGAGCCGTTCTATACGGGCAACGAATTGCTTGAGTTTTTCGCGAGTGGCTTGGCCGAGTTGATCTGCACGGTCTGAGTCAGAAAGCATGGGATAATCCTTGGAGTTTCAAATTTAACTATAGAATAAATTTCGCGCGGAAATTAACCAGAGAGGCGAAGCCATTTGTTGTGGATGGATTCATAGAATATAAGCTCCCCATGGAGATTTCGATGCGCACACTCATTCTGGCCGCCATGGCTTTGGCGTTATCCTCAACATCCTCGCTGGCTTTAGCTGCTGATGTGCCCAGCCCGACTTGCCCGACTGGTGATGATTACACCCTCGCTATTCACGGGGGAGCGGGCGTTATCCTTAAGGAAAACATGACCGATAAAAGAGAGGAGGCCTACCGCAAATCTTTGAACAAAGCGCTGATCTTGGGCGGGCAGATGCTCGAAGAAGGCTATAGTGCACTTGATACTGTGCAATTCGTGGTGATGGCGCTTGAAAATGATCCTAAATTCAATGCGGGTAAAGGCGCCGTCTTTTCTGCGGCAGGAAAGAACGAACTCGACGCGTCAATTATGGATGGGCGCGACCGAAATGCGGGTGCCGTGGCGAGCGTCACCACAATTAAAAATCCTATTGTTCTGGCGCGAGCTGTAATGGAGAAATCGCGCCACGTTATGCTGCAAGGCGAAGGCGCCGAGGCGTTTGCACGTGAGCAAAAAATTGAAACTATTGACCCCAATTATTTTTACACGAAACACCGCTGGAAACAGATGCAGAAAAAAGTGAAGGCGAATAAAGCCAAAAAACATAGCTTTCTTGATACGCCTGAAACCAAATATGGCACGGTGGGCGCGGTTGCCAAAGATGGCTGTGGTAACCTAGCGGCGGGCACGTCAACGGGCGGATTGACGGGGAAAGAATTTGGCCGCGTGGGCGACGCCCCTATCATTGGCGCAGGCACCTATGCTGATAACCGATATTGCGCTGTTTCCGCCACAGGAACGGGTGAGTTCTTCATTCGTGCAGGCATCGCACGGGATATCTGCTCTCGCCGTGAATATTTAGGCGAGACAATTTCGCAATCCGCTAATCACGTCATCCACAAAACCTTGACCGATATGAAAGGTGATGGCGGCGTTATCGCAATTGATGAACAGGGCAATTATACGTTCAGCTTCAACACACCTGGCATGTATCGCGG
>JAHDDT010000050.1:7052-9830 GCA_020629195.1 Hellea sp.
AAATACTCTCATTCTGATTTAGACGAGAAGGATTAAAGGATATAGATAATGATTATTCTCTGGATTTTAACGGGCGCCGCGTTTGCTTTTGTTCTTTTGACCCTAGTTTTGGGCGCTAAAAATATGGGCGGCAAAACGGAGGAAGCCCGCGAAGCGTCTAATATATGGATGCGCCGCCGCGTAATGGGGCAAGCCGTGGCTGTCGGGCTTTTGCTTTTGACCGTTTATCTTCAAACCAAAGGCCAGGGCGGCTAGAGCCCTCTCATGGTCAAGCTCAACAAAATATATACGCGCACGGGTGATGACGGAACGACGGGCCTTGTCGACGGCTCGCGCCTATCTAAAGATGATGTACGCGTGCGGGCTTATGGCGATGTGGATGAAACCAATAGCGTGATTGGGCTAGTACGGCTGCATCTTGAGAATCGACGTCTCGATGATATGCTCTCGCGTATTCAAAATGACCTGTTCGATTTGGGCGCTGACCTCGCTACCCCCCTCCCCATCAAAGGACACGCGGATAGTGAATATGCATTGCGAATGGTGCAGGCTCAAGCCACGCGACTGGAAGAAGAACTCGATACGCTTAATGCGGATTTAGAGCCTTTGACCAGTTTTGTTCTCCCTGGCGGCTCGCCTCCCGCCGCTTATTTGCACCAAGCCAGAACGGTCTGCCGCCGCGCCGAACGCGTTTGTGTTGCACTTTCGGACGTCCAGCCCATCAACCCTGACGCGCTAACATATTTGAACCGCTTATCGGATTTCCTTTTTGTGGCCGCGCGCTGGTGTAATGACCAAGGGCAAACAGATGTAAAATGGGTTCCTGGCGCGAATAGGTAACCCCTAACCGGGCATTAACCCTATGAGCAATTCTTTGAACAAAAGAATAGCAACAAAAGCCTTTTTAACTAATTTACACTACAGTGAGTTACGGCGCGGGCATCGAATACAATTGCGGCTTTTTTACGAAAGTCATCTATATTCTTAAAGTGTATAACTATGCCCAAAATACTCCTCATAGACGACGACCCAGATGAAAAAATATTTATTTCTCTTCACTTGAGAACCTTGGGGTGTAATGACGTGAGAGTAGACCACGCCTTCACCTGCAGCGAAGGCATGACGAAATTAACGCATCAAAAATATGATTTGGTCTTACTCGACAATAAATTGGCAGATAGTATTTCAGCGGAGTTTTCAGTGCCGTTTTTGAAAGACCAATTGGACGAAACACCGATAGCCATCATTTCAAATAATATTTCGGCCCCTCATCTCTCAAGTCCCTCAATATTGGGCGTGGATTTTATTATTGATAAAAACAAGCTATCTAAGTTCCTAGAGCTTATTGTTCCCGCCCTAAAAGCGCGGCAGGCCGCTTAATAGTTAACCGACTCCAGAGCGATATGACCGCTTTGTCTATATCTTGCATAAAGCCGCCATCCATAGTGTGCGGCGCGCGGTCCTACAGCTAAGCGGCGTAGCATATTCGCGAAAGCTCTCTCTTCTGGTGTCAGCAGATTATAAAACCCATTTTCCTCTGCCATAGACTTTACAATATAATCAGCAGCAACATCACCTAGGGCATGATCGCGCATGGGCTGGGCCTTGATAGCCTCAATGATCTTATTAATGGCGGGAAAAACAGTGCCTGGTGAACGTTCTAAAGTTGCTATCGTCATATCATTATCCCTGGATCTTATGCACTTAACGAAACTGCGCCTGAATAAAATATGAATGACTATTCATCGGGCTCTTAATGAAGCCCACAAAAATCCCCCTCTACCGAAACAACTTCCCTTCTTCGGTGAATCGCGCTACCAGAACAAATATGGAACCTTTGGTGAGTTATTCAGGTTTAGAGCTTACCCTCGTTGAGTTTATACTCGGCGCGGCGCTTTTGCTTTTGGGCGCGCTTCTAACTTTAATTTTTGCGCGGCCTGGTAAGGACACGGCCCAAGAGGCTCAGCGTGCCGCCAAGCTTGAAAACCATCTGGCTACCATGACAGAGCGCCAGACAGAACTCCAAGGGCGACTTGCGCAAATGGCCGAAGACAGCGCGACACGGGAAACGCAGCTGCGCGAGAGTTTAGATACGCGGCTCAACAGTGTTTCAGAACGCGTCGGCAAGTCTCTGGAGTCCACACAAGAGCGCAATTCCGCCAATCTGAAACAGCTTCATGAACGCCTCGCGCTGATTGACCGCGCACAGAAGAATATTGAAACACTCTCAGGCGAAGTTTCGGGCTTGCAAAGCTTACTTTCGAACAAACAATCTCGCGGAGCCTTTGGCGAAAAACAAATGCAAGATTTAATCGCCAATTACCTGCCTAAGAACGGCTATTCATTTCAACATACCCTGTCTAATGGCAAACGCGTTGATGCACTTATCCATCTGCCGGGTGACCAAGGCGATGTGGCAATTGATAGTAAGTTTCCAATGGAAGCTTGGCGTAGATTGACAGAGGCCGATAACACACCCGCTGAAGCTCAAGCCGGGCGCGACTTTGCGCGAGATGTTTTGGTGCACATAAAAGCCGTGGCCGAGAAATATCTGATTTTTGGCGAAACTCATGACGTGGCCATGCTCTTTCTCCCCAGCGAAGCCATCTATGCTGAGCTTCATGCAAATTTTCCGCAAGTCATTGAAAAAGGCTTTAGCCAAAAAGTTATGATTGTTTCGCCAACGACATTTATGGCGACGCTTCATACGATGCGGGCTGTGATGAAAGATGCGGCAATGCGTGAACAAGCCCATATCATCCAGCGCGAAGTCGGCGC
>JAHDDT010000050.1:9930-13048 GCA_020629195.1 Hellea sp.
CCTTTGGACTTAAGCAAAGCTTTCGCCCGCTTACAATAGGGACAATAATCTTTGGTATATAAGATGATTTCGGGCTGCATTATAGCCTCCTTTAATTTTTATGAGTTTTGCGCAAAATCGCAAGATTAATTAGTGAGCCAACAAACATGCCCACGGCTGCGATGAATAAAAAATGACCAATGGTCGGGACATTAATGCCAAGCCATGGTGAGAGGTGGAAACCAATAGCGCCGATCAAAAGTCCAGCTCCAGCCAAGGTGCCTAAAAACCGTGTGTGCGGAATGATGAGTAGAGCAGCAACAATTAATTCCGAGACTCCCGTAAACCATCTCACATAAGGGTCAAAAATCGGAAGGCCTGAGCGCTGTGCAATCGTCTCAAAAACAATGTTCTCCGCGCCGAATTTTTGAACGCCGAAGAATATAAATCCTATGGCAAGGAGCAGGCTTAGGGCAAAAGTGGTTTTAGACTGTGACATCGTTTGTCTTTCCTTATTGGGTACGAGATTGGGTGCAGGTAAATATCCTGCGAGTTTTGTAATGCTGCTCATTATAAACTCCCACCGCCCCAAAGGACAGAAAAGGCTTCGCAATGAATCAATATGCTCGAGAAATTGGCCAGTGAAACACCCTCAGGGATGATATAATCCTGCGTACCTTTATTGGATTTCAGTCGGCCCAAAGTTACGGCACCGTCTAAGGCTGTTTTACCTGTGACATCACCAATGGATTGTGGAGACAAGAATATTTTAAGATCAGGACCATTTTTAGTTTTGAAGCCCTCTGAAAGGCGAATGAGCGTTCTCCCATCTTCGTGAACAACGCTCCATTGGCCTTTTATATTATACTTCTTTTTGGTGAAGCTTTGCCCCGAATAAGCTTGCGCGCTTGCTGTAATGATTTCAGCATTAGTTGGGGCGGCATAAGCCAAGACGGGCGATAAAGCGAGAACCGTAAAAGCCGCTACGCCTGAAGTTGTCAGTAGAATATCTTTGATAAGTGTTTTCGTTGTCATGTTAGTCTCTCTTAGTTTTTGACCGATTGGTCAACATATAATTAAATTTTTAGCCCGCTTATTGGCAGGAACAACATATAGATAACATACTTGACTAATTGGTCAAGAATAATGTAATCACGTCTTTGTGAGCAAAAAGAAAGTGCATAATGGCCCGACAACGTGAGTTTGATGAAGACAAAGTTCTGGACGCAATTCGTGATGTCTTTTGGGAGCATGGCTATGAAGGCACCTCTTATGCCAATATTATGGCCGCCACGGGTCTACAAAAAGGAAGCCTCTATGCAGCCTTTGGCGATAAGCGTGCTCTCTATCAAAAAGCTATTGCCCGCTATGACGCGCAAATCGTGAGCGGAGCCGTGAAGATGCTGCGCAATGAAAACTTATCCCCGCACATACGAATAAAAAATCTTATGAACGGCCCTGTTGAGGCCGCAGGAACACGCGAAGGCCGTAAAGGCTGTCTGCTTTGTAATGCCGCCATCGACCAAGCCGCATCGGATAAAGAGACCGAAAACTCTGTTACATTATCGATAAACCGCCTCAAGGACGCTATTAGATTTGCCGTTAATGACGCCGCGAAAGCGGAGCATATCCTCGCCGCTTATTTCGGCGCCCGGGTCTTAGTCAAAGCGGGGATGGGAAAGAGCACATTGGAAATTATACGGAATCAAACATTGCTCAGCCTCTAAATAAACTACCTTAGAGAAATCTATAGCCGCATCAAAAAGGACGGCGGCTTTTCATAGCGGCGGTGATGGTTCCGTCATCGAGATAATCTAACTCTCCGCCAACGGGGACGCCATGCGCTAAGCGTGAGATAGTAACGTCTGCTGTTTCCAGATAGTCCGTAATATAATGTGCTGTTGTCTGCCCATCGACAGTAGCATTCATAGCCAGAATAACTTCTGTCACGACTTCAGACTTGGCGCGGTCAATCAAGTTCGCAATATTCAAATCTTGGGGACGAATACCGTCCAGCGCCGAAAGCGTTCCCCCCAAAATATGATATTGCCCGCGAAAGGCCCCTGCCCGTTCCATCGCCCAAAGATCACCAACTTCTTGGACCACACAGATAATAGTTTGGTCGCGTCCTGGCGCGCTACAAATATGACACGGGTTCTGCGCATCAACATTCCCGCACGTGTTACAGGTCGATATTTTATCAGCCGCATCCGCCATCGCGCTCGCGAGGGGCCGCATCAGCCCGTCGCGTTTCTTGATAAGGTCAAGCGCCGCCCGCCGCGCAGAGCGCGGGCCCAAGCCGGGAAGCTTGGAGAGCAAGCTGATAAGCCGCTCTATCTCTGGGCTGATATTGGACGCCATAAGTTACTTTCTGATTCGCACTTAACCTAGCCACAATCAGCCGTAACTTTAAGCGCTTTGTCGGTTTAACCCCGAGAGGGCGTTGCTGCAGACCCCGCGAGCAAACCTCCGTCAATCGTAATCTCGCTGCCCGTAATATAGCTTGCTTCATCAGAGGCGAGCATAACGGCAACCGCGGCGACTTCCTCGACTGTTCCAAATCTTCGCGCGGGTGTGTCGGCAACTAACGCGTCCATACGGGCCTGTCGGTCTTCGCCGTCTCCTAACATTGGTTCCCATATGGGCGTTAAAATGGCGGCGGGATGGATAGAGTTACAGCGAATATTTAGCCCGTTTTGCGCGCAGTAAAGCGCCACAGATTTACTATGGTTTCGGATGCCCGCCTTGGAAGAGGCATAGGCCGCCGCGCCGGGAATCCCGACCATACCAGAGCGTGAGGAAATATTGATAATCGACCCCGACTTTGACGCCCGCATAGCTTTGATGGCGTAGCGGCAGCCTAAGAATGTACCGTCCAGATTGACGCGGTGCACGCGCCGCCAATCTTCCAGCGCGGCATGTTCAGGGTCTTGCGGGGCGGGGGACTCTTCAAACCCTGTAATGCCCGCATTATTCACGACAACATCCATTTGTGGATAGGTTTTAGCCAATGCATCCCAATCAGCTTCTTCGCTGACATCTAATTTAACCGCTATTCCGCCAAGCGATTTGGCCGTTTCTGTGACGGCGTCAAAATTCTTATCCGATAAAATAACAGAGGCACCTTCTGCGATAAAAG
>JAHDDT010000050.1:13148-14446 GCA_020629195.1 Hellea sp.
GAGAGCGGTCTTTTGCGCGGCTCAATTTTATTGGCTTCGCCTCCTATCAAGCCATACCCATTGGGCGAGCCTGGCTTGGCCGAAAAGTCGTCCATTTCATTATTGAGCAAAAATCCTGCGCCATCGACGCTATAGCCGCTCCCATAGGAGAAGTTGAGCGTATAGGTCACTGAGACCGCATTGCCCATTTTATCGATTACAGAATAATGGGTGGTGTTGACGCTCTCATAAGGTAGCTTCGCACCGGGGTTGATGTCGCTAGATTTCGACGCGATATTGGGCGAGATGGTTTCGCGCAGCGCATCGGCATAAGTCTTCGCGGTCAACGCGGCCACAGGCACATCGACAAAATCTGGGTCGCCCAGATATTTCGAGCGGTCTGCATAGGCACGGCGCATGGCCTCTATCAATTTGTGCAAATAATCCGCGCTATTATGTCCATCGGCTTGAAGGTCATAACCGCTGAGGATGTTAAGCATTTGCACAATATGCACGCCGCCCGAAGAAGGCGGGCTCATGGCGTAAAGCTCGTGACCTTTATAATTTCCTGAGACCGCTTTGCGGGTCACCGTTTTATAATTGGCGAGATCACCCAGAGTCATCACCCCGCGCCCCTTTTGCATCTCCGCCACGATAAGCTCCGCTGTCTTACCTTTGTAAAATTCATCCGCGCCGGATTTCATAATACGGCGCAAGGTTTTCGCGAGATCTGCTTGCGTAAAGCGTTCCCCCGTTTTGCGGCCCAAGAAATAATCAATGGAGCTTTCATCCACCGAGAGCTGATCGCGTGCAGATTCCAATCCTTCGGCCATAGCATAGCTGAGCGGGAAACCTTTTGAAGCCAGCCGAATAGATGGCCCCATCACTTCGCGGCGAGTCATGGTGCCGTATTTTTCTAGCGCCTCTAGCAAACCCATAACCGTCCCTGGAACACCCGCAGAGAGCCGTGAATATTGCGCGAGCTGGTTATCAACCTCGCCGTCTGCGCCGAGATACATATCACGTGTTGCGCCATCAGGGGCCATTTCGCGAAAATCAATGGCGAGCACGTCACCCGTTTCGGCTAGATGCACCAACATGAACCCTCCGCCGCCAAGGTTGCCTGCTTGGGGGTGCGTCACAGCCAAAGCGAATCCTGTCGCCACGGCGGCGTCAATCGCATTGCCGCCCCGCGCGAGGATATCCCGCCCGACCTCTGCCGCGATGCGGTCTTGGGTAGAGACCATGCCATTATCCGCCATGACAGGATGATGGATGGCGTCATAGCTCATGAGCGCGTTACCGCCTGCCGTATCTTT
>JAHDDT010000050.1:14546-17099 GCA_020629195.1 Hellea sp.
ATAAATATCTTCGCGGGCCCGCGCATAATCATCATCTTTAGCCCAGAGCTCCAACCCGATAGGGCGCGTGTAACCCGCTTCGCGGCATGCCCGAATGACGTTTTTATAATCAATTTCACCTGTACCAGGTTGATGGCGGTCTGGACTATCGGCGAGCTGCATATAACAGATCTGATCTTTGCCGCGCCGCAGATTTCCGATGAGTTCACCTTCATGGCGCTGCATATGAAATAAATCCCAGTTTATTTTAACATAAGGCGAGCCAATTTCTTCGCAGATGCGCTGCGCCTCTTTATGGCCATTTATAAAATGGCCCGGATGGTCATAGGGATTAAACGGCTCAATCGCCGCATATATTTTGGCCGCTTCCCATAGCTCTGCCGAGGCCGCGAAATGATCTTGATAGGATTTCAGGGCGTCCTGCGTTGAAATGCCCTCGACATCTTGGTGGCCCGTAATGGTGACAATATCGGTGCCGAGAATATTTGCGTTCTCAATGGCGCGTTTGACGTTATCTAGGAACTCTATGCGCACATCTGTTTTCGCGAGGGCGGGCGCATCACCAACAATTTGCGCGACCTTTACGCCGGCATCATTCGCAAGCTTAGCCAGCTCTGACGCTTTGCGGTCCCAGCTATCAATGAACCAAAATTCGACATGGGAGAAATGGTTCTTAGCCGCGAGGTCAAAGCGCTTTTCAAACGGCACATCTCGCCACCAGCTTTCGACATTAACGGCAAATCCTTCAAAAGCTTTGCGGTATTGCGCGGGCGTGATTTGCGGCGCGGTATCAGGGGACGCGCAAGCCGCGAGCGCGGCTCCAGCGGCACCTACCGTTAGCACCTCTCGCCTGTTCATGCGCCCAAAGCCTCTTTAGCCATAGCCGTAATTGAAACATAATCCAGCTTCCCCGTCCCCAAAACGGGTAGGGCTTCGACAGAGATAATTTTTTTCGGCACGGAAATTTCCGGCACGCCGTGGGTTTGCGCCCATGTCAAAAGCTCCCGCCTTTTGGCGTCTTTTTGTTCCGTCAAAAGCACAATTTGCTCGCCGCGTTTCGGGTCAGGTACAATTGCGGCGGCATGCAGTTTTTCGGGCCAAACGGCAGAGGCGCAATTTTCAACCACCATGAGCGAAACCATTTCTCCGCCGATTTTGGCAAAGCGTTTAATCCGCCCGCGAATAACATAATGACCATCATCATTGACCGAGACCACATCCCCCGTATCGTGCCAGCCATCTTTAAGCGGCACGATCTGGCCCGGATTATCGGGCGAAATATAGCCCTTCATAATATTTGGCCCGCGCACCCAGAGCTGCCCGCCTTCATCGAGACCCTCAACAGGTTCAAGCCGCGCTTCGATACCCGGAAGCATTTTACCGATGGTGCCCGCTTGAATATCGCCCGGCTGATTAGCCGCCAGAACGGGGGCACATTCCGTGACCCCGTAACCTTCAAGCACTTCCATATCAAAGCGCTGCTCGGCGGTTTTTCGCGTTTCTTCGCGCACGCGCTCCGCGCCGCAAACGGCAATGCGCAGCGAATTCAGCCCGCCCTCATTACTGGCGCGCATATATTGCTGGAGGAATGTATCTGTCGCAAAAATGACAGTAGCGCGGGTTTTGAAAATGCGCTTAGCAATCGTTTTGGTTTGCAGCGGCGACGGATGCAGCACGACTTTTCGTCCGCTGAAAATCGGCCAGAGCGTTCCCGCCGTCAGGCCGTAGCAATGAAATGTCGGCAGCGGGTTGAAGATTATATCATCTTCTTCAAGCTCCACATGCTGTTCAATCTGCTCAATATTGGCGAGGATATTGGCATGGGTCAGCACCACGCCTTTGGGATTGCCTTCGGTGCCCGAGGTAAAAAGAATAACGCCCGTATCATCGGCGGCGGATTTAGGCACAAAGAGGGACGGCATGAGCGGCCCTAAAACAGCCCGCATTTTCGCCCCCACCCCAATCTGCTCTTTTAAATCCTCCAAATAGAGAATGGTCGCAAAGTCTGAGAGCTGCTCTATCAGCTTTTCCAGCCCCGCAATTTCGACAAATTTACGCGCGGTGACTATCGTATCAAAGGGCGCCGTATCGGCGGCCGCTTTGAGGTTCTTCATCCCCGCCGTGAAATTGAGCATCGCGGGAACGCGCCCCGCCGCATGGATAGACAAAAAGGCAATTACGGCCCCTGCCCCGGTCGGCAGAAGGATACCGACATTCTCATCGCCGCGCGTGGCTTTTTTAATCGGGGCCGAAAGCGCGAAAGCGGCGCGAGACAAATCCGCATAGCGAAATATTTTCCCGTCACCATCTATGATGATCTCTTTATCGTCCCCATGCGTTTTGACAGCATCCAAAAAGGCCCAAAACAGATCACGCTGTGTGCGCTTATGGGCCTGCGCGGATAAGCTCTCCGCTTTTAAAATCTCTGACGCCACGTGGGGTCCCCTATAATATGTCCGATAGTTCGGATCTTATAGGCACATGGTAACGGAAAATATGACGCGGTGCAAAGTTAGAGTTCTAGATTCATTTCAGCCACGGTCAAACCTTGGT
>JAHDDT010000051.1 GCA_020629195.1 Hellea sp.
GATCAGGTTTATATTGCCGTGCCCCGTAAATCGGGCAAGGCGGCTTTGGCGGCTATTCGGCGCAATAAGATGCTCTGCCGCCGCCTTGGAATTGGCCTCATTACGGTCAAATTTCCTGAGAACAAAGTGGTCGTGCATTGCGTGCCTGCCCCCTTTGTGCCGCGCAAAATTAAGAAACGAAAACTCAAACTGCTCTCTGAATTTGAGCGCCGTCATGGCGACCCGAATGAAGGCGGAATGACCTCTGCGGGGATGATGACCTCTTATCGTCAGGGGGCTCTACGCTGCGCCAAGGTCCTGCATGATGAGGGCGCGTGTAAGGGCTCTTATGTGGCTAAGATGGCAGGGTTTGAAAAGGCGACCTCCCTCATGCGATATAATCATTATGGCTGGTTCGAGCGAATTGACACAGGTGTTTACGGCTTAACCCCAGCAGGTGCTAAAGCGCTTCAGGAGCATGCGGACACTGTGAAATCTATGATGGGCTAGCTTTGGCCTAGGACTCTGCTTGCGCGATAAATTGCTGAAGCTTCATCGCGGCGGGCATGGCGTTATTACGCAGACGTTTCAAAATTGCGCGTTTTTCCGTATCTTCTGCACTAACTTCTGACACCATTTTGGAAAACCCGTCCAAGCGGTTGCCCAGCAGCCAGTCACGAATTTCGGGATGCTGACTCCATTTATATTGGTTCATCATATTTGCGGCAGTCATTTTCATGTAATCGATATCCGCATTGGGCAGGGGAACCACACCGCACATATTATTCTTCGCAGCGTTATCATCGGGGAAGGTGGCTTCGATATGCGCGATAAGGCTGGCGCTGAAAATGGGTTGGTAAGAGCGCACCATTTGCGGGGTGATCACATCGCCGTCAAAAATAAGCGTGGGCTTAAGGTCAGCTTTCAATGCGCTGGCGGAGCAATCAATATGCACGGTGCCGGGCGTTGTCGGGACCGTACCTTTTTTAAGCGTGATAAGATTAGGTTCAATTTTCGTAACATGACCGAGGCGCACCACATTCTTTATCTGTCGTAAGGCCGCAAGTTCAGCTTGGCTGATGGTCGCGCCGTGGAACATTTCGGGGCGCATATTTTTGTCGATGCGCACGAAATAGCCTGACGTTTCGAGCCGGTCGAACATATCCTCGACAGACTCAGCATTGGCGATAGATTCAAATTGCGCGGCCTGCGCGCCCATGGTTGAGTTAAAAAACTCGGCACTCGGCTGCGTATTTTTGCGGTCCAGAAGCCATGCATCGCGCGAGACTACCCATTGAATATTGTCAGGCTTAACGCCCATTTCTAAAAGCCAGAGCAGGGCATCTATACCCGTTTTACCGCCTCCAATAATATTATACATATCGGCGGGCTCTGTGATGTTTGGCAAATCATTAAGCGGCATAAAGTTGACGCCCTCAACTATGTCAAAACTAGGCGTATGGGTCGAAGGCACATGTGTCTTAAGATAGGTACAATCGACGCGCTTTTTATAGCTGACCTCAAAGGCCTCGCCGCTTAACTTATTTTCAAATGTCCCGCCGCCTTTATAATCGCACATCGGGAAATATTTAACGCGGCCAGAGGGCAGAAATTGATGGCGCATAACGTCATCATAATAGCGTAAGACGTCTTGTCCCGAGGCCAGATCGTTTAAACCTTTATTCAGACCCACTTGATCTTTCAGCCCTTGGCTAAGCTCGCGCGAGCTTACCCCGTAAAAGGTAGAGGGTTGATGCAGCGTTACAAAAGGATAAGCGACATTCCAATGTCCGCCAGGTTTCGCAAATCTATCGACGATAATAAGAGTGGCATCAGACTCCGTCAAAAGCGTATCTGCGAAGGCCATGCCCATCGCCCCGCTCCCAATGATGAGATAGTCGGCTGAGAGTTGAGTGCTCATGAGATAGCTTTCTCGCTCACGCGGGGGATTACTTATCGCCCTGATTAAGCATTATCGGATCACCATAGCCTAGGTCTTTTAATCGCGCGGCTTGGCTTTCTGCGTCGCCGACGACGAGATAGTTCATGGCATCAGGGCGCAGATATTTTGCGGCGAGGTCTTTGAAGTCTTGCAGTGTCATAGCCTCAATGGCTTTGGCATTTTGCGCACGGTAATCATCGGCGTAACCATAGGCGCTGACCTCTCCAAGCATGCTGAGTTTGTCTGAGAGCGTCTCATTCTTAAGGGCCTGTCCACGCAAAAGGGCGCCTTTCATGATATCCAAATCTTCTTGTGTGAAGTCTTTACCGTAATCGCCAACGATATCGCGGATAAGATCGATTGACTCTTTGGTGACATTTGTGCGCACGGATGAGCGAACGTTAAATGTACCGCGATCCTCAGAGGCGTTAAAGCCTGAACGGATACCGTAAGTATAGCCTTTCTCAACGCGAAGCGTAGTGTTGAGCTTTGAGGTGTAAATACCGCCCAATGGAAAATTTATCGCCTCTGCCAAAGGATAATCTTTATCAGTGGCGGTCAGAGAGGGGCGCTCAATGCGCAGCACGGATTGCTTGGCCCCTGGCACATCATAGAAATAGACTTTTGACTCTGTAACAGGGCGCGCCTGCCCAGGAACCATTTTGTCTTGGCTTGATGTGGTGGCATTGCCATTTCCAAACATGGCTTTGACATCACCGGGGGCGTAATCACCCACAATACGCAATTTAGCATCGCTCAGTCCATAATAGGCGCCGTGGAATGCTTTTAAATCTTCAAGCGTCACGCCTTCAAGTTTTTCTTTCGGGCCATAGCTTGTGTAGTGATAAATATTATCTGCTGGGTAATTTAGCTTTGCATTTTCACGCGCGGATATGGCGTTAGGGTTTCCTTCGGCCTGTGTGATATTCTGCAGCGTCTTGGCTTTGAGAAGGGCAAACTCTTCAGCGTCCCAGCGCGGCTCATTTAGCATTTCCAAGACAAGCTCAGCAGTCTTCTCAAAATTACGTTTCAAGGTCGTGCCGCTGACAAATGTTCCGGTATTGCCGCTGGAAACCGAGATGGAGGAGCCCAGAGATTTAATGGCGTCTTCCATTTCTGCTGTGGACTTATTGACCGTGCCCTTTTCAAGCATGTCCGCCGTCAAAGCTGCGACGGCAGGTTTATCAACGGAGCCATATTGGCGGCCTGCATCAAGGCGTAGGGAAAAGTTGATAAGCGGCGTTTCATTGGACTGAATACCGTAAACTTGCAGGCCGTTGCCGAAGGTATCACGCCAAATGACGGCTGTCGGCAAATCATAGGCTGCGCCAAAGTCAGGTTCAATTTTACGGTCAAAAGAGGAGGGCGTCGTCTCAGTCAGAACACGCGCGGCAGGGTCGAAATCGGGCGCTGCGCCTTCGCCCGCAACGATCTTTTCTTCAACGACATCAGCTTTCACAGCGCCTTCCAAGGCAAGCTCTGGCTGTCCTTTAGGCGTAAAGCTCACGGCGATACTGGGTTTGTCTTTGATGTAAGTATTGTAAACACGCATCACATCGTCTGTTGTGACCGCTTGGATGTTGGCGATATCTTTTTTGTAAAAGCCAGGATTGTCCGTATAGACATTATATTCCGCGAGCTGAATGGCTTTACCAAGTGCGCTTTGAACCTGGCCGTAAAAGTCCACTTCAATCCCCGCTTTGATGCGGTCAAGGTCCTCTTGGGCAATTCCGTTTTCTTCAAATCGCGCCAAACCTTTCTTCAGGGATGGCATGAGGTCATCAATATCCTCCCCTTCATTGGGAGAGACGAATAGATAAAGCTCTCCGGCAATTTCTTTTGTGTAGTTAAACCCGGAAACATTGGACGTAACTTTATCCTCGTCAATCATGACTTCATTGAGCGGCGCGCGTTTTCCATCTGTCAGGTAACTTAGTAAGATATCGAGCGCATAAGCATCCGGGTGGTATTGCTCAACGGCAGGCCAAGTGAGGGAGAGTTGTGGGACTGTGGCGAAATTATCTTCATGATAGAAGTTCAGGCTTTCAGTAAGCGATCCCGGCTTAGCATCATATGGCGGGATATCGTCCCCGCCCGGAATTTCACCGAAATATTTTTCGACCATGGCTCTGGCCTCGGCTTTATCAAAGTCACCAGAAATCGTGACTGTAACATTGTTCGGCACATACCATTTTTTGTAAAAGTCTTTTACATCTTGAAGGGTGGCCGCGTCGAGGTCAGCCAGCGAGCCGATGACTTGCCAATTATAGGGGTGACCTTCGGGGTAAAGTGCTTTTGCGACAATATAAAGATTATGGCCATAGGGCTGATTATCAACGCGCTGGCGTTTTTCATTCTTGACGACTTGTTTTTCGTTATCGACAACATCTTGGGACACAGTATTGATGAACCATCCCAGCTTATCCGCTTCGGCCCAAATGATTTTTTCCAGTGCATCTTTCGGGACTGCTTGGAAATATTGCGTCATGTCATTGGTCGTAAAGCCATTTGTGCCTTCGCCGCCAATACGCGTGTTCATCTCATCAAGGCCGCCATAGCCCAGGTTTTCTGAGTCGAGGAAAAGAAGGTGCTCAAATAAATGCGCAAACCCTGTACGGCCTGGTGTCTCGCGTCCTGAACCGACATGGGCGGCTAAGTTAATCGCGACAACAGGGTCCGAGCGGTCAATGTGGAAAATAACGTCCAGGCCATTATCAAGCGTGAATTTTTCATAATTGATATCAAGTGCGGCTTCAGCTTTTGGCGAGGATGTCGCCGCATCGTTTGTTTTAGGGCCTTCACCGCCATTGCCTGAGCAAGCGATAATGGCAAGCGCGCTTGCGGCTAAAGAAAGATTACGGATGAAAGCGGACATAGTGGCACCTATTTATTTTTATTTGCTCATAATGTGAAACAGATAAGCGCTTTTGTCTATGTCGATTTAATGCGCTTTCGTCTTTCCTGCTTAGCCATGGTTTGATATTTGAACTTATGATAATTTCAGAAGATACTCAAAAAATGTTGAGGCTGCTCTCCCAAGTTATTTTGGCCGATGGGCATATTTACAAGACGGAGATGGATGCCTTGATTAAAGGTGTTCAGGATCTTGGTCTTTTGGATGAAGCGGGGAATGCGTTGACGCCTCATGATATTACGAAATGGTTCAACGGCTATTTAGAAACACTGAACATAAAATGGTCTAAGACGCCAAAAGATGTAGAGCTAACTCGCCTTATACTCACCCTTGCAGAGTGGCCCAATAAGCAAAGTGTTGTGGATACGCTTGAGAAAATAAGTCTTGCGGATAATGAGTTTCATGCCAAAGAAAAAACGTTGATTTCGATTGTAAAAACTTATTGGCAATATGACGGGCTCGATGCGCCAGGTTCTAAAATCGAGATGGAACCCTAAACGTCAAACCGCCCTAATGCGGTATCCTTGTGAACCTGCGCTGCTTCAAAAACGCGCCCATTCATGACGGCGTAAACCCCTTGGGTCATAGTCTGAGCCGCGATGATAGCGCCGCCGAGATTGAAACCCGCATCTGACTTGCCCAGAGACTGGGGGCGCATGGCCCCTGTTAGAATGACTGTCTTGTTGCCGACTTTGCCTTTTAGGTGCTTCGCCGTGAGTTCCATCGTACCCGTACCGTGGGTGATAACGATGCGCTCTTGCGGAGCATCTAGAACGGCGCGAAGAATGATTTCGCGATCCTCTCCCGTCATATCAAGACTGTCTTTTTTCATTAAAATTTTCAAGCGCGGGTGATCCGTTCGGCCGGTTTTCAAAATATTTGACACACGGCTTTTATTGCCATTTTCAAATATTAGACCCTCGGTCACAGTGTCATGCACTTTGTCGAGCGTACCGCCCGTTATCAAAATTAAAACGTCCATAAAGGTGAACCGAATTTATTCAACGATGTCATAACTCATATTGACGGTAACGCTGATCGTCTGTTCTCCCGCAGAAACGGGCGTTGTTGCGCCGGCTGAGCGGGCTTCCATAGCATAAGCTACAGATGGCCGTGGATTAAAATTCCCGCCGCTTTCAGATAGAGATTTTAATTTCCCGAGTTTTACCCCAGCGGCGGATGCCATGCTTTCGGCCTTTTCGCGGGCCTCGCGAATAGCCTCTTCACGGGCTTGGTTTTTGGCAGCTTTGGAATCTTTAATCGAGAATTGCACGCCGTTGATATTATTCACGCCCGCTTTCACGAGAGCGTCAAGCATCGCGCCGACAGCATCCAAATCATAGGTCTTGGCAGAAACAGTATTTCGCGCTTCATAACTTTCAATTTTTGGAGCTTGGCGGTTCTGATAATTATATTTTGGCTGAAGCGAAAGTTGTGACGTCGTGATATATTTTTTCTCAATGCCTGCGGCCTCGAGCTCTTCGAAAACACGCGTCATTTTTGTCGCGTTTCCAAACATAGCTTCGCGGGCAGTTTTTCCTTGAGTTACAACACCCGCAGAGACAGTCGCCATATCAGGCGCCATATTCGTCGTGCCTGTGGCTGAGACTTGAATTTTCGCCATAGGGACTTCTCCTGATGTTATATAGGTTGGGGCGCCAGAATTGCAGGCGCTTAGCGCTAAAACACTCAATGTCGAGATAAGAATTTTTTTCATAACACTCTCCTTATTAAGAACATTATCATGCAGAGTCTTTTGGAACAATGCGGATAAGGCCTTCTTGTGCAGTCGAGGCGATCAGCTCACCTTTTTGCGTGTAAAAACTGCCGCGCCCAAAATCACGCGCCCGTGCCGAGCGCGGACTATCGATGTGATAATAAATCCATTGGTCAACACGAATTTCCGAATGGAACCACATGGCATGGTCAAGGCTTGCGCCTATCATGCGGTGCGTTTCGCGGTTCCAGATATGCGGCATCATACCCACAGACATAAGAGCTTTGTCGGAAATAAAAGCGAGGAGGGTGCGGTGGGTAATCGGGTCGTTGCCAATGGCATCGTTGAACTTAAACCAGAACCCAAATTCAGGATCATACTCCCCGGGTTTCACAACTTTGTGTAAATCAGGCGTTCGAATATCGACCACGTCTTGTTTAAAGAGGAGGCTTCTTCGGTTTAGCGTCTCTAAAGAAATAGAGGGGTCTTTTTCTGCCAATTTTTTGACGTGTTCAACATCGGGCAGAATATCTTCGGGGCC
Source organism: Hellea sp. (assembly GCA_020629195.1). Lineage (GTDB taxonomy): Bacteria > Pseudomonadota > Alphaproteobacteria > Caulobacterales > Maricaulaceae > Hellea. The sequence continues at coordinate 7,094 of JAHDDT010000051.1, forward strand.
GACAATATGGTTGGGTAAATCAACCTGATGCTCAAGACCGTTTTCCATAATTTGGAAAGAGATAGACGCATTGAAAATCGCTTTGCCTTTTTGTTTAGCGACGACGCGGCGCGTCGAAAAACTACGGCCATCGCGAATGGGATCAACTTCATAAATAATAGGGCGTGTTAAATCGCCTGGACGCAGGAAATAAGCATGGAGCGAATGGGGACGGCGCTCAGGCTCTACCGTTCGCACAGCGGCATTCAGAGATTGACCCAGAACCTGCCCGCCAAAAACACGCGGCAATCCCATGAGAAGCGGCTGACCACTAAAGAGCAAGGAGTCGATTTCTTCGACATGCATTTTTGAGAGAAATTCTTCGAGTGTAAACATGGATGGGATATTCCCCTTATGCAGCATTATTGCAAGTGTCACTTTTGCATAGACGGCTTGCGCACTCTTTGCCACAACACCTTATGAGTAATAATTGGAAACCTGAACTGGATGAACTTACCAAGCGTCAGAAGCTTGCCGAAAAAATGGGCGGCGAGGCAAAGCTGAAGCGCCAGAAAGATCGCGGTAAGCTTAATGTACGTGAGCGCATGGATATGCTACTGGATACGGGCTCATTTCGAGAAATTGGTAAGATTGCCGGCAAGGGCACTTATGATGCTAAAGGCGATTTAAAAGACTTCGCGCCGAGTAACTTTATCTTTGGTCGCGGGAATATTCAGGGTCGTCCTGTAGTCGCAACCGCCGATGATTTCACCGTGAGGGGCGGCGCAGCAGATGCGGCTATCCACCGTAAATTTACGCAAGCCGAACAGATGGCACATGAATTACGTCTGCCGCTCATTCGAATGATTGACGGGACGGGCGGAGGCGGTTCGGTCAAAATGATTGAGGATATGGGCTTTACCTACGTGCCTTATGTGCCGGGATGGGATCATGTGGTTAAAAACCTTGATACCGTACCCGTCGTGGCTTTGGCACTAGGTCCCACGGCTGGGCTTGGCGCAGCGCGGGCTGTGGCCAGTCATTATTCAGTCATGGTCAAAGGTCTATCTCAAATATTCACAGCGGGCCCTCAGGTCGTGGCTGCGCTTGGCGAGACACAAGATAAAGAGAGCCTTGGCGGGTCTATCATTCACACGCGCAATGGCGTGATTGATGATGAGGCCAGGGATGAGGCGCAAGCTTTCGCAATGGCAAAGCAATTTCTATCTTATTTGCCAAGTTTCGTTGGGGCTAATCTGGATAGAACCGAAAATAGCGATCCCGTTGACCGTGCAGATGAAGGGCTTTTGACTGTTGTACCACGCGATAAGTCCAAAGCCTATAATATGCGCCGCATTGTTGAGGCTGTCGCTGATACGGGGACGGTTTTTGAAATGGGCCGCAGGTGGGGGCGCGGCGTCATTACAGCTTTTGCAAGGTTTGACGGTTGGCCTGTTGCAGTGCTTGCCTCTGATCCTACTTTTCTAGGGGGGTCATGGACCGCAGACACCGCTGAGAAAGCCAATCGCTTCACATCTTTGGCCGAGCAATTCGGAATGCCTGTCATCCATCTGGTCGATAATCCCGGCTTTATGATTGGGCTTGAGGCGGAGCGCACAGCCACGATACGGCGCGGCGTTGAAACAATGAATGCGATTTATAAATCTACCGTGCCTTGGGCGAATGTTATTATCCGCAAAGCTTATGGCGTTGCGGGGGCCGCAATGTCAGACCATACGCGGTTTCAATACCGTTTTGCTTGGCCAAGCGGAGATTGGGGAAGTCTGCCTATCGATGGCGGCGTAGAAGTTGCTTATCAGGCGGAACTTAAATCTTCGAAAGACCCTGAAAAGAAACTCGCAGAGATTAAAGACCGCCTCGCCAAGGTTACATCGCCCTTTAGAACCGCCGAACATTTCGCCGTAGAAGACATAATAGATCCGCGCAACACACGTAAGTTGCTTTGCGAGTTTGTGAACTTAGCGATGCGGTGATTGCTGTGAACTATTGTTGATCTTCTTTGTCCCAAAAGCTTTGCGCGAGAACAACAAGTTCAGCTGGCGGAAATGGTTTTTGAATATGTGAGGATGCGCCAAGGCGCTCGGCTTGCCTTAGAAACATATTTACGTCTTCATTCTTCCGTGAGGAAATCCGCTCTCCTGTCACGGCAATCGCAGGAGGCGCTTTTTTACCCATTTTAAATAGCGTGAAAAGGACATGAAGGCCTCCTCTTTTATGCGGCACAAACATATCCGTCACGACTAAGTCAAACTCCTCTTTTTCTAAAAATGTCGAAGCCTCATCACCATCGTGAGATATAGTAACTTTGCACCCATTAAGCTCAAAGGCATTCTTCCAATTGATCGCCAGATCAATATTGTCTTCCATGATTAAAACACGCTTCATGTTTTATGGTCCTCATATATGCTTTTTAGTGTGGAGCGCAGCGTGTTCAATTCAACGGGTTTTGTTAGCACTTTATACTCAGATAGGCCCTCTGGAACCCGGAAATCAGACCCATATCCCGTTGCAAAGCAAAAAGGGATTTGGTGTTGGATTAGGTATTCCGCCACTTCAAAACTCATTTCGTCTCGTAAATTGACATCTAGGATAGCAAAGTCTGGTAGCTTTGCGTCCATACTGCGTTTTGCTTGCGCGACAGAGGCGCATGTCTTTACGTCTTTTACGCCAAGACTCCGCAACATCTCTGCCATATCAATAGCCACCATCATGCTGTCTTCTACAACAATGACATAATGTGGAACTGTAGAGTCCTGATTATCTATGGAGACCTTGTATTTTTCAGTAGGTTTAAAGACGTCTGAAAGTGGCGTCACGAATGTCTCTGGAAGCCAAAAACTTACTTTGAGTCCTTGTTTTAAAAACTCAACAGAAGCGTCACCGTCCATTTCGTATGGAATTGCGGTCTCTATAAGTCCTAATCCAAAACCTCTGCGCGTCGGGGATATGACCTCAGGGCCGCCGCGTTCTTCCCATGTAATAGCCACGCCAGATCTTTTAGTTTTTACATCTATATGAATCGACCCGTCAGGCGATGAGAGAGCTCCATATTTAACGCTATTGGTCATTAATTCGTGGGCCACAAGTGCAAAAGTTGGCGCAATGCCTGCTTTTAAAACATACGTCTCGCCGGTCATAACGAGGCGGTTTTCTTCCGTGTTTTGATAAGGTTTAATTTCGGTTTCAAAAATGACATTGATGCTTACACCTTCGGCGATGTGGTTGACGGCAATATCATGCGCCGCGCTAAGCGCACTAATACGCTGTTCCAATGCCTTTGCATATGACTCCAGTGAGTGTGAGGAGTCTTTTGCACGCCTGGACAGAGAGCGAATAAGCGCCAGAATATTACGCACGCGATGATTTAATTCTGCAATGTAGATGGTGCGCTGACGTTCTTCCTGATGGCTTAACCGCCTCGCAAGCGCTATGTCAGCCTTGATGACCGTCTTGCGGATTTCTTCAGCCGCAATAAGGCTGTGGCTTTCCCATGGCTGCGATTTGCCTTTCATCTGCTGTATGTAGGCTTTGAAAGAGCTACGCGGCATAAGCCTTGGCCCATCTTCGTCTTCTAAAATCTCCTTATCTGGAGCGCCAGCCCAACGTACAGAAAGGGAGGCTTCGCTTCGAAAGAAAAGTAATCTATAGCGCTCTTCTTGCTCAATTATCATCGCAAGAGCTCCGGCAATGGGTAATATGTCAAAGCCGTAATCGCCAAGAGAATCTGTGGTGACTATAGTCTGCGCCATTTCAGGTAAGATTTTTTCTGCGATAAGTTTTGTTGTCTCTTGATCAGGCGTATCACCATGTAAAACAACGTCCTCATTGATAATGAGGGCGAGACCATCTGCATCCACAATCTCGCAAAACGGTGCTGCAATCTCTTTAACTAACTCGCTAATATTAGACGCGGTATCCGTTGCATCCATGAATACGCTTTGATGTTCGAGCGCTTTTGTTCTCGCAGAGTTGCGTTCAGTTTGAATGCGCTGTTCCATATGTAGAGAAAAAAATTGAGCAAATAATTCTGCTGCTCCGCGAAGGCTGGGGCCGATGTGCCGTGTGCTGCTATGATGAAAAGCAAACATACCCCAAAGTCGGCCTTCGACGATTATGGAGAGGGTCATGGTCGATGCGACGCCCATATTTTTTAAATAATCATTGTGGATGGGGGATTGCCCTCGCGACGCGGCCAATGACATATTAAGAGGCGGCGCTGATGGGTCCTGGCTCAGCAGAGGAACAGGTTTCGAGTGAATATCGGCGATTGTTCTGAGGGGAGCTTTAAGAAGGAGCTCTCTTGCTTGGTTCGGAATATCCCATTTTGGAAAACGTAACCCTAGGAAAGAACCTAATTCGGGGCCGCGTGCCTCTGCCTTAATTTCTCCATCGCCATTCCTGTCAAATTTGTAGAGCAAAACTCGGTCAAATCCAGAAAGAGCACGAAGTCCCAAAACGGCGTCACTTAAGGCCTCTTGGATGGTGTCTATGCCGCCCAAGCGTCCCAAGAGTGATCTTATCAGCATCATGGCTTCTGATTTACCGAGTTCTTCGGTTTGGATTTTTTCAAACTCTAAAATGGGTATATTGTTGTAGATGTGAGCCCAAATTTCAAAACTGTCATTACCGCGGCGAAGGGTCGTCACGCGTTCTCTTTGTGTACGCGCTGTTGAGAGGCTGAGCACATTATTGAGTGTATGTATAATTTCTCGTCCAAGTAGCGCGTCTAATGTTTGACCCAAAATGTTGTCTGGGCTTTGACCGAAGATAGTCTCTGCATTTGCGCTGCAATGCGTGATTATTTTTAGTTTTTCATCTGTGGCGATAAGGACGGCAAAGCTTTGTATGTTGCCGGGAATATGAATCGGTTCTTTGTCGCAATTCTCTAGGGATGCTTCTTCACGGGTTTTCTGAGAAGGCTGGTTTTGAGTCATTGTTCCATCCTTTACATGCACGAAATAAGCGTTTCGCATATTGGATGAAGACGCGAAGTTAGCTCAATTGAAACGTGCTATTTAATATTGGTGTGTTTTAACGCCAATTGAAAGCGCAATGTTTAATTTAAAAGCTTCTTTTGCGCAGGTTACAGCAGATGAAATTTCTCTAGGTTTAAGATATAATTGATTTAGCGTGTTTCTATAGGTGTCTCTATAACGGCCTAAATCTTCAATTTCAGGAAAGCTGTAAAATGTCAGCATAGATGGCGGCAAGTCTAATACTCTAGATAAAAGCCGCGCTAACACCGCTCCGCCGTTGAGGTCCCCAAGATAACGCACGTAGATATGCCCGAGTAGCGCGGCGGGATTAGTTGCGACGGTAATTTCAATGTTTTTCTTGTAATCTTTTGTGGCGTTTAAAAGAGGACATTCATTCTGTTTTAGAGCAGAGCTCATAGCTTCAAAATCTTGGCGCAAGAATTTTGTCCTAAAGAGGGCTGGATCGCAGACAGGCTTAAAGCTATTTCTTGCGCTAATGTGGGTCATTGCAAGTTCTAGAGCTTCATAAATAACGATTAAATTTCGGATATATAGCGCATAGGATTTAAGGGTAATCTGGCGTCTTAACATGTCATTCACAACGCCTGATGTTTCAGCTTTTTTGTGCAGGTCCCATGTTGCTGCCTTCATCTTATCAGCAAGGCCAGAGATGATAGGGTCTTTGGTGTTTTCACTTAAGAGGTTCAACGTGGCAGCTCTTCCTCATACGCTTTAAGAGGTGTTTCACTTAATTGTATAAAGTGAATGGTAGGGGGAGAGAGACTTGAACTCCCGACCAACCCGTTATGAGCGGGTGGCTCTAACCAACTGAGCTATCCCCCCATTGGTGTGAGCGCGTCTATAGCGCGAGATAAGGATGAGGCAAAGCCTGAATTTACACTAAGTCAGAACTTTTTTTACGGCGCTGTTCCATCCTCGTAAGAGGGCTTGTCGTTTGCTGTCATCCATACTCGGCTCAAAATGCTTTTCTCGCTGCCAATTGGCTTTAACGTCTTCCAGAGACTCGTAAAGCCCAGCTTGGAGCCCCGCTAAATAAGCTGCGCCCAATGCCGTGGTTTCCAACACTTTTGGCCTATCTACTGGGATAGCCAAAACATTGGAGAGGTGCTGCACCATCCAGCTATTATAGACCATGCCGCCATCAACCCGCAGAGAGGTCGGCGTAACACCGTCATCACTCATGGCTTTGAACAGATCATAGGTCTGGTAACAAACGGATTCGACTGTGGCGCGGGCAATCTCGGCGCGGCCCGTATCGCGGGTCAGGCCAAAGATAGCGCCCCTTGCGTCAGGGTCCCAATGCGGTGCGCCCAAGCCTGTAAAGGCGGGAACCAGATAAACGCCTTTATTTGACTCAAGTCCTTCACACATGGCTTCGGTCTCAGCGGCGTCTTTAATAATTTGAATTCCGTCGCGTAGCCATTGCACAGCGGCACCTGCAATGAAAATCGATCCTTCTAGGGCGTAGGTTGTTTTACCATTGAGGCGGTAGCAAACTGTTGAGAGCAGACGGTTCTTAGAGGTGATGCATTCGCTGCCCGTATTCAAAATAACAAAGCATCCTGTGCCGTAAGTGCTTTTAATGTCGCCCTTGGCAAAGCAGCTCTGCCCAATAGCGGCGGCTTGTTGATCACCTGCCACGCCAAGAATTGGCAGAGGCTCACCTAGAATATCTGCATCCATAAGGCCGTATTCATCTGCGCAATCTTTGACCTCAGCTAACACAGACTCTGGCACATTAAATAAGTCTAGTAATTCATCGTCCCACGCTTGGGTATGAATATTGAATAAGTTTGTGCGGCTTGCATTCGTGGCGTCCGTTGCGTGGGTCTTACCGCCTGTTAGGCGCCAAATAAGAAAACTATCCACGGTTCCGAAGGCAAGGTCTCCATTTTGCGCACGGCCTCTTGCGCCTTCGACATGGTCTAATATCCATGCGGCTTTTGTTGCACTGAAATAAGGGTCGAGGAGTAGCCCTGTTTTGGCTGTGAGATTTGTCTCATCATAACGCGCCTTAATCTCGCGGCACGTTGCGGCGGTTCGGCGGTCTTGCCAGACAATGGCATTGTAAATGGCTTTACCTGTTTTGCGGTCCCAGACGAGGGTGGTCTCGCGCTGATTGGTAATCCCGAGCCCAACGATATCTGCTTTTTTGTCTCGCGCAAAACGATAAGCTTTACGAAGTGTTTTGAGCGTTGTCTCCCAAATCGCTTCGGGGTCATGCTCGACCCAGCCATCTGCGGGGTAGATTTGCGGAAACTCTTCTTGCGCGGTGAAGAGCACATCACCTTTGGGAGAAAAGACAAGCGTCCTTGAGCTTGTGGTGCCTTGATCGATGGAAAGAATAACATTTGTCATATTGCTTTTTAAGCGGGAGTAGTGGATAGCGTCAATTCCTAAAATGTTCGAAAACGAAAATGAGCGTATTATGGCGGATTATGATTTACTCATTATTGGCGGCGGTATAAATGGAACCGCAATTGCAAGAGATGCAGCGGGGCGGGGCCTAAAAGTCTTGCTCTGTGAGCGCGATGACCTGGCCAATCATACAAGCTCTAGCTCGACCAAGCTTATCCATGGTGGGTTGCGTTATCTGGAATATTATGAATTTAAGCTCGTTCGTCATGCTTTGATTGAACGCGAAGTTCTCTTGCGCGCGGCGCCGCATATCATATGGCCCATGCGTTTTGTCTTGCCCTATGATAAAGGTCTGCGCCCGAAATGGATGTTGCGGGCTGGACTCTTCTTATATGATAGTCTGGGCGGACGAGAGAAATTACCTGGTACAAAAATGGTTAAGCTTCATAATGCCCCGCATAAAGGTGTGTTAGAGGCTCGCCTAACTGAAGGCTTTGAATATTCGGATTGCTGGGTCGAAGATGCCCGGCTTGTAGTTCTAAATGCCCTAGACGCCGCAAACCGAGGCGCTGACATCCGCACGCGTACCGAGGTATTGAGCATCGAAGCAGAAGGCGAGGGCTATAAGGCTGAGATTAAAACCAATGGAACGACGGAAACTATAACGGCCAAAGGCTGCATTAACTCGGCGGGCCCTTGGGTAGATGAAGTGCTCAAGAAAATTCAACGTACCAAAAATGATAAATCTGTGCGCCTCGTTAAAGGTAGCCACATTGTGACCAAACGCCTCTTTGAAGGCGACCACGCCTATATCTTCCAGAACGCTGATAACCGTATTATTTTCGCCATCCCCTATGAGCGCGACTATACGCTTATCGGAACGACCGATAAGCCATATGACCCGTCAGAAGGTAAAGTGAAAATCAGCCAAGAGGAAATTGATTACCTTTGTGAGGCCGCAAGTGAATATTTTGAAAACGATATTACGCCCGATGATGTGACATGGACCTATAGCGGTGTGCGCCCACTCTATGACGACAAATCCGAAGATGCTTCGGCAGTGACGCGCGATTACGTCTTAGAGCTTGATGAGTTTACCAAAGATGCGCCTTTTATGTCGATTTATGGCGGCAAGATTACAACGTCACGGAAGCTGGCGGAGCATGTTATGGAACAGCTTCATCCTTTCTATAACTATAAAAAGAAGGGCTGGACAGAAACAGCAGGTTTGCCGGGCGGCGATATTAAAAATGCGGATTTTGACGCTTTTTACGAGCAGATGCATAAACGTTATCGGGCCATGGATGCGAAGGTTCTTCTCAGGCTCTGTCATGGTTATGGAACACGCGTTACGCTTATTTTGGGCGATGGCGATGCGGCTCCAGAACTTGGGCAGCATTTCGGGCAGGGGCTTTATGAGGCGGAAGCGCGTTATCTGATCAATCACGAGTGGGCAACCTCAGCGGATGATATTATGTGGCGCAGAACAAAGCTTGGCGTACATATGTCCACCTCCGAAAAAGACGCATTTACGGAGTGGTTTAATTCGCTTAACGCTTAGCGCATGGATGCCCCCATAAATATATTTGGAACGCCGATACCCTTAGGACAAACACTGGTGACGTATTTCGCGTTCACTGCGATTATTATTGTCCGCTATTTTCTGATTGTATGGCCGATCCATTGGGCGCTGTGGAAGCGGCCAGCGGATAAGGTACGGGCGCGGCGTCTCTCTAAGCGAGAGCCGACAGCGGCAACTATTCGCAATGAGATTAAACTCTCAACCATCTCTGCCTTTATCTATGCCGCGCCTGCCGCCATTGTTTTGGAAATGTGGAAAGCGGGCGGCACGGCGATGTATGCGGGTATGCCCGAGGGCCTGGCGGATTGGAGTTGGGTTCTTGTCAGCGCCTTTATTTATCTCTTCGCGCAAGACACCTGGTTTTACTGGACACACCGCGTCATGCATCACCGTAAATTATTTAAATGGACTCACGAAGGTCATCACCGCTCAGTCCAGCCGACACCGTGGGCGAGCTTTTCCTTTGATGCGATAGAAGCGATTAGCGCCGCATGGCTACTCCCCGTCATGGCGCTCTTCATTCCCATCCATGTCGGCACAGCCCTCGCGCTACTCATGATAATGACCATCAATGCCGTGTTCAATCACGCAGGTTGGGAAGTCTATCCCGATAAATGGGTCAAAGGCTGGTGGGGAAAACATATTATTACGGC
>JAHDDT010000052.1:0-2205 GCA_020629195.1 Hellea sp.
CCACAAGTCTTTCTCGATGCGCGCCTCGCGCCTGATATGTGGCCTTTAAGAAAGCAAGTGCAAACCGTTGCAGAGTTTACGAAAACGGCGCCTTACCGTATCGTGGGTCAAGAGCCGCCTGTCTATGAAGGTCAACCAGAGAGTTTTGCAGATTGTCATGCCGTCATTGCTATGGCCAAAGCTGATTTTGCGAAAATCAGCGCGGGTGATCTTGACGGTACGGAAGATCGGGCTTTCAGTCTTCAGATGGGCCCTCGCGAAATGGACTTTACGGGTATTTCATATCTCTCAGGCTTCTTGATACCAAATCTACATTTTCACCTCACCACCATCTATAATATTCTGCGTCATAACGGTGTGCCACTCGGAAAAATTGACTATTTTGGTGGCGCGAAATGACGGCAATCGATTGTCAATCGATTGCAATGAAGCGCCGAAACCGCTAGCGGTTTCGGATAATGCAAGATAGCTAAATGGACGCCATCACAGCCCACGGCCACGCCTCTATCAAGAAAGGCTCCAAGTCTTTTGCCTTGGCCTCTCGCGTCCTCCCGCCGGAATTACGCGATGACGCCTCCATGCTCTATGCGTGGTGCCGCTATTGCGACGATGTCATTGATGGCCAAGAAATGGGTCACGGCCAAATCGCGGATTACAAAATCGGGCAAGGGGAACGGCTAGAAAGCTTGCGGGAAAACACGCGCAATGCCTTAGCAGGCGTACCCACAGACAACCCCGTCTTTGCAGGCCTCGCCCGCGTCGTTAAAACCCATAACATTGATCACAAACACCCTTTCGACCTCCTCAAGGGCTTCGAGATGGACGCGGAGGACCGCGTCTATGAAACCGTCGATGATATTCTGGATTACTCCTACCACGTCGCAGGCGTCGTTGGCGTGATGATGGCGAATATTATGGGCGTACGAGATGAGGCGACACTCGACCGCGCCAGTGATTTAGGTCTGGCCTTTCAGCTCACCAATATTGCCAGAGACGTGATTGATGACGCTAAAGCGGACAGAGTATTTGTACCGCGTGATTTGCTGACAAAGCATCGCGCGCCCACAGACGCCGCCAGCCTTGCTAGACAAGAAAACTGGCCCGCCGCGCACAACGCCGCTTGCGAACAACTCGATATCGCCGAACAATATTATGAAAGCGCCAAAGTTGGCATCAAAGAACTCCCATTCAGATGTGCTTGGGCAATTAGTGCGGCGCTTGCTGTTTACCGCGAAATTGGGGAGCGTCTAAGAACAGGCGGCCCCGAAGCTTGGGAAGGCCGTGTCAGTGCGAGCAAGGGGCGGAAGGTGGCTCTGGCGTTAGGCGCTGTTGGGCCTTCTATGAGGCGAAGGAGTGTAGAAGTTACTCCTAGAGATGGGTTTTATGAACGGCCCTAAAAACCTCCGGTTTTGTATTAAAGGTCCTAGGGACAAGCCCTAGGATGACGATTTGTATGAGAAGTTACCCTTGCTCCTCAAGCCACTTCTCTAGCCAGTGAATATTGTAGTCACCCTTTTGGAAATCCTCATTATCGAGCAGCGCCTCGTGCAACGGCTTGGTCGTTTGAATACCTTCAATTACCATTTCGCCAAGAGCGCGGCGCAAGCGTAGGATAGCACCCTCGCGCGTATTGCCCCAGACGATGAGCTTGCCAATCAGGCTGTCATAATAAGGCGGGATGGAATAGCCGCTATAGAGGGCGGAATCCAACCTTGTATTCATGCCGCCCGGTGCGTGAAATTCTGTGACTTTACCAGGGGATGGCGCAAATGTTTTGGGATGTTCAGCATTAATGCGGCACTCAATGGCATGGCCTTTAAAGGTCACATCTTTTTGCGTGTAATTGAGCGGAAGGCCAGAGGCGACGCGGATTTGCTCGCGCACCAAATCAATACCGGTTATTTCTTCCGTCACAGGATGTTCAACCTGTAGACGGGTGTTCATTTCGATAAAGAAAAACTCGCCATTTTCATAAAGAAACTCAATCGTACCTGCACCGCGATAGCCAATTTTCTTCACTGCTTTGGCAACGATATTACCAATCTTGGTACGCTCTTTGGCTGTCAAAGTGGGAGAGGGCGCTTCTTCTAGCACTTTTTGATTGCGGCGTTGTAGCGAACAATCCCGCTCGCCCAAATGAACAACATTGCCATGCGTATCGGCGAGGACTTGAATTTCGATATGGCGGCCACCCGTCAGGTAACG
>JAHDDT010000052.1:2305-4270 GCA_020629195.1 Hellea sp.
TGCGCTTCGACGATTTCCGCGAAACGCGCATTTTCAGACAGAAAGCCATAGCCCGGGTGGACGGCATCTGCGTCCGTAATTTCACAAGCTGAAATAATGGCAGGAATATTCAAATAGCTATCCGTCGCGCTATTCGGGCCAATGCAAACGCTTTCATCCGCGAGCTTTACATGCATAGCATGGCGGTCGGCCTCGGAATAGACTGCAACCGTATTTATACCCATTTCTTTACAGGCGCGGTGAATACGCAAAGCAATCTCACCGCGATTGGCGATAAGAATCTTTTTAAATTTTGTAGAGCCTGGCATTAGGCGATAATAAACAGAACTTCGCCGAATTCGACGGGCTGAGCATCTTCGACGAGGATTTCTTCAATCTTACCAGACTTGGTCGCTGTAATCGGATTGAAGGTCTTCATCGCTTCAATGAGGACAATCGTATCGCCCTCTTTGACCTTATCGCCGACTTTGACAAAAGCGTCAGCATCAGGCGAGGGACGCGTATAGACGGTGCCGACCATCGGTGATTTCGCGGCGCCCGGATGGGCCGCAGCATCTTTTTTCTCCGTTGCGGCCGCAGGGGCAGCAACGGGCTGACTAGGCGCAGCAGCGGGAGCCGCAGGAGGCGCAGGGGCAGCCATAGTTTGAACAATCTGTCCGCCGCCCTTGGCGACCCGGATTTTCAGGCTACCCTTTTCCATTTCGATTTCGGTCAGGCCTGTATCGTTCAGAATTTTTGCCAATTCGCGCACGAGTTTTGTGTCGGTACTCGCCGTCTTTTTCGGTGTGCTCGCCATGAAGTTATCTCTCTTTTATCCGAGTCAGAAACGGGTCTTATAACAGCTTTATCGCCGCTTGCAGCCCTAATTGATAAGAATTTGCGCCAAAGCCGCTAATGGTGCCTGTGACGGCCTCCGCAACATAGGAGCGCCGCCGAAAGCTCTCGCGCTTTGCGGGTTGCGACAGATGTATTTCAACGGAGGGTATATCCAAAGCTTTAAGCGCGTCGTGTAGTGCGACAGATGTATGGGTATAGGCCGCTGGATTGATAATCAGGGCAGAGGCACTTTCGCGTGCCTCTTGAACCATATCGACTAATTCGCCTTCAATATTGGACTGTTTGAAGACGACATCAAAACCGTCTTCTTTAGCCGCCTTGATACAGGCCTGCTCGATATCCTCGAGCGTATCCGCACCATAAATCTCAGGCTCGCGTGTGCCCAATAGGTTTAAATTGGGGCCATTGATAATATAAATGGGTTTAGCCATTGAATCTCTCTTTTGAGGCATGGTAACGAGCCGCTGAACAGGCGACAAGCCTCTATTTTGCAACGGATGTTTTCCATGAATCTGGTCATTAACGGCGAAGACCACCACGATTTGCCCGAGCCGCTCACGGTTATGGGGCTCATCAAACATCTTGGCTTGCCGGAAAAGAAGATTGCGATTGAACGCAACCGCGAAATCGTGTCCAAATCTACTTTTGAAACAACCGAGCTCTCCGAAGGTGACGTGCTCGAAATCATCCACTTTATCGGAGGCGGCTAATGTCAGCTGACAAACTTATCGTAGCGGGTCATGAGTTCAATTCACGTCTCATCATCGGCACGGGCAAATATAAAGACTATGCGGAGAATGCCGCGGCACTCGAAGCGTCAGGTGCGGATATGGTCACGGTCGCTGTGCGCCGCGTGAATATCAGCAAGCCTGATGAGCCTATGCTCATGGACTTTATTGATCCTAAGAAGTTTACATATCTGCCCAACACAGCAGGCTGCTTCACAGGCGAAGACGCGGTGCGAACCTTGCGCCTCGCCAAAGAAGCAGGCGGGTGGAACCTCGTCAAACTCGAAGTCCTTTCAGACCCCAAACATCTTTATCCTGATATGGAAGAGACCTTACGTGCCGCAAAGCTGCTCATTAAAGACGGTTTTAACGTTATGGTCTATTGCTCGGACGATCCTGT
>JAHDDT010000052.1:4370-16593 GCA_020629195.1 Hellea sp.
GGACGTGAAGCTTACTTAGCAGGGCGCATGCCGCGCAAAAAATATGCAGACCCTAGCTCACCACTTGCAGGCCTAATTTAAGCGTCTATTAATTCGCGGACGCGCTTTTTAAGCTCTATTAGCTCTTCGGCAAACCAGTCATGGCGTTTTATCCAGCCATTATTGCGCCAGCTAGGGTGCGGCATAGGCATGATGTCTGGCCCGTAATGTCGCCACTGTTTGACTGTCTCTGTTAAATTACGCTCAGCTTTATCACCTAGATATTCTTTCACCGCATACATGCCCACTAAGAGCGTGAGCTCTACGCTCGTAAGAGCTTCGGTCAGTGGTCGCTGCCAGAGCGGCGCACACTCTTTGCGCGGTGGTAAATCTGCGCCCTTATTATCTTGTCCGGGAAAACAAAATCCCATGGGCGTAACTGCGAACAGGTCTTCATCATAAAATTCGTCTTCTGTCACGCCAAGCCAATCGCGAAGACGCACGCCCGATGGGTCTGTAAAAGGGCGGCCACTCGCATGGGCAAGTGTTCCAGGGGCTTGTCCAATGATACGAATTTTTGAGCGGTGATTACCTTGCAAGATAGGGTTTGGGGTGACTGGAAGAGGTTTAGGCGCCTTAGCACAAACATCACATTGGCGAATTTTCGCTTTTAAACTCTCTGTAATGGTGCGTGTTGAAATGATATTCTCCTAAGCGGTCAATTAACGCATGATTTTTGATAGCCAGACGCGTATGGATGTCAAACGCAAAGGAAATATCATGAGCCTCTCTTTTTACGCAGATTTGAGAACAGAACTTGAAGCCATTGAGGCGCAAGGTCTTTATAAACGCGAACGGCTTATCACTAGTAAACAAGCTGCAGATATTGTTGTCACATCGAATGGCGAGACAAAAAAGGTCATAAATTTTTGCGCTAATAATTATCTAGGGCTCGCAGATCATCCTGCACTTATAAGGGCCTCCGAAGACGCTACGCAGCAACATGGTTTCGGCATGGCCTCCGTTCGTTTCATTTGCGGCACGCAAGCACAGCATCGTGAGCTTGAGCAGAAAATCGCAGATTGGCTCGGCTTTGAAGATTCAATTCTTTACGCCGCGTGCTTTGACGCCAATGGCGGTGTCTTTGAACCGCTATTAGGTCCTGAAGACGCTATTATCTCAGATGCCCTAAATCACGCCTCTATCATTGATGGTATTCGTCTCTGTAAAGCCAAGCGCTACCGTTACAAAACAAGCGATATGAGTGACCTAGAAACGCAGCTTAAGCAAGCCCGCGCAGATGGAGCGCGTCATATCATGATTGCCACGGATGGTGTGTTTTCTATGGACGGCACTATTGCCAAACTCGGTGAAATTGTTGAGCTCAAGAAAAAATATGACGCGCTCCTCATGGTTGATGACTGTCACTCAACAGGATTTTTAGGCGAAGGCGGGCGCGGCACAGCGGCCTTTTGCGGCGTTGAAGGCGATGTCGATATCCTGACAGGCACATTAGGCAAAGCCCTTGGCGGTGCTATGGGCGGCTTTACCTGCGCTAAGCAATCAGTGGTCGATATGCTGCGGCAGCGCTCTCGGCCTTACCTGTTCTCCAATAGCCTTGCGCCGTCACTGGTCGGAGCGAGTCTGAAAGCCATAGAGTTAGCCAAAGAAGGCGATGAGCTTCGCGCGCAAATATTCGCAAATGCTAAGCAATTTAGACATGGTATGACGGCCGCTGGCTTTGACCTTCCCGAAGGTGAGCACCCCATTATACCTGTGATGCTAGGCGACGCTGTTATCGCGCAAGACATGGCGGTTAAGCTGCTGGATGAAGGCATTTACGTTATAGGCTTTTTCTTCCCTGTTGTGCCGAAAGGCAAAGCCCGAATTCGTACTCAAATGAGCGCAGCCCACACATCCGCGCATATCGATAAAGCCATTGCGGCCTTTACGAAAGTCGGCAAAGAATTGGGCGTGATATGACCAAAACAATGAAAGCGCTTGTTAAAGCTAAAGCTGAAAAAGGCCTCTGGCTCCAAGAAGTGCCTGTTCCTGATATCGAACCGAATGAGGTGCTCATTAAAATTGAGCGAACAGCCATATGCGGCACAGATATGCATATTTACCGCTGGGATGAATGGGCGCAGAAAAATGTGCCCGTGGGTTTAGTTGTTGGACATGAATATGGCGGAACTGTTGCAGCTATAGGGTCAACCGTCCGCCGCGTAAAAGTTGGAGACCGCGTGACAGGTGAAGGCCATGTTGTTGGCACGCGCTCGCGCAATGCCCGCGCGGGTAAGTTTCACCTAGACCCCGATACAAAGGGTATCGGCGTGAACCTGCCAGGAGCCTTTGCGCAATATCTCGCTTTACCTGAGTTCAATGTCATCCCGCTTAAGGATGATTTTCCGCTAGAGATTGCTTCGATCATGGATCCACTTGGCAATGCGGTTCACACGGCACTGGCCTTTGATTTGGTTGGCGAGGATGTTTTAATTACGGGCGCAGGACCCATAGGTATTATGGCCGCCGCTGTTGCCGAAAAATCAGGTGCGCGCCGTGTTGTCCTCACAGACATAAATGATTGGCGCTTGGACTTCGCGAAAAAACTGACAAGCCGTACCCGTATGGTCAATACACTGAATGAAGAGCTTCGTGACGTTATGAAGGATATCGGCATGAATGAAGGCTTTGACGTCGGACTAGAGATGAGCGGAGCTGAACCTGCTTTCAATCAAATGCTAGACGTCATGCTCATGGGCGGGAATATCGCGATGCTAGGTATTCCGTCTAAACCGTTTCCCATTGATTTTGGCAAACTTGTGGGTAAGGCGCTAACCCTAAAAGGTATTTATGGCCGCCAAATGTATGAGACGTGGTATAAGATGTTAGCGCTGTTGGATAGCGGCCTCGATATGTCGCCTATGATTACAAACCGCTTTGCGGCGCGTGATTTTCAAGATGCATTCGATCTGATGGAAACAGGCAAGAGCGGGAAAGTCATTCTCGATTGGAACGAGATATGAGCGCAGATTATGTCCCGCTAGAGGGTTATGAAAACCTGAACACCTTTGAAATGCAAGCGCGGGCAGAGGCCGTTTATGAGACACTCTTAAAACGCCGAACGATCAGAGACTTCTCAGACAAGGCTGTCCCACAAGAGATCATTGAAAGCTGTATTAAAGCTGCTGGGACAGCGCCAAGCGGGGCGAACCACCAACCTTGGTATTTCGTGGCCATTTCAGACCCTGAAGTAAAACGTAAAATCCGTATTGCGGCAGAAGCTGAAGAAGCTGAGTTTTATGGGGGTAAAGCACCCGATGAATGGCTCGATGCGCTCGCACCTTTGGGCACGGATGCCAGCAAACCCTTCCTTGAAACCGCGCCTTGGCTGATAGCTGTTTTCGCGCAAAGGCGAGGTGGAGAAAAGACGGGGCAGGATAAGAAAAACTATTATGTGACAGAATCTGTCGGATTAGCAACGGGCATGTTGATTACAGCGCTGCACACTGCGGGCTTAGGTACGCTGACCCACACACCCGCGCCGATGGGATTTTTGCGCGACATTTGCGATCGGCCCAAGGATGAGAAACCCTTTGTTTTGATGGTCGTCGGGTATCCCGCAGATAATGCCCGAGTGCCAAAACATGCTCTTATTAAAAAAGATTTGACCGAAATATCGACTTTCAAAACATAAAAGGCCCGCAAGGTGCGGGCTCTAATTTTGTTTTTGTTATTTACTTTTAAGGGCGTCTTTTACGTCGCCGATTTTGTCGAGAGCTTTGCCCTTAAGTTCTTGGACTTTTCCTTTGGCTTGCATTTCTTTATTGTCAATCGCTTCGCCCGCGGCCTGCTTAGTTTTACCCGCGAGTTTATCTCCTGCGCCTTTGATGTGTTCGGATTCCATAATATTTCTCCTTGTTTTACGTACATAAAAAGAATTCCTGAAGCACAAAATAGTTCCACATTAGGGATGTCACAAAATCTATTCCAATAAACTTGCGCATTTTAAATTACAGGCGCATAGCCCACTCATTAGTTATTACGGACGAAAATGACTTCCAATCCGAATATCAACACGGTTGCTAAATTAGCGCTTCCTATGCCTCTATGGGAATTCGTTTGCATGGTTGCAGCTTTGATGGCGCTTAATGCCTTCGCAATTGATATTATGCTTCCCGCTATGGGCGTCATTGCTGACTACTACCAAGTAGAAGGTAATCAACAACAATGGCTGCTCTACTCTTACATGGTTGGCTTTGGTGTGCCGCAGCTCTTTTTTGGGCCCATAACTGACCGCTTTGGCCGTAAAACTTTACTGCTTTTTTGCCTAATGGCTTATGTGTTTTTCGCATTCCTTTGCATGATGACAACCTCATTTGCTTTGCTGCTTTTTGTGCGTTTTCTGCATGGCGTTTTCTCATCAGGTATTCGCGTCATTGCTGTTTCAATCGTAAGGGATTTGACAGCAGGACGAGCGATGGCACGTATCATGTCTCTGGTCATGACCGTATTTATGATCATCCCCATTATCGCGCCTGCGATTGGGCAAGGCGTTATGATTATAGCGGGATGGAAATGGATGTTCGGCGTATTAGGCGTCGCAGGTCTATTGATCTTTCTCTGGGTTTATTTGCGTCTTCCGGAAACCCTTAATGCCGAAAACCGTCAAGACCTAAGCGCCGCAAAGGCCCTAAACGGGTTTGGGAAGGTTTTGACGACTCGCATTACAGTCGGATATATGGCCGCGAGCGGCGTCATATTCGGAGCTCTCTTTGCTTTTATTGCGTCTGCAGAGCAAATTTTCGAAGACACATTTCATGTTGGTGATCGCTTTGCACTTTGGTTTGCTATCATAGCTGGCACACTTGCCGCCGCAAACTTCATAAATAGCCGCGTTGTTGAACGTTACGGCATGCGCCGCATTAGTCACGGCGTGCTCATTGCTTTTACAATATTGGCCTTGTTAAATTATTTTGTGATGTCGTTTGCGGGTGAAAAGCTTGTTTATTTCATACCGCTATTTGCGCTTACATTTGGATGTTTTGGGATGCTTGGTGCAAACTTCTCAGCCATTGCGATGGAGCCACAGGGTAAGATTGCTGGAACTGCTAGTGCGCTATACGGATTTGCGACTACAACTGTTGCCAGTGGATTCGGCTTTTTAGTCTCAAGCCGATTTGACGGAACCGTTGCGCCAATTTTGTTAGGCTTTGTTGGCTTGGGGATATTATCATTAAGCCTCGTCCTGATAACGGAACGAGGCAGATTATTTGAATTGGGTGAGGGTAAGTCTTGATAATATAACTAATGTTCACCAAGTATTTTTCTTACTTGCAGGTACATTTCTTCATCATAAGGGCGTAAGAAATTGATTTTTCCAGGCTTCCCAGTAATGGGAGACCTCAGAGTCCAAATATTGCCCAAGTGCAGACCAATTAATTTGTGCTTTCCACTTTCATATGATGTGATGGGGGATCCCGATTGGCCGCCAATAGCTCGGCAATTATGGCCAATAAAATAAGATATATTTTCTAGATTTCTGATATTCATAGTTGCGAGCTGGCAGCTTTGGCTGTTTTCTGGGAGACCACGAGCCTGCGCAAAAGATACATTTTTTTTGTTTAAGGCCGATAGGCCACTTAAATATTCTTCAAGTGGGTAGCGTATTATATGTGGGCCCTTGATTTTTTTAAATGATATTACGGCCCAATCTGTATCCGTCCCAGACTTATAGTTGCTCGCAAGCGTTACGCTTAAAACTTTATGAGAATTTCCTTGGAAATCACTGACGTAACAATCAGCCCTTTCTCCTAATCCATGCCCCGTAACAATAGCAAAATCCCTACCACGTTTTTTCAATTCAGCGGGAATACCTAAAACCACTCCCTTAGAAAGATAAGTAGATCTTACGCCAGCTTTACATTTCAAAAATATTGCGTGGTTGGGTGTTGATTTCGTTATTTGAGGTAATTCGAGATAAGTATTGGGTACAACAGTAGAAGCCTTCGCTACTGTTAAGTTTAGAAGCATGATTGCAATTGCAGCCATACCTCTAAAACATCCCAAAGCTCTGCTTAGAACAAGCAAATTAACCCTCAGCCGAATAATGATCCTTATAAACCACCTTTAACTCGCGCTTAAGAATCTTACCCGTTGCGCCGAGCGGCAATTCATCTTGAAAAACGATTTCATCTGGCAACCACCATTTGGCGCATTTTGCCGTGATACATTGCTTGATTTCTTCCTTGTCAGGCGTTTTACCCGGAACAGGCTGAACAATCAGGAAAGGGCGCTCTTGCCATTTTTCATGGCGGATGCCGATACAAGCGGCCATGGCGACATCAGGATGGTCTGAGGCTGCGTTTTCAACGTCAATGGAGCTGACCCATTCACCACCAGATTTAATCACGTCCTTAGAACGGTCTGTAATCTCCATAAAGCCTGTCGGATGAAGCTTACTTACGTCGCCCGTTGCGAACCAACCATCATCAGTAAAAGAATCTTGTCCAGCGCCTTTGAAATAACCGCTTGCAACCCATGGACCTTTGACTTGCAAATGACCTTCCGCTTCACCGTCTGCTGCGAGGATATTGCCTTCATCGTCAACAATACGCATGTCGACGCCAAAGATACGGCGGCCCGCCATCAACTTGTCACTGACAGTGCTCTCATAATCCTCAATATCAGTATCGGGATGTGCAGCATAGGTCGAGCCAAGCGGTGATGTTTCCGTCATACCCCAACCTTGTTGCATTGGAATGCCAAGGTCCTGCTCATAGGCGCGGAGAAGAGATTCGGGCAGGGCAGAACCGCCAACAAGCGCTTTCTTAACTGTGGGCAAGTCAATGTTGTTGGCTTTTGCATGATTATATATGCCAAGCCAAACCGTCGGCACACCCGCCATAAGAGTGACGCCTTCTTGATTGATCATTTTACACATATTCGGACCATCCAGACCAGGTCCAGGCATGACAAGCTTAGCCCCCACCATTGCCGCTGAATAAACGAGCCCCCAAGCCGAAACGTGGAACATCGGCACAACGGCCAAAATCACATCACGAGACCCCGCACCAATCACGTCATTAAATGACCCCGCCATAGCGTGAAGGATCGTGGAACGATGAGAATAAAGAACGCCTTTAGGATCACCCGTTGTTCCCGATGTATAGCAAAGCGTACAGGCTGTGTTTTCATCAAAACGCGGCCATTCAATTTCGTCGGACGCATCTGCTATGAGGCTTTCATAATCGGTACAATCTACTTTCATATCAGGCATGCCAGCCGCGTCCGTTAAGCAGACCCAGTGTTTTACACTGGAACACATGGCACCGACGCCGTTAATGATGGGCGCGAATGTTGTGTCGAACATCAGCATGGTATCTTCGGCATGGTTGACCATCCACGCAACCTGTTCAGGTTTCAGGCGCGGGTTAATCGTGTGCACAATGGCCCCAATAGAAGAGACAGCGTAGTATATCTCTATATGGCGATAGCTATTCCATGCGATTGTCGCCACGCGGTCACCTTTTTTAATGCCAGCCGCGATGAGAGCATTTGCTAATTTACGTGTTCGTGCGGCGCAATCCGCCCAACTATAGCGATGCTCCGTCATATCGGCATTAAGTGTGTAAATCTCACGATTTCCGTGAACAGTCGCAGCATGCTCGATTAGGTCGCTGATCATTAACTCTTGCTGCATCATTAGGCCCTGCATGGACATCTCCCAAAATAGTTATTCTTCTTGCCCACTTATGCCCATTGATTACACTGCTTGCAATAACCCATATGCAAAGAGTTTCATATGACAGCACTTCCAAATTTCAGCGACGTGCAAATGGCCGCCAAGCGTATTGAAGGCCACGCCATTAAAACGGAATTGCTCCGCTCTGATGTCATCGACGACATGACAGGCAAGTCGGTCTGGTTCAAACCTGAATGCCTTCAAAAGGTCGGCGCATTTAAATATCGCGGCGCCTATAACCGCCTCTCGGCGATGAGCCCAGAAGAACGCCGCAAAGGTGTTGTCGCGACGAGCTCAGGCAATCACGCGCAAGGCGTCTCTAGAGCGGCAAAAGAATTGGGCATAGATGCGGTCATCATTATGCCAACAGATGCACCTGCAGTGAAAACAGCGGGTGTTATAAATGATGGCGCGACAATCATTTCCTATGACCGCCTAACTGAGAGCCGTGAGGAAATTGCGATCGAAATCTCAGAACGAGAAGGGCGTATTATCGTACCGAGTTATGATGATCCTTACATTATCTCGGGCCAAGGAACAGTTGGTCTTGAAATCGCACAAAGCGGCATTTCATTTGATGCGCTTATCACCTGTATAGGCGGAGGAGGTCTCTGCGCGGGAATAAGCTTGGCTATGGCAGAGCTTTCTCCGCGCACAAAAATTTACGGCGCAGAACCACAGCATTATAATGATCACCAACGCTCTTTTGAGACAGGAAAGCGGGAATACCTAAAAGATATGCCGCCAACACTCTGCGATGCCCTTATGACTCCTCAACCTGGCGCGCTAACATGGCCCATTAACCGCCAGTCACTCTCAGGAGTCTTCGGCGTATCTGACCTCGACTGTCTCATGAGCATGGCAATCGCGAAAAAGGAATTAAGCGTTCAGCTAGAACCAGGCGGAGCCGTGGCTATGGCAGCTCTTTTGACAGGTGCACTCTCTGATGGTGAGAATATAAACACAATCTGTATAATATTATCAGGCGGGAATGTGGATCCCGAAGTTGCTATGCGCGCGGATAGTCTCTTAACCTAAAACGCGCCTTGTGTTAAATCTTGATAGATTTGGCTGTTGCTCTGATTGCCATTTCTTCGAGCGCGATAAACCTGCATGTTCTCTATAACGCGTTGCACGTAGTTACGGGTCTCTGAGAAGGGAATGGACTCGACCCAATCAATCGGGTCGATGTCTCCTGTTCGCGGGTCTCCATATGTTTTTATCCATGTCTTAGAGCGGTGAGGACCTGCATTATAAGCTGCAGCCGCTAGGATATAAGACCCATCAAACATATCTAATAGGTCATGCAAATGAAGCGCGCCAAGTTTTGCACTATATTCGCGATCAGCTGTGAGCTTAGATACGGAGTAGGGAATGCGGTGTTTTCTGGCGGTGTATTTAGCCGTACTGTTAATCATTTGCATCATGCCGTAAGCCTTAGCGCTACTGACAACGTTAAATTCAAACTCGCTTTCCTGTCTGGCAATTGCATAAACAAATGGGATGTCGAATTTGCTCGGCAAGGACTCGATTTCCTCCACGATAGGATAGCCTGAATCCGTCAACATGGACTGGAAACGGGATGCTTGCTTGGCTGCCCTGAGAGATGGGCGCATATAGCCATAATTCTTAGCAAGTTGGGACAAAAGTGTGAGCTCACGCTTTTCATTTAGAACATCATCTAAATGAAACGCAAAATTCGTGAAGAAACGTTCTTCTCCAGCCTCGCCCAAGAGGTGCATGGCCCGGACACGAGGGTCGGCTTCAAAACGGGCTTTAATGTCAGACGTATCGGCTTCAAGCGGCAAGCTCACTTGAGCTAAACGTCCCCCAATTTTATCTGCTGCTAACTGCCCATAATAAGTATTCGTATAGGCTGAGGCTTCTGCATAATAAGCACGCGCATTGGGGTCGTTAAGGGCTTCGGCTGCTCGGGCTTGCCAATAAGCGGCGCGCGATAAGGATACAGACAAGGAAACACCATTTTTCAAAGTTTCAAAATGTTGCGCGGCTTTTTGAGGTTGCCCTAATTTTGTTAGCGCTAACCACCCTGCGGTGAATTCTGCCTCTGCGAAACCTGCCCCTCGCGTCAAACCGTGATTTGTGGAGAGCTGGTAAGCCTCTTGATATTTCTTTTTCTCAATGGCCCAGCGGAGCATAATTCGCTTTTCTTTCCATATGACCTCACGGCCCGTAGGGTTTAGCGGCGGGTTCACAATTTGAAGATAAACGGGCAGGGCGTAGTCTTTCGTTTTTTTGCGGCGACGCCATTTCGCGCGCTCATAAAGTAAGCCGGCTTCATTTTTATATTCTTGCGGCACTGACCTTATCGCCGCATCCATACCCGAACGATTTGAGGCCGTTCGTATGCGGGCATTCATTAGAGCGCGTTGTTTTTTGCCCATATGAGGGAGCAGGGCTTCGGCTTTGGCATGGTGACGTCTTCCTTGCCAGATAAGGTGATCCGCGCGTACAGCATGGTCCTCCTTACTAAGTTTGCCTCGGAATTGTTTGAATACCTCTTGTTGACGAGCGCGAGTAAGCTTTGACTCTCGCCATGCTGATTTCAACCACAAATCTGCTGTACTCTCATCACCACTTTTATAATAAGCTCGTGCCAAAGCAACGCGCCCTTCACCTGCGACAGGTTCCTTGTTCTGAAACCAGTTTATGGTCTTTCGTGTTGAGAGGGGATCGTCAAATAATATGGCTTCAGCCTTGGCTTGAATAGCCGTCATGCGCGGCCAATCATTCAAGTTCTGCACAACATAGCTGATATCCTTGAATGACACATTCGGGTTTCTGGCGGCTCTGACCCAACGCAATGTATCTTTGGCGATATTGTCATCAAGATTTTTGATTTGTTGATCGAGATCGCTCCAATGACGCTTTTTTGCGGCTCTTAACCCTCTGCGAAAACGTTTAGCATCTTTATCTGTTAAAAATTGAGAGGCATTGGGGGGCGCAGGCTTAACCCGTGGTGTCGGTATTAAGGCTTCTGCGGCTGTATGGAACACCATCACAAAGAGCGTGAAAAGCATCAAGGTAAGCGCTCTGAGGACTGCTGAAAAATCTGCAGCTGTATTGAATCGGTTTAATAGCATAACTTTACACTAATCCGTGTCTTGCGCAGGGCAAGAAAAGAACGCAAATAGGCCTATAAAATAACACATATGTAATACAAGATTCGCTTAGCCTATGATTTACATCACGGCTGAAGTTTCAGACGACGAAAGCGCAATATGATTAAAGGTTCTATTACAGCTCTGGTGACTCCATTTAAAGACGGCACAGTGGATGAGACCGCCTTTCAAGACTTTATTGAATGGCAAATCGAGAGCGGCACACATGGCCTCGTGCCTTGCGGGACAACGGGCGAGACCGCCACGCTGACGGATAAGGAGCATCGCCGCGTCATAGAGCTCTGCGTTGAAGCCGCTAATGGCCGCGTCCCTGTCATCGCAGGCGCAGGCTCAAATGAGACGCGCATGTCCATTGCCTATGCGCAAAAGGCCAAAGATGTCGGCGCAGATGCCGCGCTCGTCGTGACGCCTTATTATAACAAGCCGAGCCAAGAGGGCATCTATCAGCATTTTAAAGCCATCTCTGAGGCCGTAGATATTCCAATCATCGTTTACAACATCCCAGGACGCTCCGTGGTGGATATCAATAATGACACGATGGGCCGCCTCTCAAGGCTGCCAACGATTGTCGGCTGCAAAGACGCGACGGGTGACATAACCCGGGTTGCAGGCCTGATCGAGCGTTGCGGTGAAGATTTCATCCAGCTCTCAGGTGACGATCCGTCCTCGCTCGGTCATGCGGCGCATGGCGGGAAGGGCTGTATTTCTGTGGGCTCCAATGTCGCCCCCGCGATTTATGCTGAGTTTCATAATCTGATGATGGCCAAAGACTTTGTCGCGGCGCAGAAAATCAATCAAAAGCTTCATCGTCTGCACCAAGATCTCTTCATCGACCCAAGCCCTGCACCGGCCAAATATGCGCTGAGCCTGCTTGGGAAAATGGATCCGCATGTACGTCTTCCGATTACGCTCTGCCGTGAAGGGACTAAGGATGCCGTAAAAAGCGCTGCGCGTATGGCGGGCGTCAAAATTTAGCTATGGCCGCAAAAAAGGCAGACCCTAATAACAAAACCATCGCCGAGAACCGGCGCGCGCGTTTTGATTACAAAATCGAAGAAACCTTCGAGGCGGGTATTGTGCTGGTCGGGACAGAGGTCAAAGCCCTGCGCGAAGGCCAAGCCAATATCGCTGAGAGCTATGCCGCGATTGAAAATCAGGAACTCATGCTCATCAACGCCAATATCCCGATTTACGCCCCTGCCAGTCAGTTTAATCACCTGCCGACGCGCCCAAGGAAGCTCCTACTAAAACGCAAGCAAATCAGCAAGTTATGGAATGAAACGCAAAGAAAAGGCCGCACCATTGTGCCGCTTAAAATGTATTTCAACGATAAGGGCATGGTGAAGATATTGGTCGG